>JBPCMA010000001.1:0-11589 GCA_051002715.1 Caulobacteraceae bacterium
CGATCATGGGTTCGACCTCGCCGACAGCCAGGCGCCCGCGCCGGTCATCCTCAATCGCCTCGCCATGTCTTCCTTCCTGCGCCAGGAGGAGCACGCGCTGTTCTACAGTCTGGCGGTGCTGGACCATTGGGAGGGGCTGGGCGCGCGGGTGGTCAACGGCGCCGGGGTGTTGGCCTATGACACCAGCAAGGCGCGCCAGCTTAGTCTGTTCCGCCGCGCCGGCCTCGACATTCCCAAAACGCGGGTCGCGCACCGGCGCGGCGATGTCGCCGCCGTGGCGGCCCAGATCGGCTACCCGGTCATCGTCAAGGTCAATGTCGGCGGCTCGGGCGCCGGCATGGCCCGCTACGACACGGCGGGGGAACTCGAAGCAGCGCTGGCCGATGGGCCGACCCCCCTTGGCGTGGACGGGGTCGTCCTTATCCAGGAATACATGCCGGCCCGCGAGGCGCGGGTGATCCGCTGCGAGGTGTTGGGCGGCAAGCTGCTCTATGGCGTTGCCCTCACCGGCGCGGGATCGACCTTCGACCTCTGCCCGGCCGACGCCTGCATGATCGACAGACCCACCATCGCCATCGAGGCCTACACGCCGCCGGCGCCGATCGTGACGGCGGTGGAAGAGGTGGCGCGACTGGCGGGCCTCGATGTCGGCGGCATCGAATACATGATCGACGACCGCGACGGCCGGGCGAAGTTTTTCGACCTGAACGCCATGTCCAACTTCGTCGCCCGGCCCCTGGAGGTGCTCGGCTGGGACCCGCACGAAAACCTGATAGACTATCTGCTCGGCGAAGTCGCAAGGCGGCGGAAGGTGGCGGCGTGAGATACGGTTTCTGGGCGCCCGTCTTTGGCGGCTGGTTGCGCAACGTCAAGGACGAGGGCATGGCCGCCACCTGGGACTACACCCGCCGGCTGTGCCAGCGAGCCGAGGAGATCGGCTACGATCTGACCCTGGTGGCCGAACTCAATCTCAACGACATTAAAGGGGTGGACCAGCCGGCCCTCGACGCCTGGTCCACGGCCGCCGCCCTGGCCGCCGTCACCAAGCGGCTGGAGCTCATGGTCGCGGTGCGGCCCAACTTTCATCAACCGGGCCTGTTCGCCAAGCAGGCCGCCAATATCGACCAGATCAGCGGCGGGCGGCTCTCCCTCAACGTCGTCTCCTCCTGGTGGGCGCGGGAGGCGGCCAGCTACGGCCTCCAGTTCGACGAACACGACGATCGCTATGGCCGCACCGTCGAGTGGTTGGAGGTGGTGGACGGCCTGTGGCGGGAATCCCGGTTCAGCTTCTCCGGCCGGCGCTACCGGCTCGACGACGCCATCTGCGAGCCCAAGCCGGTGAAAAAGCCGACGATCTACGCCGGCGGCGAGTCCGACGCCGCCAAGGCGATGATCGTGGCCCAGTGCGACGCCTATGTGATGCACGGCGACGAAGCCCCGGTGATCGCCGCCAAGATCGCCGACATGAAGGCTCGCCGCGCCGCCGGGGGCAAACCCCCCATGACCTTCGGCATGGCCGCCTACGCCATCGTGCGAGACACGGAGAGCGAGGCGCGCGCCGAGGCCGCCCGCATCACCACCCTCGATCCCGAGGCCCCGGGCTTCGCCAATTTCGATCAGTGGGTCGCCGGAACGGAGCTGGAGCGGGAGCTGAAGATCCAGGAATATTCAGTCTCCAACCGTGGCCTTCGCCCCGACTTCATCGGAACGGCCGCCCAGGTCCGCGGCCGGATCGAGGCCTATGAGGCGGCGGGGCTGGATCTGCTGCTGCTCCAGATGAGCCCGCAGTACGAGGAGATGGAACGGTTCGCGGCGGAGGTGATAGGAGCATGAAGGCGCGGTCCCGGCGGAGTTGACATAATAGGGGCGAGGGCCGCGACGCAACGCCCTAGCCGACCATCGGTCTCGACATCATCTTCTCGGTTTCACCCCGGCCCGATCATCTTTTCCGGGCGGACCAGGGCGTCGAATTCGGCGGCGGTGACATAGTTGCCGCCCACCGCCTCCTCGCGCAGGGTCGTGCCGTTCTTGTGGGCGGCCTTGGCGATCGCCGCGGCGGCGTCATAGCCGATCCGGGGGGCGAGGGCGGTGACCAGCATGAGCGAGCGGTTCAGGGCGGCCTTGATGTTGGCCTCGCGCGGCTCGATCCCCACCACGCAGTTTTCGGTGAAGCTTCGCGCCGCGTCGGCCAGCAGGCGGGTCGACTGCAGGAAGTTGTAGGCCATCACCGGGTTGAACACATTGAGTTCGAACTGGCCCGAGGCGCCGGCGAAGGTCATGGTCGCCTGATTGCCGAACACCTGGGCGCAGACCATGGTCAGGGCTTCGCACTGGGTGGGATTGACCTTGCCCGGCATGATCGACGAGCCGGGTTCGTTCTCGGGAAGGGCCAGTTCACCCAGGCCCGAGCGCGGGCCGCTGCCCAGATAGCGGATATCGTTGGCGATCTTGAACAGGCTCACCGCCACGGTGTTCATCGCCCCGTGGGTGAAGACCATGGCGTCGTGGGCGGCCAGGGCCTCGAACTTGTTAGGGGCGGAGGTGAAGGGCAGGCCGGTGATCTGGGTGATCTTGTCGGCCACCGCCTCGGCGAAACCCACCGGGGCGTTGAGGCCGGTTCCCACCGCCGTGCCGCCCTGAGCTAGCTGCATCAGCATCGGCAGGCTCATCTCAACGCGGGCGACGCCGTTTTCCACCTGCTGGGCGTAGCCGGAAAACTCCTGGCCGAGAGTGAGCGGCGTGGCGTCCTGGGTGTGGGTACGGCCGATCTTGACGATGCCAGCCCAGGCCTGGGCCTTGTCGTTCAAGGCGTTGCGCAGAGCCTGGAGGGCGGGGATCAGCCGGTGGACCACCTCTTGGGCGGCGGCGATGTGCATGGCCGTGGGATAGGTGTCGTTGGAAGACTGGCTGAGATTGACATGATCGTTGGGATGGATCGGCGCCTTGGCCCCCAGGACGCCGCCCAGCCGCTCGATGGCGCGGTTGGAAATCACCTCGTTGGCGTTCATGTTCGACTGGGTGCCCGAACCTGTCTGCCAGACGGCGAGGGGAAAATGATCGTCCAGCTTGCCCTCGATCACCTCCTGGGCGGCGGCCACGATGGCCGCGCCGGTCGCCGCGTCGAGCTTGCCGAGCGCCATGTTGGTCTCGGCGGCGGCCCGCTTGACGACGCCTAAGGCGCGGACCACCGCGGCGGGTTGCTTCTCCCAGCCGATCTCGAAATTGCGCAGGCTTCGCTGGGTCTGCGCCCCCCAATAGCGGTCGGCGGCGACCTCGATCGGCCCGAAGCTATCGGTTTCGGTGCGGGTGGGAGTCATGATCCTCACGTCGCGGCGGGTGGGCGGCGAAGGCTTGATCCTCGCCGACGCCGTCGGGCTACTTCTTTCGGAACTGGTCGAGGGAGACGATCTTGGGTTCATCCCCGCCCCCACGCTTGGGGTCGGGGCCGCCGTCCGGTTTGTCGGTCGCCTTGGCCTTCGCCGGAGCGTTCGTGGGGGGGTTGAACTGCAGCAGGTACTGGACGCTGGGGTCGTAGAAGCGGGTTACCGCCGCATAGGGGATGGAAAGGCTCTTGGGCTGCCCGCCGAACTGCAAGGTGACCGAAAAAGCGTTGTCACCGGGCTTCAGGTCCCAGAACTGATTTTGCAGCACGACGGTCATCAAATCGGGGTAGCGGCCAAGCAGGTCGTCCGGCCCCACCACGCCGGGCGCGGCGGTGCGGAAACTGATATAGAAATGATGGTCGCCGGGCAGGCCGCGCGGACTCGCGGCCCTGGCCAGCGCCGCGCGCACCACGCCGCGCAGGGCGTCCTGCTGCATGGCCTCATAACCCATCAGGTCCCGGGGCTTGTCGTCCTTGGCCATGGGAGGGACCGTAGCGCGGGGCGAGCCGCGAGGCAAAGGGCGCCCTACCCCCTTGCGAGAGAAGGCCGCTTGGCGGGGGAAAGTGAGGAGCTTCTGTTGGCAGGCCCTCCCAGTTCTTACGAAGGATGGGGAGCGCGCCCGCCTGCGTGGATAGGTGGGGAGCTTCTGTTGGCAAGCGCTCGCATTCTTGCGCTGAGGATGGGGAGCGCGCCCGCCGGCGTGGATAGGTGGGGAGCTTCTGTTGGCAGGCGCTCGCATTCTTGCGCTGAGGATGGGGAGCGCCGCCCGCCGGCGTGGATAGGTGGGGAGCTTCTGTTGGCAGGCGCTCCCCGGGCCCCGCCTGGCGCTGCTAAGACACCAGGGCTTCTAGGGTCGAGTCAGTCCGCACCGCTTACGCGGCGAGGGCGTACTCTTGAGCGAAGTTATCGTTCGCATTTAGTTTAAGGCCCGAAACGGTGAGCCACGCCGGGAGAAAGCAACGCCTTTAGACGTCTGTCGATGCTGATCGGCCCCTTGATGTCCCGCCGATAACGCGGGGAAGGATTTGGTGGAGCCGCCGGGAATCGCACCCGGGTCCAGTCCGCTTATTGCGCGCGCGTTTATCTCCATAGTCCGCGAGTGACGGACACCCTGCATATAGGCGCGATGCGCCCCGAGAGGAAGTACGGTCGGCGATGCTAGCGCCTCGGCCAAGCGGGGGTCTGGTTGCGGAACCAGGTGAGCTGGCGCTTGGCGTAGCGTCGGGTGTCCCGCTGGGCTGCGGCGAGGGCTTCCTCGGCGGAAATTTCTCCGGCGAGATGGCGGGCCAGGGGCGCCACGCCCAGGGCCTTCATGGCCGGCAGCCCGGGGCCCAGCCGCCGCGCCATCAGGGCCGCGACCTCGTTCAAGGCGCCAGCTTTCATCATGGCCACGAGGCGGGCGTCGCAGCGGTGGTAAAGATCAGCGCGCGGCGGCTTCAGGACGACGGCGCGCCACGAACCCGGCCCGAGGGCCGGCGCCGTGGCGTTCTGCCAGGCGCTTAACGGGGCGCCGCTGGCGACGAACACCTCGTGGGCGCGGGTCAGGCGCTGACGGTCGCCCGGCGCGATGCGCCCTTCCGCCCATGGGTCGAAGGCCGCCAAGCGGCGGCGAAAGCCGGCCTCGCCCAGTTCGTCGAACAGCGACTGGCTGGCCTTGCGAACGGCGGGTGGCGTGGGCGGCAGGTCGGCCAGCCCTTCGGTCAGGGCGCGGAAATAAAGGCCCGTGCCGCCCACCACGATGGCCGGCCGGCCGCGCCCGGCGATCTCGGCCAGGGTTTGGCGGGCGGCGGCCAGCCAGCGGCCCACTGACCACGCCTCGGCGGCGTCGGCGACGCCGTAGAGGTGGTGCGGGGCGAGGGTCCGCTCGGCCGGCGTCGGCTGGGCGGTGAGGATGGGGAGGTCGCGGTATATCTGCATGGAATCGGCGCCCACGATCTCGCCGCCTATGTCGGCCGCCAAGGCCAGGGCCAGGGCCGACTTGCCGCTCGCCGTGGGGCCGGCGATGAGGTGGATTACCCGATGCGCCACGCCAGTCGAAATCCTCCCCCGCCTCGCGGGGAGGGATCGAATCGCCCCCTAGAACTTCTTGGTGAGCTGAACGCCGTAGGTGCGGGGATCGAGGGTGAAGACGTTCTGGAACAGGCCGGAGGTGTCATTGGTGAGGTAGACGCCGGTGATCGGTTGGGCGTTGAAGGCGTTCTTAACGAAAAGTTGCAGATCGAGCCCCCCGGGCGCGCTGGCGAAGGTCAAGGTGGCGTTGACCACGTGGTAGGCCTGCAGCTTATCGTTCACCGCGTTGAACACCCGCGCAAAACTGTCGTCCTGCCAATAATAATCCCCGCGCAGTGTCGCGTTCCAATCATGGGGCAGATGGAAGACGTACTGGGCGCCAAGCGAAACGGTGACGGATGGTGAATCGGGCAATTGTTTCCCGCCAAGCTGCACGGGGACGCCATTCACATTGGCGTCGGCCAAGCCGCCCTGGTTGACGCCGTTAACGATGTTCGCCGGCTCGCAAAGGCCGGGAAACAGCGAGTTGGGCGCCGGGCCGCCGGTCCCCAGGAAGGGAGCGGGCAGCCCGCCGGCGATATAGGCGGCCAGAAGGCCCGTGTTCGCCAGGCACGCCGTGCCGTCGTCCTCGTGAAGCAGGGTGTAGTTGGGATTCCCCTGCGTGAGGTTTATCTGATCGACGAGGCTCTGCCCGTTATCGATCCGCGTATGCAGGTAGCCTATGTTGGCGTTGAAAGTGAGGTCGGCGATCGGCGACCACACATCCTCGAATTCCACACCATAGATTTTCGCGTTTATGTTCTCGTTCACTGAGGATTTGTCGACGATGGTCGAAATCTGGTATCCGGTATAATCATAATAGAACCCGTCGAGGTTCAAGGTCATGCGGCCGCCTAATACGGTATTTTTCGTACCGACTTCATAGGCGTTGATGAATTCGGGGGTGAAGCTTTTCGGATAGGGACAGATGCCCCCCGCTACACCCAGACCGCCAACCTGGCACGGCGTATTGAAACCCCCGCCCTTATAGCCACGCGAGTAGGTGGCGTAAATTAGGGTCTTGTCGGTGAACGGCAGCGTCGGGGTCCAATCCAGATTGGCGCGGCCAGTGACCTCGCGGTAGGTGACTTTCTGGTTTGTCAGGCACGTGGTTGGGTCGCCACAGAATTCGGTCGGAAACCCGCCGTAGCCGTCAGGGTAAAGGTGCGTCTGACTCGCGCCGGCCACGAGAACTTCGATCGGATAAGCGATGTTGGTAATCTGATCGACGGTATATCGGCCGCCCAATGTCAACTTCAGCGTCGGAGCAATGTCGTAATAAACCTCACCAAATCCGGCGTAAGATTTGGTGAAACCCCCACCGGAGCGAGAGTCATAATAATTATGGCCACTCCCGTCAGGAGTCGTCCCTGGATCAATATGAATGGGACCGCCGAGAATGGACCCAGCTGGGCCAAATATAGAGTTCAGAGCATTGTTGACAATAGCCGCGCCGGTCAACGCGTTGCTGAATACGTAATAGTTTGTAGATCCTGGAGGACTAGTAATTTCGCTATAAAACAATCCGCCCGAAAAGTTGAATTTACCCGAATAGGAAGAAGCCAAGCGGATTTCTTGAGTGTATTCTTTGCTGGCGGTGGTGCCATAGTCGAACGTGGCGAACTTGTTTGTCGGGCCGATCTGCGGGTCGGGCACGACGCCGTTGGGGAACAAGGTAACCGGAAGATTGGATATGGCAAGGAATTGCGGTAAAGTAATCTTGCCCGCCACATATGCCTGAAAGGCGATCACCTGCGGGAAGGCATTGCCGACGGGCGTGAGCGGCGTCGTCGGCACAATACGATTGTAGTCCTCCTCGGAGGTCCCCGACGCCTGATTGAAGCCGGTGATGGACGTGAGAGTGAGATTGTCGGTAAGCTTATAAGCTATATGCAGATCGACAAGGTTTTCCTGTGACTTGAAACTCGGCTGAATGATGGACTCTATGTTATGGAGGTTATGGTCCTGGAACGGATTGTTGGCGAAGACGTTGGTTCCGTTGTTCAGCCCTACAAGATTGCCGGTTGCAAGGAATGTCGCGTTGCTGTTGACCGCGCCATAGGCCGCGTTCTGGTAGAGCGACCCGGGCAGGCATCCCTGATTGAGGAAGGCCGCGTAGTTGCCGAATACGGCGCCGCCCGCCGGCGCGATCGGGACACCGCCGACGCTCGTCGGCCCGGGGTCGGTGATGCAGAGCTGCTTTCCGACCCGATTGCGATTGTCGTCCTCGCCATAGTGCTCGAACAGAAGATAGGCGTCGATCCGGTCGCTCGGCCTGAATCGAAGGGTCGCGCGAATCGAACCCAGATCACGGCCGTCCACGCCGCGATCGAGGTACGTGTTCTGACCGAAGCCATCCTGGACGTAGCGGAAGCCGGCGACGCGAAGGGCGAGGGCGTCGCCGATTGGAATGTTGACCGCGCCCGAGAACTTGATCGCGTTGTAGTTGCCGTAGGAAGCCGTGCCATAACCGCTGAAGTCGTCGGTGGGCAAGTTGGTGATGATGTCAACCGCGCCGCCGGTCGCGTTGCGTCCGTAGAGTGTGCCCTGGGGGCCGCGCAGAACCTCCACGCGCTGGACGTCGTAAAAATCGGTGTTGGCGAAGTTGTTCACCGACACCGGCAATTCGTTCTCGTTGATACTGACGCCAGACGTGCCGACAACGCCGCCGGCGACCACGTCGGTGCCGATGCCACGAATCTTGAAATCGAACCCGCCGAAATTGGTGCGAGAGTAGTTCGCGTTCGGAATCTGCAACAGCAGATTCTGGCCACCGTCGAGGCGCTTGGCCTTGAGGGTGTCGCCCGAGAAGGCGGACACGGCAATGGGCGTATCTTGAAGATTTTCCTCGCGGCGCTCGGCGGTGACCACCAGTTCGCCGATGGTTGTGCTGGGGTTGGCCTCGGCCACCGGCGCGGCGGCCGCCGCGGCAGCGGCGTAGGCGCCGCCGCCGGAGAAGAGGAGCGCGCCCACGGCGCAGGACATCGACAGGATGTGTTTCTTCATGGTTCCTCCCCGCCCGGCCTGAAGGCCGGATCCGTCTGATTGCCAACCACCCTTGGGCTCGAATGCCAACAGATGTTCGGTTGCGGAACCTGAGGCATCGCCAAAGGGGCGTCAACTGTCCAGCGGCGCCAAACCGACAAACAGTCGCCGCACTGTGGCCGGCGGGCCGCAAGCGGGGAAAAACATGTCCTGGCGCTCTCACCCGGCCGCGAAAGGGTAGGGGGAGATGGATTTGGTGAAATCGTCGATGGTGAGGGTCCGGCCGGCTGGCTCGGCCGCGCGCTGGGGGCAGGCGGGGCGCTCGCACACCCGGCAAGCCGGCCCGATCTGGGTCACCGCCGGGTCGGCCATGTCAAGGCCCCGCGCATAGATGAGGCGGCTGGCGTATTTCAGCTCGCAGCCCAGCCCGATGGCCAGGTCCGAATCCTCCTCGGCGTGCGGCGAGGCGATGCGCCGCACCGTCCGCGCCAGGGTGAAATAGCGCGCCCCGTCGGGCGTCTCTACGATCTGCGTGAGAATCCGCCCCGGCGAGCGGAATGCCGAATGGATGCGCCACCTTGGGCACGCGCCGCCGAACCGCGAGAAGGGGAAGGCCCCGCCGGCGAAGCGCTTAGAGACGTTGCCGGCCGAATCGACCCGCAGCATGAAGAACGGAATCCCCCGCGCGGTGGGACGCGAGAGGGTGGTCAGGCGATGGCAGGCCTGCTCGAAGCTGGCGCCGAAGCGGGCGCGGACGAGCTCGATGTCGTGACCCACCCCCTCGCAGGCGTCGCGAAACGCCTCGTATGGCATCATGATCGCGCCGGCCAGGTAGTTGGCCAGGGAGACCTTGAGCAGGCGCGCGGTCGGCGCGTCGGGCGGC
The DNA here is from genome assembly GCA_051002715.1 of Caulobacteraceae bacterium. Lineage (GTDB taxonomy): Bacteria > Pseudomonadota > Alphaproteobacteria > Caulobacterales > Caulobacteraceae > Acaudatibacter. The sequence continues at coordinate 9,301 of JBPCMA010000001.1, forward strand.
GCGGCGCGGGCGACGGCGGCGGCGAGATCGGCCTCGTGTTCCTGGAGGGCGAGCTGATAGGCTGCGGCAAAGGCCCGGCTGGGGCCGCGCAGGGTCTCCGACAGCATCAGCCGGCGGCGGTGGCGATCGAAGCGGCGCACCGAATCGGGCAAGACTTCGCGCGGGACCACCCGCACCTCGATCCCATGGCGCTCGGCCAGCCGCGCCCGGGCGGCGGCGGCGAAGCCCAGGGGCTCGGGGGCGAGTTCGGCGGCCAGCGCCTCGCCCGCCTCGTCCAATTCGGGAAAATAGTTGCGCTGGGCCTGGATGAAATTGCGCACCCAGTCCGATGGGGTTACCGAGGCGTTCGCTTCGGTCCCCAGATCGACCAGCCGGCGACGCTCGGCGAAGGCGCGGTAGAGCCTGATCACCGCATCAGCGACGCCCGGTGAATTTTCGGCCACCTCGGCGATCTCGTGGCGGGGGATGGCCAGATCGCGGAACAGGGGATCGGCCATCGCCTCGGCAAGGTCGCGCGCCCCGCCGGCGTCGGCGTCGTTGGACAGCCCCCGCAGGTCGATGTCGTAGGTCTGGGCCAGGCGCAACAGGATTTGGGCGGTGAGCGGGCGCTGGTTGCGCTCGAGCAGATTGAGGTAGCTGGGCGACACCCCCAGATCCTCGGCCATGCGGGCCTGGGTAAGGCCCAGGTCGCGGCGGATGCGCTTGAGCCGCGCGCCCAGGAAAAGCTTGCGTTCCGATGCCGGCGTCATGTGGGCGGATTTGTCATAAATTAACTGTCATCACAATGTCGCGTCGTGACAACTCGCCCTTTCACTGGAATTCCGGCTTGGCCCCGCCGTCCGCCAGACGGTATCGAGGCGGTGACACTTGATTTTGGGAGGGCTAGACCATGCACGAATTTGACGGACTGGTTCACGGCGCGCCCGCCGGCCGGTTCGACGGCGTCGAGCGGCCGTATTCGCCTGCCCAGGTGGAACGGCTGCGCGGCTCCTTTCCCATCGCCCACACCCTGGCCGAGCGCGGGGCCAACCGGCTGTGGAAGGCGCTCGCCAGCGAGCCCTACGTCAACGCCCTGGGCGCGATGACTGGAGCCCAGGCCATGCAGATGGCCAAGGCGGGCCTGAAGGCCATCTATCTCTCCGGCTGGCAGGTGGCGGCCGACAGCAACACCGCCGGGGCCATGTATCCCGACCAGAGCCTCTATCCGGCCAACGCCGCGCCGGAGCTCTGCCGCAAGATCAACCGCACTCTCCAGCGCGCCGACCAGATCGAACACGCCGAGGGCGGGGCGGGGCGTGACTGGTTCCTGCCCATCGTCGCCGACGCCGAGGCCGGTTTCGGCGGCCCGCTGAACAGTTTCGAGATCATGAAGGCCTTCATCGAGGCGGGCGCGGCGGGCGTCCACTTCGAGGACCAGCTCGCCTCGGAAAAGAAGTGCGGCCACATGGGCGGCAAGGTTCTGATCCCCACCTCGGCCCACATCCGCAACCTGGTCTCCGCGCGGCTGGCCGCCGACGTGTGCGGCGTCCCGACCGTGACCTTCGCCCGCACCGACGCGGAAAGCGCCAAGCTGATCACCTCCGACGTGGATGAGCGCGACCGCGCCTTCATCGCCGCCGGCGCGCGCACGCCCGAGGGTTTCCACCACCTGAAGGAGGGGACGGGCCTGGCTCACTGCATCGCCCGGGGGCTGGCTTATGCGCCCTACGCCGACGTCCTGTGGTGGGAGACCTCGCACCCGGACCTCGGCGAAGCGCGCCAGTTCGCCGAGGCGGTGCTGACCCGCCATCCGGGCAAGCTGCTGGCCTACAACTGCTCGCCATCGTTCAACTGGGGCGCGAACCTGGACGCGCCGACCATCGCCGCCTTCCAGCGCGAGCTGGGAGCCATGGGCTACAAGTTCCAGTTCGTCACCCTGGCTGGCTTCCACAGCCTCAATCACGGAATGTTCGAACTCGCCCGCGACTACAAGGATCGCGGCATGGCCGCCTATGCGGCGCTACAGGAGGCCGAATTCGCCTCCGAGGCGCACGGCTATTCGGCCACCCGCCACCAGCGGGAGGTCGGCGCCGGCTATTTCGACCAGATTGCCCAGACCATCGCCGGCGGCGCCTCGTCGACCACCGCCCTGGCGGAATCCACCGAAGCGGCGCAGTTCAAGAAGGAGGCGGCGTAGGGTTGTCGATGTCTTCGGAGCGGGGGGGTGCCCCCACCCTTTCCCCGCCGAAAAAGAAACCCCCAAGGCACCCCCAACCACACTCCCGACCCAAAAGAGCGGGCGGGACCCCC
>JBPCMA010000002.1:0-7866 GCA_051002715.1 Caulobacteraceae bacterium
TCAGCGCCAGATCGTGGATGGTCTGGAACAGGAACCGCCGCGCCAACTCCCGGAACCAGCCGTAGACCGTCGGCCACGGGCCAAAATGCACCGGCAGCATCCGCCAGCCGCAGCCCGAACGCACCAAGTAGCGCACCGCGTTGATCACCTCGCGGAACTCCACCTCCCGCGGCCGGCCCCGACGCCCCGGCTTGGGCATCAGCGGCGCGATCTGCTCCCATTCCTCATCCGTCAGGTCCGACGGATAGCGCTTCGTCTTCTTGGCGATCTTCGCCATCCGGCCACGGCTCTGCTCTGTCCACATCCAGAGCTTGAATCATGACCCGCATCACCTGAGAATCCCAGTCGTGCAATTTTCCAAACAGCCTCTTAGTCCAGGGTTGCATGGCTAGGTCGGACTTGATCTGAGATGCGGGCCGACCGTTGGACCGCCGTAGTTCGACTGCTCGGGCTTCGTGGCGAAGAAGTCAGGCTCGCTGGTGAAGTGATAGGCCACCGTGTCCAACGCCTTGTTGACGGCCGACAGTTCGAAAGCGGTTGGGCGACTTGGTCGTTCGGCCGCATATCCGGCCCTCGTCAGCGCCCCGTGAATTTGAGCTGACAGAGCCGTTCGGTCGCATCAAAGACTGGCGGCGCGTTCACACCCGCTACGATCAGTGCGCCCACACCTTCATGTCGACCATCTGCATCGCCAAACCGTGATATTTTGACTGTGATCAATGAGTCCTGACCCTAGGGGACTAGGCCGCATCCGATGAGCGCCGATCCATACGATCTATCCCGGTTTATTAGCGCGCAAGCCGCGACGTTGAACGCGGCCATCGAGGAGCTTCGCGCCGGGCGAAAGCGGACCCATTGGATGTGGTTCGTCTTTCCGCAGTTGAAGGGGCTGGGCGTCACCCCGACCGCGCGGTTCTACGGCATTTCGGGGCTAGATGAGGCGACCGCCTTTCTAGAACATCCCGTGCTCGGCGCGAGGCTGAAGATGGCGGTGGAGGCCGTACAGGCCGGCACCGCACCGTCGCTTCATGCGCTTTTCGGCTCCCCTGACGACCTCAAATTCTGCTCCTCGTTGACCCTGTTCACCATCGCTGCGCCCGGCGGGCCATACCAGAGGGCGCTCGATCGCTGGTGTGGAGGTGTACCCGACCGTCGTACTGTCGCGCTGCTCAGTCGGGGCCCAGCGGGAAGGGACATTTAGTGGCTGGTCGCAAGCTCAAAGTGTTCCAAGCCCAGTTCGGATTCTACGACACCGTCATGGCGGCGCCGAGCCGGGCGGAGGCGCTGCGGGCCTGAGGCACGCACCAGAACTTGTTCGCCAGCGGAGAGGCGACGGTCACGGCCGATGAAACAGCGATCGCCGCCGCGACCAAGCCGGCCGCCAATCCGGAGCCAGCCGCCCCGGCTCGACCCCCGGCTGATCGGTCCAAACTCGACGCTGCCGAGAAAGCGCTGGGAGAACTCGATGAGCGTCGCAGGCGCGAGGAGGCGGATTTCCGAAAGGAGGAGGAGGTCCTGGAGGCCCGCCGCGCGGCCGCCCAGAGCGCCTATGTCGATGCTCGCAAAGCCCCCACCGCCGAGGCCGTGGGCGCCAGAACATCCCACCGGGAAGCTTGGGGCGAGAGCTGACGTCAGCCTGTTTTGCGGGTCTTGGCCTTCGCCGGCGCCTTGGCCGGCTTGTCCTAGGCCGCCGGTTTCGCGCCGCCCCTGTTCTTCGCGTTGAGGCTGGCCCGCAGCGCGGCCATCAGATCGACGACGTTGGTGTCGTCCGGCTCAGCGACCTTCGCGGGCTTGTGGCCCTTCTTCTTGTCCTCGATCAGCGCCTTCAGCGCCTCTTCGTAGCGATCCACGAATTGGCTGGGGTCGAACGGGCCTTCCTGCTGCTCGATGATCTTTTCGGCGATGGCGATCATGGCCGCGTCGGGCTTGGCGTCGCTGATGCCACCGAAGATCTCGTTGGGCTGGCGAACCTCGGCGTCGGACCGGATGGTGTAGGCCAGGATACCCTTTCCGCGGGGCTCCAGCGCCAGAATCCGCTCTCGGGTGGCCATGACGATGCGGCCCAGGGCGATCTGGCCGGACTTTTCCAGCGCGGTGCGGATAACGCCGAACGCCTCCTGGGCGAGCTTGCCGTCGGGCGCGAGGTAGTAGGGGTTGTCCCAGTAGATCCGGTCGATCTCGTCGCCCGGTACGAACCGCTCGATGTCGATCGTCTTGGTGCTCTCCAGCTTGACGGACTTGATCTCCTCCTCGGTGAGCAGGATGTATTCGCCCTTGGAGACCTCATAGCCCTTGACCAGCTCCGAGCGCTCGATGGGGCCCGTGTCGGGGTCGGTCGTGATCATTTTGATCCGATTGTTGGTCTTGGGATTGATCAGGTTGAAGTGCACGTCGCCGCCTGAATTGGTGGCGGTGTAAAGTGCGACGGGGCAGGTGACGAGCGAGAGCCTCAGGTGACCTTGCCAGCTCGGGCGAAACGCCATGTCGATCCCTCCGGCGGAGCCGTGAGTGGCCGCCCGGGCGACTCAACGACTTTCCCGGTGATTGGTTCGACTAGCCACATGGAGCGGCTGCGCCGGACTCCAAATCGATCTTGAAACAGTGCTCGTGGCCGGTCCCCACGTCGCGCACGATGACGCTAATCTCATTATCGTCGCCGATGGGTGGGTGGAAGTCTTCGACGTAGGCGACGGCGGCCGCCTCGAACGAAACTTCCGCCAGCATCCGTGCGTGATGGCTGTCCACATGGCGGGCGTGGACGGCGAATTGGCGGGTTTCGCTGGCGATTTGGGTCATGTCCTTGGTCTCCTAGTCTCTCAACGCGCCGGGCCGAGAAAGGATTCATGGGCGCTTACAGCCGCTCGGATCGTATGGCCGAGGTGATCGTTGACGATCTTTACCCGAGTCGGAGCAAACCATGGCCACCCCCAAACTCGCCAAGTACCAGGAGATGCGGGACTTCAGCCAAACGGCCGAGCCGTCGGGCCAAGGCGCGAAGGTCGTGGCCTCGAAGGCGCTGCGATTCGTCATCCAGAAGCACGCGGCCAGCCACCTGCACTTCGACCTGCGCCTCGAATACGAGGGGACCTTTCGGTCTTGGGCTGTGCCGAAGGGGCCTTCCCTCGATCCCAAAGACCGGCGCATGGCGATGGAGGTGGAAGACCATCCACTCGACTACGGCGACTTCGAGGGCACGATCCCCAAGGGCCAATATGGCGGCGGCACGGTAATGCTGTGGGACCGCGGCTATTGGGCGCCGGAAAAGGGCTTCGAGAAAATCGGCCAAGCTCTGGCCAAGGGCGAGCTAAAATTCGTCATGGAAGGCGAGCGGATGCACGGCTCGTGGGTGATCGTGCGCACTAAGCGCGACAGCCGCGGCAAGGCCACCTGGCTCATGATCAAGCATCGCGATGAGGGCGCCGTCGAAGGCAACGCGACGGGGCCGACCGCAGACGATCGCTCCGTCGCTTCGGGGCGGACGATGACCGAGATCACCAACGGCAAGGGCAGGACGGCGTCGCCGTTCATGACCGCCATGGGCGCGGCGGCCGGATCTGTGTGGCAGAGCAATCGCGACGACAGCGCGCTCGCCGGCCTGATCGCGCCCACCACGGCGAAGGTATCGACCGCGAGGACCAAGACCGTCGCGGCGCTGCCGGCCTTTGTCGAGCCGCAGCTCACAAAACTCTTGGACAAGCCGCCAGCCGGCCCGGGCTGGGCGCACGAGATCAAGTTCGACGGCTACCGGATGCAGCTGCGCACCGTCGGCGGCAAGGCCACGCTCCTGAGCCGCAAGGGTCTCGACTGGTCATCCAAGTTTCCGGAGATTGTCGCCGCGGGCGCCAAGCTCGGCGACGGCATCCTCGACGGCGAGGTGGTGGCGCTGGACCACACCGGCGCCCCGGATTTCTCGGCCCTGCAGGCGGCTATCTCCGACGCCAAGACCAAGGACCTGGTCTTCTTCGTCTTCGACCAGATGTTTGACGGAAAAGAGGACCTGCGGCCGTTGCCGCTCACCGAGCGCAAGGCCCGGTTGGAGGCCCATGTCGAAGATGCGCCGCCCAACATTCGCTATGTCGACCACTTCATCACCGCCGGCGACGCGGTGCTGCTCTCCGCCTGCCGCATGGAGCTCGAAGGCATCGTCTCCAAGCGGCTCGACGGGCCGTACCAGTCCGGCCGCAGTGAAAGCTGGGCCAAGTCCAAATGTAGGCAGGGCCACGAGGTGGTCATCGGCGGCTGGACGACCACGGGCGAGAACTTTCGGTCGCTCATCTGCGGCGTGAATCGCGATGGCGGACTGGTGCACGTCGGCCGCGTCGGCACAGGCTTCGGACGCGACACCGTCGCCCGCATCCTGCCGAAGCTGAAGGCCCTGGAGATCGACGAGAACCCCTTCAAGGGTGAGACCGCGCCCAAAAAGGCAGCCGGTGTTCATTGGGTGAAACCCGACCTGGTGGCGGAGATCCAGTACGCCGGCTTCACCGGCGACGGCACTTTGCGCCAAGCGTCGTTTAAGGGCCTGCGCGAGGACAAGCCCGCCAAGGAGGTCGAGGCTGAGACCCCGGCGCCGGCGTCGACGACCGAACTGAAGGAGCCAGCGCCGACCACGACAATCCACACCAAGACCGTGATCCCGCGTGGATCGGTCCCGGTGATCGGAGTGACGATCTCGCATGCGGACAAGCCGCTCTGGCCCGACGCCCACGACGGCAAGCCGGTGACCAAGCTGGAGCTGGCGCAGTACTACGAAGCGGTCGGCGAGTGGATGCTGCCCCACGTGAAGGGCCGGCCTTGCTCGATGATCCGCATGCCGGACGGCATCAACGGCGAGCAGAACTTCTTCCAGCGCCACGCCGCCAAGGGCCAGTCGTCCCTAATCACCGAGGTCGAGGTCTGGGGCGACCGCAAGCCCTACATCCAATTCGACAGCGTGGAAGCCCTAGTGGCCGCCGCCCAGACCGGGGCGCTGGAGCTGCACCCCTGGAATTCCGAGCCCTTCTCACCCGAGCAACCCGGCCGGCTGGTTTTCGACCTTGATCCCGCACCAGACGTCGCCTTCGATGTGGTGATCGAGAGCGCGCGCGAAGTGCGCGACCGGCTTGAGGAACTCGGCCTGGTCAGCTTCTGCAAGACCACGGGGGGCAAGGGGCTTCACGTGGTCACGCCGCTTGAAGCGGAGAGCATCGACTGGGCGATCGCCAAGGCGTTCGCCCGCGACGTCTGCAAGGGGATGGCCGCCGATGCGCCCGATCGCTACCTGATCAACATGGCCAAAAAGGAGCGCACGGGGCGCATCTTCCTGGACTATTTGCGCAACGACCGCATGGCGACCGCCGTGGCGCCGCTGTCGCCGCGCGGCCGGCCAGGGGCGCCGGTTTCCATGCCCCTAACCTGGAGCCAAGTGAAGAAGGGCCTGGACCCCGCTAGCTACACGGTGCGCACCGTCCCGGCGCTCGTGAAAAAGCTCAAGGCTTGGGAAGCCTACTGCGACGGCGACCGGCCGCTGGCCAACGCCATCAAGCGCCTTGGCAAGATCTGACGTCCACCTCATGGGCGTGACCAGCGCGGGCATCCTTGTCTACCGCCGGACCCCCCGGGGAACGGACTTTCTGCTCGGTCACCCCGGAGGGCCGGTGTGGGCCCGAAAGGACCTCGGCGCCTGGATGGTCCCAAAGGGTCTGATCCAACCCGGGGAGGCGCCGCTTGACGCCGCATTGCGCGAGTTCGAGGAGGAAACCGGTCTCAAACCTCCCCCCCTCGATCGACCGCTGACGCCATTACGCCAAGCAGGGGGCAAGGACGTCCTATGCTGGGCGGCTGAGGGGGACCTGGATCTCACGGCGTTCATGCCCGGGGCGTTCGAGATGGAATGGCCGCCCCGGTCGGGAAAGCGCGCGACCTTTCCGGAACTGGACCGCGTCGCCTTCTTTGAGAGCGCCGAGGCGCTGACGCGGATCCTGCCGTCCCAGGCGCCGCTCATCCACGAGACCCTCCAGCTTTTGGACGGCGCCTAGGCGATGCGGATCGCCACCTTCAACATCAACAACGTCAACAAGCGCCTGGCCAACCTGCTCGATTGGCTGGCGACGCAGAAGCCGGACGTGGTCTGCCTGCAGGAGCTAAAGGCCCATGACGGCGCCTTCCCCGTCGCAGCGATCGAGGCGGCGGGCTACGGCGCCGTTTGGCGGGGACAGCGGACCTGGAACGGGGTGGCCATCCTGGCCCGGGGCGCCACGCCGGTGACCACTCGGCGTGCCTTGCCCGGCGATCCCGCCGATGACCAGGCCCGCTACATTGAGGCTGCCGTGCGCGGCGTCATCGTCGCGTCGATCTATCTTCCCAACGGCAACCCTCAACCAGGGCCCAAGTTCGCCTACAAGCTGGCTTGGTTTAATCGGCTGATCGCCCATGCCGCGACCCTGATGGAGGCCGGCGTGCCGGTCGTGTTGGCGGGCGACTACAACGTCGTTCCGACCGAGGCGGACATCTGGTCGGGGCACCACGAGCAGGCGAATGCCCTTTTGCAGCCGGAGACCCGCGCCGCCTACCAGCGGCTGCTGGATCAGGGTTGGACCGACGCGCTCAGGACCCTCCAGCCTGACGGGCCTCTTTGGACCTTCTGGGGCTATCTGCGCCACCGCTGGTCGAACGACAAAGGTATGCGCCTCGATCATTTGCTGCTGAGTCCCGATCTGACGCCAGGTTTGAGCGCGGCCGGCGTGGATCGCACCGTACGCGGAAAGGAGGGCGCCAGTGATCACGCGCCGACGTGGGTGCACGTCGAGCAGACGAGGAGTTTACCCGAACCGGCGCCACCTAGGCCCGCTGGCGCAACGGGCCTGGGACGTCAAGGGCGGCAGGTCGCGCGGGGACCTAGCACCGCCTGACACCGAAGGGGCAGTATTTCGTTGCGCGGGCGTTGCCGCCTATGAGGCGAAACGACCCCGCCATTGGCGCGTTAGGGCGTCGGCGGCGGAGCGAAGCCGGCCCCGGCGAGTTTGCCTTGACAGTCCCCCCTATCGACACTCAAGGCTCCTGAACCGCACCATGGAAACCTACGACGCCGTCATCGTGGGCGCGGGCCCGGCCGGTCTTACCGCCGCCACCTATCTCGGCCGCTACCGCCGCCGCGTCATGGTGCTCGACGGCGGCCTGCCGCGCGCCAGTTGGATTCCGCGCAGCCACAACACCCCGGGGTTTCCCGGCGGGGTTGCCGGGCCTGAACTGCTGTCGCGCCTGCGCGCCCAGGCGAAACGATATGGCGCCCATATCCGGGAGGGCCGCGCTGGCGACCTCGACAAGGACGGCGACAATTTTCGCTTCGATCTGAGAGCGCTAAGACACGGCCACTGAAATCGCGAGATTCTGGCCATCGGCCGGTGTAATTCCTGTGAAAATGGACCTCAGACGCATTGGGCTGTACCCAGAACATGCCAGAATGCCGATTGAAAGTTAACCGTTTGTTTTTACGAATATATACGGGCGCCAAGGGACGTTATGGAAGGGCCAAGAACGTTACCATAGCCTACTGCAAATCCGCGCACCCGAGTTCGATTCTCGGCCAGGCCTCCACGCCATCCCCTCCGCCAAGGTTCATCGGTTACGGTGACTATGCGTCGTCTTGTCGGAAACATCTAAGAGTCCGTTTGGAAATTCACGGATGAGCGTTTCGGCGTAGCAGATTGCCGCCCATGGCGACGAGGATCATGGCCTCGGAGACGTCGAGGCGGGCCTCGTAGTCGCGGACGAGGCGCCGCCACCTCGTCATCCAGCCGAAGCTGCGCTCGACCACCCAGCGGCGAGGCAGAACCTCGAAGCCTTTCTGGTCGTCGGACCTTCGGATGATCTCGACGACGAAGTCGA
>JBPCMA010000003.1:0-4089 GCA_051002715.1 Caulobacteraceae bacterium
GGCGCGGGGCCACGCCCTCGGCGATCAGGCCGTCGTATTCGGTGAAATAGAAGATCGCCACCTCGGTGACGATGCCGATCACCATGGTCAGGCCCATCAGGGCCATGATGTCGAGCTCCACCCCGGCCAGCCAAAGGCCCCCAGCCACCGCGCAGGCGGCGCTGAGCGGCATGGCCACGATCGCCCCGACGATGCGGAAGTTCTCGTAGAGAAGCAGCAACAGGACGGTGACGATGCCGAGCGCCGCCACGAACACCGTCGCCAGGCCCTTGAATGCCGACTGCTGTTCGGCGTAGAGGCCACCCATCTCGAAGCTGATCCCGGCCGGCAGGGCGCCGGGGGCTGCGAGCAGGCGCTGCACGGCCTTGGCCGCCCCGCCGAGGTCGCGCCCCACCACCCGGGCGGTGACCGGAATCATCCGCCGGCCGCCCTCGCGCTCGATCTCCGCTTGGCCGATGAGGGTCTCCACCGTGGCGATGCGGGAGAGGTCGAAGATATGGCCGTCCGCCGCCCGCAGCGGCAGGCCGGCGATGTCGCCGACCCGCCCGCGCTGTGCCTCCGGTATCCACACCCGAACGTCGGTGAGGAGCGGCCCGGACTGCACCTGCGTCGCCACCGCCCCGCCCAGCAGGGCGCCGATCTGCCTGGATGCCTCGGCCGGGGCGATCCCTTCCAGGGCCGCCCGCGCCAGGTCGATGTGGACATCGAGGGCGTCTCCGGCCACCACCACCCCGTCGCGCACTTCGGTGAGCCCGCGCACCGCGCCCACCTGCCTGGCGACCTGGGCGGCGGTGGCGTGGAGCTGCGCTTCATCCTCGCCGAACAGCTTCACCTCGATGGGCTGGGGCACCGATGTGAGATCGCCGATCAGATCCTCGATCAGCTGGGCGGTCTCGATATCGACGCCGGGAACCTCGGCCTGCACCCGGCCGCGCACGTCGTTCATGATCGCCTCGATGCCCCGGCGCGGCGGCTTTTTCAGGCGCACGAAGAAGTCGCCGACGTTGGGCTCGGTCAGCGCCCCGCCCAGTTGGGCGCCGGTGCGCCGCGAATAGGTCGCCACCTCCGGCGTGGCGCGGAGAATGGCCTCGATCTGGCGCACCAGCCGGTCGCTCTCGGTGAGGGAGGTTCCCGGCGGGGTGATGTAGTCCAAGATGAATCCCCCCTCGTCCATCTTCGGCATGAAGCCGCTGGGCAGGGTGATGAAGGCGAACACGCCGGCGATCGCCAGCGGAACCAGGACCGCGCCGGCGATCCACGGCCGCGCCGTCGTCCGCTCCAGGGCCCGGCGATAGGTGGCCGCCAGGCGCGAGGGCCGGCGCTCCTTGGGTTTCGCCCTGTGATAGAGCCGCTCCATCAGGATGGGCACCACCAGCCAGGCGAGCAGGAAGGAGGCGGTGAGGGCCACCGCCATGGTCAGGGACAGGGCCTTGAAGAAGGCGCCGGTGACCCCGGTGAGGAAGGCGAGGGGCAGGAAGATCAGGATGGTCGCCGCCGACGAGCCGGCCAGGGGGCGGAAGAACTCCGCCGCCGCCGCCCGCATTGCCCCCAGCCGGTCGTCGCCGCCCTCGGCCACCCGCCGCTCCATGTGCTCGATCATCACGATGGCGTCGTCGATGATCAGCCCGATGGCCGCCGCCATGCCGCCCAGGGTCATGATGTTGAAGCTTTGGCCCAGGGCCTTGAGGACCAGGGTGGTCAGGGCGAGCACGATCGGCACCACGACCACGGCGGCCACGGTGACCCCGAGGTTGCGCAGGAAGAACAACAGCACCAGGGCGGCCAGGAAGGCGCCGACGGCGATCGCCTCGGCCAGGCCCCGCGCCGAGGTCACGATCAGTTCGCTCTGGTCGTACCAGGCCGAGACATGGAGGCCGGGCGGCGCGCTCGCCCTGGCCTTGGCGAACACCGCCGCGATGTCGCGGACGATGCGCACCGTATCGCCGCTGGGCTGCTGATAGACCTGGACGCTGACCGCGTCCCGGCCGTCGGCGGTCACCCGGATGAAACTGGGGGCGCTGGTCAGGCGCACGGCGGCCACGTCGCCCAGCCGCACGATGCCGCCGCCGGCGCTCTTGATCACCACCTTCTCGATATCGGCGACGCCGGCCAGGCGGCTGTCGGCGAGGGTGAGGAAGAGTTTGCCGCGATCCTCCAGCTTGCCGCTCGCCTCCAGCACATTGGCCGCGCCGAGGGCCTGTGTGACATCGGCCAGGGTCAGGCCATAGGCGCGCAGGGCGGCCGGATCGGCCGTCACCTGATATTCGCCGACCCCGCCGCCCAGGGAATCCACCCGCGCCACGCCTTTGACCGAGGTCAGGAGCGGCGTCAGGGTGAGGTCGGCGTAGCGGCGCAGCGCGATCGGCCCGATGCGGTCGGAGGTCAGGCTGTAGGCGGCGACCGGAAAGACCGTCGGGTCCATGCGCCGCACCGAAAAGGTCACCCCCGGCGGCAGGGTCCGGGACGCCTGGGCCAGGGCCGCCTGGGTGCGCTGCAAGGCCAGGTTCATGTCGGCGCCCCAGGCGAAGGCGACCCGCAGTTCCGCCGCCCCGCGGCTGGTGGTGGAACGCAGCGAGGTCACGCCCGGCACCGCCCGCACCGCCAGTTCCAGGGGCCGGGTGACCACCGCTTCGGTCTGATCGATCGGCCGGTCCCCCGCCTCGATGGCCACCGAAAGGCGCGGAAAGGAGATGTTGGGGAACAGGCCCACCGGCAGGGCGAGGCCCGCCAGGACGCCGGCCAGGAGGCCGATGGCCAGAACCGCCAGCAGCGAGCGCCGGTGCCGGGCGATGAGGTCCGACGCCTTCATCTGGGGCGGATCCGCACCGCCAGGCCGTCCTGAAGCTGATAGGCCCCCTGGACCGCGACCGGCTCGCCGGCGGTCAGGGCGCCGGCCACTTCCAGGTCGTCGCCCTGCGTCTCGCCGGGCTTCACCGTGACCTGACGCGCCTTGCCGCCGCGAATGACGAACAGGTGCGCGCCGGCTTCGTCGTAGACCACCGCGGCGGCGGGAACGACGAGGCCGCCGTGGCTGGCCACGGTGATGACGCCCTCCACCGCCGCTCCCAGCGCCGGCGCGGCGCCCGGAACCGGGGCGGTGACCGTCACCAGCCGGGTCGCCGGATCCACCTGTCGGCCGACCACCGCCAGCCGGCTTGGGATTTTACGGGTGGGATCGAAGGCCGAGGAAATGACCACGTTCTGGCCGGCCGCCAGCCGACCGGCGCGGGTCGGTTCGACGCCGAGCTGGGCGATCAGGCCGCCGCTGGCGATCAGCGTCATCAGCGGCGCGTCGGCGGCCGCATGCTCGCCGGCCGCCACGGGCGCGGCCTCGATCACCCCGGTGACGCTCGCCCGGAGGGTCTGGCGCCCGCCGCCCGCCCCGGCGGCGACCTGGGCGGCGACGGCGGCCTTGGCGTCCGCCACCGCCTTGCGCGCCGCTCCCAGCTGGTCGTTGGCCGCCAGGCGCTGATCGTAGAGCCGTTGCACCCGCGCCAGGTCGCGCTCGGCGAAGGAGGCGGCGTCGGTGGCCTGGCGAAAGGCCAGTTCGGTGGCCGGGGTGTTGGCCAGGACAATGAGCGGCGCGCCGGCCGCCACCGGCTGGCCCGGCGCGGCCAGCACCTGCTCGACGATCACCGCGCGCGGCGCAGCCAGGGTCCGGCTCGCCGCCTGAGAGCCGGCGATCGTCCCATAGGCGCTGACGGTCTCGGCGATCTCGCTCTGGCGGACCGGGGCGACGGTGATCAGGGCCGCCGGGGCCGCCGGGTCGGGCTCGGCCGCCGGCTCGTGAAGGATGCGCCAGGCGATCAGGCCGGCCAGGATGAGGACGACGGCCGCGACGGCCAGAGCCCAGGGATTGAGCCGTCTCATGGCGCGCCGCCTTGGTCGGAGGGAAGGAAGAGGACGGTGTCCAGGGCGATGTCGGCGAGGGACAGAGCCAGCCTCTGGTCCAGCACCGCCACCCTCGCCTTCAGCGCCGACTGCTCGAGGGCCAGCAGGGCGGCGCTGTCGATGTCGCCGCGGGCGGCGGCGGCGGCGGCGGTGTCGACCGCGGCGGTCAGCTCGGGAACCGCCGGCTCGAGCCGGGCG
>JBPCMA010000004.1:0-6434 GCA_051002715.1 Caulobacteraceae bacterium
TCTCCGCGCTCTGGGCGTCGCCCTCGCCGTCGTCTCGCCTTGCCTGGCCCGGCCGGCCGAGGCCCAATGGGCGATCGCCGTCGCCGCCGACTCGGACGAGCGGTTTCGCGGCCTCTCGCTGAGCGACGGCAGGCCGGTGGCGAGCGCGTCCATCGCCTACGATCACGACAGCGGCGCCTATGCCGGCGCGACGGCCATCGGCGTGGAGGGTTCGGGGAACGATCCCCGGCCGCTGGGCTACATCGGCTACGCCGGTTGGTCGGCGCGGTTCAAGGCCGGCCTGGCTTGGGACGTCGGCGTCACCCACGCGCGCTACACCGCGCCCGCCAGCGGCGGATATACCGCGGATTATACGGAAGTTTACGTTGGGTTGGTCGGTGATAACCTGAGTGCTCATCTCTATTATTCACCGAACTACTTTGGCGAAGGGGCGCAAACCGTCTATGCCGACCTGGCCGGCGCCGTGCGGCCAGGGAGGCGGTGGCGCCTGTTCGGGCAGGTGGGCGCCTTGACCGTCGTCGGCGGCCGATCCGGCCCGGGCGGCCAGCGCGCTTCCGTCGATGTGCGCGCCGGGGTGGCCTTCGATTTCAAGGCCTGCGAGCTGCGGCTGGCCTGGACCGCGATCGGCGGCGGGCCCTCCTACCCGTCCCAATACCCCCAGGCGCGCGACGGCTTCGCCCTTGGGGCCACCTACGCTTTTTAGGAAGCCGGCGCGCCCCGCGCCTGGAGGGACGCGGGGCAATTGGGCGGCCGATTCAGGGAATGGGCGAGAGGCTGCCGAACAGGCCGTGCGCCTCGTTGTGAACCCCGGCGGTGAAATAGACCTTGCTCGCATCGCCGCCGGAGCCGCCGTTGCCGTTGATCAGCCCCCAAAGGTCGCCCAGCACGATGGGTTGGCCGTCGGCCCCCAGAATCTTGCCCTTGAAGGCGCCGGTCAGCGGATCGAAGGCCAGGATGACTCCGTCGCCGAAATTCCCCACCAGAAGGTCGCCGGCGAAGGGGCCGAAGCCGGCCGGGGCGATGTCGAGCCCCCAGGGAGAATTCAGCCGCCCGGCCGAGGCGACCCGCCGCAGAAAGCCTCCGTCGAGCCGGAAGGCGTCGACATAGCCGTGGCCCCGTCCCGCCACATCGTCGTGTTTGGCGGCGTCCTGCAGGGCGAAGGTGACATAGAGCACGCCGCCCAGGTTCTGCACGTTGAAGGGCGCGTAGCCGGCCGGAATGCTCGGATCGCGAATGACCCTCACCAGTTGGAATCTGGAATTGTAAACCTCCAGGTCGCCGGAGCGGAAATTCGCGGCGTAGAGGAAGTTCGCGCCGTTGACGTGGCCGATCGCCAGGCCCTTGTAGACGGCGCTCTCGCTGGAATTGTCGACCGCCAGGATGGCGTTGACCCCGTCGACCGAGGGGGCCCAGCCGGAGATCGTGCCGTCCTCGGTGGCGAACAGGAAGACGGCGGGGCCGGTCTTGCCGCCTTTGCTCACCTGGAAGGGGTGGCTGAGACCATTGAACACCTGGCCGGTGGGCGTTCCCGAGCCGCTCATCCCCTTGGGGGGCGGGATGTTGACGGTCAGGCCGATCTTGCTCCCCGACCCGTCGTAGAGGGTGACCACGCCGGCGTTGTTGTCCGACACCCAGAAGGGGCCGGTCGGCGAATAGGACATGCCCCACGGATTGATCAGCGACGGATCGACGGTGACGGCGGGGACCGAGCCGTCGGAAACCAGATTGGTGACGGTGAACTGCTGAGCCCGCGCCGCCGGCGCCTGCAGCGAGAGCAGCCCCGCCGCGGCCACCGCGAGCAGCGGCGCCGCGCGCTTGTGCGAAACAATCATGATAGTGCCTCCCTTTGTCGCCGAGCCGCGGGATTTGCGCGGCGTTCGGTTAGTCGCGGGCCGCGGGCCGAAGGTTCAATGGTGGCCGAAAAAAATCGCCACCCGCCGCGATCCGTCGGCGAACACCCGGGTGAAGCTCGTCGTCGCGAGTGAGCGGTCGGCTCGCCACGCGCGCCAAATGGGGACGTTCAACGGGGACGTTTCTCGGGCGCCGTACAAATTATCTAGTCAATACAAACTATTATAGAGATAGAGTGGCAGGCCACGCTCGATGAAGATGAGCACTATGTCTACGCCATAGCCCTATGATTGGCCGATCGTTGGACGGTGGGACCGGCCAGGATGTGCTGACAATCATTCCAGGGTGTACCCAAGGGCCCGATAGCCCGCTCGTCGCTTTGCCGCCATGCGCGCCAGCACCGGCACCAGTTCATCAACGTAGTCGACGACGAGGACCTCGGTTTTCGCAGCGTGCTGGCGGTCAAGACGGCCAACATACTGAGCCAGTGTACCTTTCCAGGAAATGGGCATCGTCAGGAAGAGCGTGTCGAGCCTTTGATCGTCGAACCCCTCTCCAATGTAGCGTCCCGTGGCGAGGATAAGCCGTTCCTGGTCATCGGCCACTCGCAGGGCTGCTTCAGAGACCTTGCGTTCGGAGGCCGACATCCCGCCCCGAAGGACAACGAGATTGCGGACGAACCGCGAAAAGCGGCCTTGAAGGTATTCCAGATGATCCCTCCGCTCCGTAAGCACGATGGGTGACCGCTTCGCTTCCAGCGCCTTCAGCACATCATCGAAAATCAGGTTATTGCGCCGCCCGTCCTGCGCGATGGCTGCGTAGACCGCCGGCATGGAAGGACGGTCTGAGGCGGCCAAAGGCGGTGGCAACTCAAATATCGTCGATCGATGCTTGGCCCGGTGAGTGATCCCTCGCTCGACGGCCTGCGTTCGGGCATCAACAAGGTGCCGGACCGGACCACATTGCATGAAGATAATCGGATGATGACCGTCTTTCCGAGCCACGGTCGCCGATAGCCCAAGAACATAACGCGCCTTTGCCCGCCGCGCCACCAACTCAAAGCTGGCGGCCGAGAGATGATGGCATTCGTCGACGATCAAATGACCGTAATTCGCCACGAGATCGGATACTTCGCTCCGACGCACCAGACTCTGAATCAGTGCGATATCTATGACGTCCGTAGGCTTGCGGCGGCCGCCGCCGATGAAGCCGATATCCTTCGGATCGATATCGAGGAATGCCTTGAGGCGCTCCCCCCATTGGGTAAGTAACTCGCGGCGATGGACGAGGATAAGCGTGTTGCGCGCCCGTTGAGCAATGAGCGCCGCCGCAACGACTGTCTTGCCGAAAGCCGTGGTGGCAGCCAACACCCCATGGTCATGCGGGGTGAGCGCATCGAATGCCTTGACCTGTGGACTATACAGCTCACCCTGGAAGCGAACCCTTGTCGGGAGTGGGTTGCCGACCGACCGGAGATCACTGAGATCGATTTCGCCACCGTGGGCGCGGATCAGCTCGACAGCTTCATCAAGACACCCTCGCGGCAGTCCCACATGACGCGGGTGAAGCTCGGCACAAGAGATAATCCGGGGCTTGCCGAAGGTCGGGAACCGCATGGATTGCGCGCGATAGAATTCGGGATTCTGGAAGGCCGCCAGGCGTATGAGCCGCGCCGACATCGCGGGTGGCAGCTCGGTCCGATCAATGTAGACCTGATCGGCAATGACGATGCTGACCTTGCTTGGCATGGGAGCATCGATCGGCCCCGGCTCCCGGCGCCGAGAGGGCGTCATCCGCCACGGCTCGTCGGTGTCCTCATCTTCTACAGGCATCCGAACGCCCAACACCCGGCCGCGCATCTCCGCATCGGCGACGATCTCCGATGCGGCATCGGCGGAAAGGCGTGGCGTTGACGATAGGAACGCCCACTGATCGTCGTATGGCCGAAGATTCTCATCGACGAAGACGCTGTTGCCATGCTCGCGCGCCCTGCGTTGCAAGGGCAAGGCGATCAGATTTCCGAAGCCGCCGACCGGCATGGTGTCCTGGCTTGGAAAGAAGCGGTCATATGAGGCGAAGCCGATTTCCGGGCGACGTTCCATCGTGTCCGTCATGATCGCAGCGCCGAGCTGACGGGCCGTGCGCGCCCGGATTGGCTCTGAAAAGAAGATCCAAACGTGGGCGCCATTGCCGGACCGGGACCGTTCAAGGGCGGCGGGAACACCTTTCGCCTTGCAGGTTTCGATCATCGCCGAGGCATCAGCCGCCCAGCTTTCCTTGTCGAAATCGGCGGCCAGAAACCAGCAAGTTTCGTCCGGCAGCATCGGATAGACGCCGGCGACAAAGGCGCGCGAACCATTGCCGCCCCGCAGATGCTTGTCGATGATCTCATCCGTGACGGGGATGAAGGCTTGATGGGGACACTCCCCGCATTTGATTTGCGGCTTGCTGCAAACGCCCCTGATCCATTCATTGGCGCAGGGCGGCGCATAGCCCGCCTTTCCCGTCTTTGCGTTCTCCCAGCGGAGCGGGAACACGTCGGATCGGCCGGCAAAGAGGCGACGAAAGAGCGCCACCTTGTCGGCTGTTGGCGACGCCGTGGTCACGGCCGGAGTGTTCCCGGCCATGCTCGAGCCAGCATCGATAGCTTGCACTGCCGCTATACGCCGCTCGACTTGCGCAAGTGAAGCTTCGAGTTCTGCCCGTTCGACTTCGAGCGACGCCAGGCGAGCTCGGATACGGTTGATCTCAATTTCTTCATCGCGATCGTCAATCACACACGGTGCCCACTTCGCTATTCGAAAAAGTCTTCGTCGATCTTCTTGACGTATAGGACCTCCTCGATCCGACAGCCGACATTGTGGCGGATCATAAGGCGGGTCAGTTGCTCGCCGTCGATCAGCACAATGCGCTTGCTCAGGTAGTCGGCGGTTTCGCGGGCGCTGCTTGTGAAGTTCGAGGTGGTGACGAACAAGCCCTTCGCGGCCTTGTGCCGGTCCAGGCTGCCGAAGAAGTCGCGTATCGCGCCAGGCCCCACGCTGTTGCCGGCGGCGTAGCGCTTGGCCTGGATATAGACGCGGTCGAGACCCAGCGCGTCCTGATCGATCACGCCGTCCACACCATCGTCGCCGCTGCGGCCCAGCGCCCGGCCAGCCTCGGCCGCCGAACCGCCATAGCCCATGGCCAGCAGCAGGTTGACGATCAGCCGCTCGAAGAACTCCGGCGGTGCCGCGCGCACGCGGTCCAGAAGGTCCTCGGCCAGCGCCGCCTCGATCTGACGATGCGCAGCGCGCATGATCTCGTCCGGCGTCCGGTCGGCGGCGTCGCTTGGATCGGGAATGACCTCATCGTCGGTTGATTGAGCGGATCGGTTGCTGAATTGGCGAAATTCCTCGAAGCGGCTGAGTAAGCGATTGTCGATCCGTTCGGGTGTGGCGGCGAGCACGTCGGAGCCGCGCTGCGTCAGGCGGAAATGGCCGCGCTTTGTCGCCTCCACCAGCCCGGCCTTGGCCAGGTAGGTCTTGGCCCAATGGACGCGGTTGGCGAAGACCGTCTGACGGCCCGAGGCCAGCAGGGCGGCGCGCTCCGCCTCACTCAGTTCCAACTCTTCGCCGAGGCGCTGTACCACTGCGCCAATGCGCTGTTCTCCAGCAGTTGCGGCCCGCAGCAAGGGCAGCATCAGACTTTGATAGTCGGGCACGGCATCGGCGGGATCGGGCACGGTCATCCAAACACCTCCGCCGAAAGCCCCGCAGCCATGGCTTCGGCCTTGGCGGCGGCGGCATCGAGGTGGCGGGTTACCGCGTCAATACGTTGGATGCGCTCTGCAAAGGCGGACTGAAGCGGAATGGGCGGGGCGAAGACCATGATCCTGGTTACGTCGCCTTGGTTGATACTCGACTGGTTAATGGCGTGCTTGGCGTTCTTGATCAGGGCCTGCCGGACCGAGTTGAGTTGCAGCATTACGCCGAGCACTGGCGGAAGTAGCAGGTCTGAATTGACCCGCATCCGCATCATATTTGACTCGAACACAACCGGCTCTTCTAACCGAGGGATCAGGACGGACTTACCCAACTGGGGCGGGCTGTTGACACGATTGACGACGATATCGCCCTCAGAAAGCTTAAATTTATCAGTTGTTTCCTGATCAAGCCGTAGCCGCTTTAACGCTCCCTGGTTCGCGATTGTGCCATCGTCAAAGCTATCGATGCGCAGAATCCGCACGCCGCTGCCGTAGTCGGTCGCGGGTTTATAGAGGCCATTCTGAGGCCCTGAGCTAATAGCGTCACCCAGCGTCATGACCGGCCACCCCTTGGGGTTGGTGGCGGGGTCGCCGAAGGTGTCGAGGAAGAGGGCGGGGATGATGGCGCGGGCCTTGGCGCGGGCGGCGTCGGCGCGCCGCCTGATCTCCGCCGCCCGGTCCAACAACCCCACAATCCGCCGCTGCTCCTCGAGCGGCGGGAGGGGGAGCGTCATTTCCAGCAGGACAGACATGTCAGCGCGGGGCATTCGAGCGCCGACATGCTTGGCCATCAAGACATCGATGACCTGATTGCGACGAACCCAGTGAAATAAGTACGTCC
>JBPCMA010000005.1:0-8475 GCA_051002715.1 Caulobacteraceae bacterium
CCGATCATCACGGAAGTGCCCGGCAAGGTGCGCTTCGAGGATCTCGTCGAAGGCATCTCGGTGCGCGAGGAAGCCGACGAGGCGACGGGGATTTCAAACCGCGTGGTGATCGACTGGCGGGCCTCCAACCGGGGAGCCGACCTGCGCCCCACCGTGGCGGTGTTGGACGACGAAGGCGCCTACAAGCGCTTGGCCAACGGCGGCGAGGCCCGCTACCCGCTGCCGGTGGGCGCGATCCTTTCGGTCGGCGACGGCGACGAGGCCCGGCCCGGCGAGGTGCTCGCGCGCCTTCCCACCGAGAGCGCCAAGTCGCGCGACATCACCGGCGGCCTGCCCCGCGTCGCCGAGCTTTTCGAAGCTCGGCGCCCCAAGGACTGCGCGGTGATCGCCGAGATGGATGGCAAGGTGGAGTTCGGCCGCGACTACAAGAACAAGCGCCGCATCAAGATCACCCCTGAAGAGGGCGAGGCGGTGGAGTTCCTGATCCCCAAGGCCAAGCACATCGCGGTCCACGACGGCGACTCGATCCGCAAGGGCGAATACATCATCGACGGCAACCCCGACCCGCACGACATCCTGCGCATTCTGGGCATAGAGGCCCTGGCCGACTTCCTGGTCAACGAGATCCAGGAGGTCTACCGCCTGCAGGGCGTGCCGATCAACGACAAGCACATCGAGACCATCGTCCGCCAGATGCTGCAGAAGGTCGAGATCATGGAGCCCGGCGACACCGGCCTTCTTAAAGGCGACCACCTGGACAAGCTGGAGGTGGACGAGGAGAACGCCAAGGCCACCGCCCGCAAGGGCGGCCGGCCGGCGCTCACCCAGCCGGTGCTGCTGGGCATCACCAAGGCTAGCTTGCAGACCCGCAGCTTCATCTCGGCGGCGTCGTTCCAGGAAACCACTCGCGTCCTCACCGACGCGGCGGTGCACGGCAAGCGCGACACCCTCGAGGGTCTCAAGGAGAATGTCATCGTCGGGCGCCTGATCCCGGCCGGCACCGGCTCCTACCTGCGCGGCCTGCAACGGATCGCCGCCCAGCGCGACGAAGTCCTTGCCGCCAGCCGCGCCGTCCCCCTGGTCATGGAGCCACTCCCGACTGAAATCGGCGTGGCGGCCGAGGCGGAGAAGATCGGGGCATAAGGGGCGCGGCTTTTACACCCTCTCTTCACGCCGACCGGAACTCCCTCTACGTTTTGCGCCGGTTGGGGGCGGTTGTTGAGGGAGGGTGTGCGCCATGACCGTCATCGCGAGTGGCGCCGTCCTGTCGGAAGCTGAACACGCGGCGCATCTGCGCAAGGCGGTGATCGCCGCCACGGTCGGCACGACCATCGAGTGGTACGACTTTTTCATCTACGGCACCGCCGCCGGGCTGATCTTCCCCAAGCTCTTCTTCCCGACCTACGATCATCTGACCGGCACCTTGGCGGCCTTCGGCACCTTCTTCGTTGGTTTCGTCGGCCGGCCGATCGGGGCGGCGATCTTTGGCCACTATGGCGACAGGATCGGGCGCAAGGCCACCTTGATCACCACCCTGCTGGTGATGGGAATCGCCACCTTCCTGGTCGGCTTCGTCCCCGGCTATCGGTCGATCGGCCCCTGGGCCGCGGTCGTCTTGATCGTCCTGCGCATGTTGCAGGGGATCGGGGTCGGCGGCGAGTGGGGCGGCTCGATTCTCATCTCCATGGAATGGGCGCGCGGTCACCGTCACCGCGGCCTTGTCGCCTCCTGGCCTCAGTTGGGCGTGCCGGCCGGCCTGTTCCTGTCCAATCTGGTGATCCTGGCGGTCAGCGCCTGGTCGGGGCCCGGGTTCGCCGCGTGGGGTTGGCGCGTGCCGTTCTTCCTCAGCATCGTTTTGGTGGGCGTGGGCCTGTGGATCCGTCTGGGCATTCTCGAAACGCCGGTGTTCCGCCGCCTTGTCGAGTCGCGGCGGATCGAACGGGCCCCCACCGTCGAGGCGATCCGCAGGCAACCGCGCGCGATTGCCCTGAGCGCCCTGCTGCGGACGGCCGAGCAGGCGCCGTTCTACATCTTCACCGCCTTCGTGTTCGCCTATGGGACCGGCACGCTGAAGCTGTCGCGCGACCTGATCCTGGCCGCCGTGCTGGCGGCGTCCTGCGTATCGTTCATCACCCTGCCGCTGTCGGGCCACATCTCCGACCGGATCGGCCGGCGAAGGATGTTCATGATCGGCGCGGCGGTCACCGGGCTCTTCGGCTTTGTCTATTTCGCCATGCTGGACAGCGCCCATCCGGCCGCCGCCTTCGTCGCGATCGTCCTGTCGTTGATCCCGACCAGCATGACCTACGGGCCGGAGGCCGCCCTGATCGCCGAGGCGTTCACCCCGCGCCTGCGTTACAGCGGCGCGTCGTTGGGCTATCAGGCGGCCTCGATCATCGCCGGAGGGCCCGCCCCGTTGATCGCCACCGCCCTCCTCGCCGCCTATCACAGCAGCTTGCCTATCGCCGCCTACATCGCTGGCTGCGCGGTGGTAAGCCTCATCGCGGCGAGCCTGATGCCGGACCACACCGGCAAGGACATCTCGGCCGAATACGCGGCGACCCTCTAGTCGCGCGCGCCGCCTTTACGGGGGATCACCGGCGTTGTGCTTGTACGTCTCGCTGGAGGCGGGGCCGTGGGCGATGCCGCCGGGGTCGGCGGGGGCGAAGACGCCGTCGGTGGTGGAGTTGCGATATTTGCGGTCAGCCTCCTGGCGGTCGGCCGCCTTGTCGAACTCGGCGCGCTTGGTTCTGGAGATCGGATCCAACACCGGGGCGTGGGCGATGTCCACGCCGAACCGCTCGTTGCAGTGGGCGCGCTCGGCCCCGCTGAGGCGCACGGCTTCGGCGTTGGCGCAACCGACCAAGGTGCCGCGCAGGCCCGGGCCGCCGCTGGGCATGGCGCCGTAGGGGTAGGGGCTGAGCCCATTGAGCCGGGACGTTCCGGCGGCGCCGGCGGTCGCCGATGCTGACGCGGCTCCGGCGGCGGGCGATCCGGGCTTGCCGGCCGGCCCGGCGGCGGGCGCCATGGGCAGGATGGGCACGCCCGCCGGCGCCGCCTTGAGGGCCTTGTGGATGTTGAGCGGGCTCGGCCGCTCGACCGGAGCGGCCTGGACGGACGCCTGGATCGGGGTCGATTTGATGATGGTCGCCTGAGGTTTGGGCGCGGGGCGTGAACTGGGCGCGGGGGAGGGCGCGACTGGGGTCGGCAGGGGGGACGGCCTGGGAGGGCTGGGCTTGGCCGGAGTCGGTTTGGCCGGCGCCGGCTTGGGGATTTCGGGCTTGGCCGGCGTCGGCTTCGGCGGCTCGGCCTTGGGTGGCGTGGGTTTGGGCGGCGGCGTCGGAGTAGGCAGGGGCTTGGCCTTGGGCGGCTCGACCTTCGGTGGCGTGATCGGGGGCATGGGCGGCAGGGAGACGATCTCGACGTTCATCGCCGGCGGCGGCGTGATCGTTTCGCGAAATTGGTATTCCGGCGGCGCCTGATTGATGATGATGCCAAGCAGGATGGCGTGGAGGGCCGACGACAGCACCGCGGCGACGAGGTTGCGGCCGTTGTCCCTCTTGCCGCTCACGGTCACCGCCTCCGCCCCTCCGGCATCACCTCGAAACTCCACACCGCGCGCCGCCGATGGCCGGCCCCACTGTCGCCGCCCCTGGCCTTGACGGCAAGAGGCGGGGAGTCTAGAGACCGCCCTCTTTGTTGAACCGGCTGTGCCTGGAGGGAAAACCCAAAGGGCAGACGAGGTTCGCGAGGCGAACCTAGGCAAAGGCGGCCCTTGGGCCGTTTAGGTTGGGTGACGGCCCCGCGGTTTTCCGCGCGGGCCATTCGTTTTTGCGGGCTTTCGCGTTCGTTCGGCCTCGTTGGGGGCGAGCGGGCTGGTCTTTGAAACGGTCTGGCGCGCGCGGGCCCCGACGAGGGTCTTGAAGGGAAAATGTAAGAGCGACATGGATCGTCAGAACATCCGCATCCGGCTCAAGGCCTTCGATCATCGCGTGCTGGATCATTCCACCCGCGAGATCGTCAACACCGCCAAGCGCACCGGCGCCACGGTGCGTGGGCCTATCCCCCTGCCGACGTTGATCGAGCGCTTTACCGTGAATCGCTCGCCGCACATCGACAAGAAGTCGCGCGAGCAGTTTGAGATCCGCACCCACAAGCGGGTGCTCGACATCGTCGAACCCACGCCGCAGACGGTGGACGCGTTGATGAAGCTCGACCTGTCGGCCGGCGTCGATGTCGAGATCAAGCTGGGGAATTAGAGGTGGGTCCGATGCGCACCGGCGTGATCGCCAAGAAACTGGGCATGACCCGCCTCTTCGACGAGGCCGGGACGCACGTGCCGGTGACCGTGCTCAGCCTCGAGGGCTGCCAGGTCACCGCCCAGCGCACCAAGGAGAAGGACGGCTACGTCGCCCTGCAACTGGGCGCCGGGGCAAAGAAGCCTAAGAACACCACCAAGGCCGAGCGCGGCCACTTCGCCAAGGCGCTGGTCGAACCCAAGCGGCGCGTGGCCGAATTCCGGGTCTCCGAGGAGAACCTTATCGAAGTCGGCGCGGAATTCACCGCCGACCACTTCCGGCCCGGCCAGAAGGTCGACGTCGCCGGCCTCACCGTCGGCAAGGGCTTCGCCGGGGCCATCAAGCGCTGGAATTTCGGGGGGATGCGGGCCACCCACGGGGTCTCCGTATCGCACCGCGCCCACGGCTCGACCGGCCAGCGCCAGGACCCGGGCAAGGTGTTCAAGGGCAAGCACATGGCCGGCCACATGGGCCAGGACCAGGTGACCACCCTCAATCTGACCGTGTTCCGCGTCGATGTGGAGCGCGGTCTTATTCTTATCAAGGGCGCCGTTCCGGGGACCGAGGGGACGTTCGTCAGGATCCGTGACGCGGTGAAGCGCCCCGCCCCGGCCGGCCTGCCGACGCCCGGCGCGATCAAGGGAGCGGCCAAATCGGCCCCCGAAACACCGGCCGAGGAAGTCCCGGTGAGCGCCGAGGGGGGCGAGGCATGAAGATCGAGGTGATCACCCTGGACGGCGGCAAGGGCGGCTCGCTGGATCTGCCCGACGATATTTTCGGCATTGACGACATTCGCGGCGACATCCTGCAGCGCTGCGTCACTTGGCAACTGGCCAAGCGCCGCGCCGGAACCCACAAGATCCAGGTTCGCAACGAAGTCTCGCTGACCGGCAAGAAGATGTACAAACAGAAGGGCACTGGCGGCGCCCGGCATGGCTCGCGAAGGGCCGCCCAGTTCGTCGGCGGGGCCAAGGCGCACGGCCCGGTGGTCCGTAGTCACGAGATCGGCCTGCCCAAGAAGGTTCGGGCTCTGGCGCTTCGCCACGCCCTGTCTTCCAAGGTGAAGGCCGGGGCCCTGGTCGTGCTGGACGCGGCGAGCCTGGCCGGGCACAAAACCGCCGCCCTGCGCGGTCGCTTCGCCGACCTGGGCCTGAAAAACGCCCTGATTATCGCCGGACCGCAAGTCGAGGCCAATTTCAAGCTTGCCGCCCGCAACATTCCCAACGTGGACGTGCTGCCCGATGCCGGCCTCAACGTCTACGACGTGCTGCGCCGCGAAACCCTGGTGCTGACCCGGGCGGCGGTGGAAGCCATTCAGGCGCGCTTCGCCGGCGAGGGGGCCGCGTGATGGCCGCCACGCCCCGCCACTACGACACCATTCTCGCGCCCCTCATCACCGAGAAGGCGACCGTGCTCTCCGAGCACAACAAGGTGGTTTTTCGCGTCGCGCTGGACGCCACCAAGGACGAAATCGCGGTCGCCGTCGAAGAGCTGTTCAAGGTCAAGGTGACCAAGGTCAACACCCTGATCCAGAAGGGCAAGACCAAGCGCTTTCGCGGGCGGCCCGGGCGCCGGTCCGACGTCAAGAAGGCCATCGTGACCCTGCAAGAGGGCCAATCCATCGACATCACCACGGGGCTTTGAGACCATGGCTCTGAAGAATTTCAACCCGACCTCGCCGTCTCGCCGGGCCCTGGTCCTGGTCGACCGCTCCGAATTGCACAAGGGCCGGCCGGTCAAGGCGCTGGTCGAAGGACTGACCAAGTCAGGCGGGCGCGGCGGCGGCGGCCGCATCGCGGTGCGCTTCCGCGGCGGTGGGGCCAAGCGGCTCTACCGGATGGTGGATTTCAAGCGCCGCAAATGGGGCGTGGCGGCCACCGTCCAGCACCTGGAGTACGATCCCAATCGCACCGCTTTCATCGCCCTGATCAAATACGCCGATGGGGAACTGGCCTATATCCTCGCCCCCCAGCGGCTGAAGGCCGGCGATGAGGTGATCGCCGCCGAGAAGGTCGACGTGAAGGTGGGCAACGCCTCGCCGTTGCGGGGCATGCCGATCGGCACCATCGTCCACAACGTCGAATTGAAGCCCATGAAGGGTGGCCAGATCGCCCGCTCGGCGGGGGCCTACGCCCAGTTGGTTGGGCGCGACGCCGGCTACGCTCAGATCCGCCTGGGCTCTGGCGAACTGCGCATGGTGCAGGACACCTGCATGGCCACGGTCGGCGCGGTGTCCAACCCCGACCACATGAATGAGGTGCTCGGCAAGGCCGGCCGGGTACGCCACAAGGGCCGCCGCCCGCACGTGCGGGGCGTGGCCATGAACCCCATCGATCACCCGCACGGCGGCGGTGAGGGCCGCACCTCTGGCGGTCGCCACCCGGTCACCCCCTGGGGCAAGCCGACCAAGGGGCGCAAGACCCGATCCAACAAGGCGACGGACAAGTTCATCATCCGCAGCCGTCACGTGAAGAAGGCCCGCTAGGGATGACCCGCTCGGTTTGGAAAGGCCCGTTCGTCGATGGCTATCTGCTGAAGAAGGCGGAAGCGGTCCAGGCGACCGGGCGCAAGGACGTGATCAAGACTTGGTCGCGGCGCTCGACCATCATGCCCCAGTTCGTCGGCCTCACCTTCGGGGTCCACAATGGCCAAAAGCATGTGCCGGTCCTGGTCGGCGAGGACATGGTGGGCATGAAACTGGGCGAGTTCGCCCCGACCCGCTACTTCCCCGGACACGCCGCCGACCGCAAGGCCAAGAGAAAGTAGGATGAGCAAGCAAGCCAAAGAGCGGCGCCTGAAGCCGGCCGAGGCGATGAGCAAGGTGCGCACCCTGCGCACCGGGGCGCGCAAACTCAACCTCGTCGCCCAGTCTATCCGCGGCCTCAAGGTGCAAAGGGCGCTCAACGAGCTGCAGTTCAGCCCTCGCCGCATCGCCATTGACGTGCGCAAGGCCCTCTATTCGGCCATCTCCAACGCCGAGAACAACCATGGCCTCGACATCGACAACCTCATCGTCGCCGAAGCCTTCGTCGGCAAGAACCTGGTGATGAAGCGTTTTTCGGCCCGAGCGCGGGGCCGCTCGTCGCGCATCGAAAAGCCGTTTTCCGAGATCACCGTCGTGGTCCGCGAGCAGGGGGCCGCCTGATGGGGCAGAAAGTCAATCCGATCGGCCTGCGCCTGGGCATCAACCGGACCTGGGATAGCCGCTGGTTCGCCGCCGGGCCCGAATACGCCAAGCTGTTGCACGACGACATCCGCCTGCGGGCCATGCTGAAGAAGCGGCTGGCCCAGGCGGGGGTGTCGCGGATCATCATCGAGCGACCGCACAAGCGCTGCCGGGTGACCATCTACGCCGCCCGCCCCGGGGTGATCATCGGCAAGAAGGGGGCGGATATCGAGAAGCTACGCCAGGATTTGTCAGCCATGACCGAAGGCGAGGTGCATCTCAATATCGTCGAGATCCGCAAGCCCGAAACCGACGCCCAATTGGTGGCGGAAAATATCGCCCAGCAACTCGAACGCCGGATCGCTTTTCGCCGCGCCATGAAGCGGTCCATGCAATCGGCCATGCGGCTGGGCGCCAAGGGAGTGCGGGTCGAGGTGGCTGGGCGCCTGGGCGGCGCTGAAATCGCCCGCGCCGAATCCTATCACGAAGGCCGGGTGCCGCGTCACACCCTGCGCGCCGACATCGACTACGGCTTCACCGAGGCCAAGACTACCTACGGCATCATCGGCGTGAAGACGTGGATCTTCAAAGGGGAAGTCCTGGAGCACGATCCCATGGCCCTGGACAAGCGCCTGGCCAGCGAGTCCGGACCAGCCGGCGAAGGCGGCGGACGCGAGGGCCGCGGCGACCGCCCCGACCGGGCGCCCAGGCGCGACCGTCGCGACGCGGCGGCCGCGTAAGGGAATCTGGCCATGCTCTCTCCGAAAAAGACCAAATACCGCAAACAGTTCAAAGGCCGAATCCACGGTCTGGCCAAGGGCGGCTTCGCGCTTAATTTCGGCTCGCACGGGCTCAAATCGATCCAACCGGAACGCGTCACGGCCCGTCAGATCGAGGCGGCCCGCCGAGCCATCACCCGCCAGATGAAGCGCCAGGGCCGGGTGTGGATCCGTATCTTCCCCGATGTGCCGGTGAGCGATAAGCCGGCCGAGGTGCGCATGGGCAAGGGCA
>JBPCMA010000006.1:0-3518 GCA_051002715.1 Caulobacteraceae bacterium
CGCCTCAAGGAGATCGAGACGGGGGCGGCGGAATATCCGCGCCTCTCGGCCAGCGGCGATATCGCCACCATCCGCTCCAACCGCCCCAGTCCGAGCCAGACGTCCGGCGGCCCGCCACCGACCGGACTGACTATCCCCTCCAGCCTGAATTTCTACTCGGCCGGCTTCGACGCTTCCTGGGAGGTCGACCTGTTCGGCGGGACGCGCCGGGCGGTCGAAGCGGCCAAGGCCGACACCGCCGCCAGCCTGTGGGCGCGGCGGGACGGCGAGGTCAGCCTGGCGGCCGAGGTCGCCAACGACTATCTGACCCTGCGGGCCCTTCAGATCCGCCACGCGATCGGCCAGGCCGAACTCCGGCGCCAGCAGGATCTCTTCACCCTGGTCCAGGCGCGGCGGCGGGCCGGATTCGTGACCGGCCTGGACGTCAACCAGCAGGCGACGCAAGTCGCGACCGCCGCTTCCCAGCTCCCCCAGCTCGACGCCGAGGCGAAGGCCCAGATCCATGCCCTGGGCGTCCTCATCGGCGAGAGCCCCGCGGCCCTGACCGCCGAACTCGCGCCCACCGGCGCGGCGATCCCGCTGCCGCCGCCGACCCTCCCGGTGGGCCTGCCCTCCGAACTCCTGCGCCGCCGCCCCGACATCCGCCAGGCCGAGCGCCGCTTGGCGGCGAGCAACGCCCAGATCGGCGTGGCGACCGCGGCCCTCTACCCGAAGGTCAATCTCTACCTCCTGCCGAGCCTGGCCAGCATGTCCCTGGGCGACCTCTTCTCGAGCCAGAGCCTCACCGCGATCGGGCTGGGCACGGTGAGTCAGCCGATCTTCGACGCCGGGCGAAACCGCGCCGCCGTCGGCGCGGCCAGGGAAGAGAACAAACAGGCCCTGCTCGCCTACAAGATCGCGGTCCTCGCCGCCTTGCGCGATGTGGAAGACGCCTTGGCGCGCTACAGGTCCGAAGAGAGCCGCGCCCAATCGCTCGCCGACAGCATTACCGCCGCCCAAGGCTCGCTCGCCATCGCCGAAGACCAGTATCGCACCGGCTTTGTCACCTTCATCAACGTCCTGCAGGCCCAGAACGCCTGCTGAACGCCCGCGATCAATTCACCCAGTCGCGGGCCCAGACGGCGAGCGACCTGGTGGCCATCTACAAAGCCCTGGGAGGCGGCTGGTCGCGGTAGAGGCCGGCGCCCGCGTCTCACTTATGTCCACTTTGCCGGCTCTAGGCGGCTCTTTGGACAACAGAGAGACGGTCAGACCATGAAGCCTGCTTCCAGGCGCCGGGCCGGCGCGGCGGCGATCCTCGCGGCGAGCCTGATGGCCGCCCCGATCGGCGCCCTGGCCTGGACGCCCGACGCCGAGGCGATGCGCCAGGTGGCGCGCGGCGCGGCGTGGGCCGAGGTCCTGCCCTCGCCGGGGGGAGCGGCCCTGATCCACGCGGCCATCGACATCGCCGCGCCGCCCAGGGCGGTGTGGGCGGTGATGACCGACTGCAAGTTGGCGGCCAAGCTGGTGGTGACGGTGACCGTCTGCAAGGTCGTCCGGGGCGATCAGGCGGCCGGCTGGGACGTGCGCGAACAGGTGACGCGAGGCAATCTCATCGTCCCGCCGATCCGCAACGTCTTCCGCTCCGACTACCAGCCCTACACCCTGATCCGCTTTCACCGATTGAGCGGCGATCTTCGCGTCGAGGAAGGCGAATGGCGCCTGCAAGCCATCGACGGCGGCGCGGGAACCCAGGTGACCTATGTCAACAAGGTGGCCGCCAACATCACCGCCCCCGCCTTTCTGGTCCGCGCCGGCATGAAGCACGACACCGCCAACGTCATGGTCAACCTGCGTCGCGAAAGCCTGACCGCCGCGCGGCGGGGGGCGGGCGTCTAGCCCCCGTCCGCCCGCCGGGCCGCCCGCCAGAACAGCGTCGTCGCCAGGACGGCGGCGGGGCCGACGACGAGGCTGAGCGAGGCGGCGACCCGAGTGGGATCGTGGAACACTCTGTCGGTGACCAGGGCGGTGGTCATGGTCCCCAGACCCAGGCCGCCGAAGATGTTGCCGAAGGCGACCAGAGAGATGCCGACGCCGCGAATCTCGTTGGGGACCGCCTCCTGAAGGGCGGTGATGCCGATCGTGCCGGCCGCCGAGGAGAAGAAATTCCACCAGCCGAGCAGGGCGAGAACCTGCCAGGCGTTGAACGTGGCCCCGATCGCCATCAGCGGCAACGCTAGAGTGGCCGATATGGCGGCGGCGACGATACGCGCGCGCGGGCCGCCCGATTTGGCCCGCCGATCCGAGAGAAGGCCGCCGAGCACCGTGCCCAAGACGCCGGTCGCCACCACCAGGGCGCCCAGCAGAGCCCCGATTTCTCCAGCCGAAAACCGGTAGTTCCGCGACAGCAGCGCCGGAGTCCAGTTCAGCAGGGAGAAATCGCCCACCGACATCAGCGCCATGGCCCCGATCAAGGGGACCACCAGGCGCCGCCGCGCCGCCAGTTCGCCGACCACCTCGCCGACGCTGTAGCGCCGAGGGGCGGTCTCGCCGCTCCCCGGCCGCCGCGCCGGCTCTCGCACCGTGAGGAGGAGCAGGGCGATGAGAAGGCCCGGCGCCCCCAGCACCAGCAGCACCGCCCGCCAGGGCGGCACGGCGCCCAGGACCGGCACGCCGGCGAACAGGCCGCCGCGCGCCGCTTCCAGCAGGCCGCCGCCGATCCCCAGCGCCACCCCGCCGCCCACCACCATGCCCATGATGAAGACGCCGATCGCCGTCCCCCGCCGATGGGCGGGAAAGAGATCAGTGATCATCGACATGGCGGCCGGGGCCAGGGCTGCCTCGCCCACCCCCACGAACACCCGCGCCAAAAAGAGGGCGCCGAAACTCCGGCTGAGGCCGCAGGCGACGGTGGCCGCCGTCCACACCAGCACTCCGGCCAGGATCACCGCCCGCCGGGGCAGGAGGTCGGCCAGGCGCCCCAGCGGCAGGCCGGCGATCGAATAGATCAGGGCGAAGGCCATACCCTGGAGCAGACTCACCTGAGTGTCGCTGATGTGCAGGTCGCCGCGGATCGGGTCGACCAGCAGGCTGAGAATCTGCCGGTCGGTGTAGGAAAGAATGGCGCCGGCCGCGAAAACAGCCACCGCCCACCACGCCCGGCGAGCGGGCGGCCAGACAGAGGCGGCGTCCTCCATGGGAAGAGCCGTCGCGGTCACCGGGCGGAACCGGCGTTTCCGGGTGCGGATTCCGATTTGGTGAAGTCGAGGTCCTGGAAGTCGAAGCTGAAGTCGGTGATCGGAGAGACGGCCTTCATGGTGAAGCCGTTCACCGCCCCGTCGAAACCGATGCCGAACCGCACCCAGGCGTCGGCGTTGAGGCTCCGGTCGTCCCAGCGGACCACGAAGAGATCATCCTTGTACGGTTTGAGCTCGCCGCTCATGTCGTGGGTGCGGCTGAACGCCAGCCGCAGCTTGTCGCCGACCCGCCGCACCGCGGCCTCGCCGCGCCAGGGATCGCGATAGATGCCGACATAGGCG
>JBPCMA010000007.1:0-7525 GCA_051002715.1 Caulobacteraceae bacterium
ATGATGGGAGAGGTTCGTTTGAAGTCGAGCATCTGGCGCCAGTTCCTGCTTGATCGAGCAAATTGGGCTCGGGGCTGGGCGCCCAAGTGCGCTTCCCCCCAATTCTTACCGCCATGTTAGACTTGGCGTGAGGGTCCTTTGGCAACCCCTTTTTTGATCGTCAAGTGACCTTGAGGGCGAAGTCATTCGTCAAATCGTCGCGGGAACGGCGTTCATATTGCGGCGCAATATTAGCCGCGCGCTGAACTTGAACGAATTCGCGGGAGGTTTCGCATGGAATCTTTTGCGCCGCACAATCAGCGGCGGCGCGGCGATTTCGCCCAGGGCGCGGCGCCCTTCGCTAGCGGGGAATGGTGCCTGGGGGCGGAATCGAACCACCGACACGCGGATTTTCAGTCCGCTGCTCTACCAACTGAGCTACCCAGGCGAGGAATTTCAGGAGGGCCGTCTTTAAGGCAAGGCGGCGGCGGCTGTCCAGACGAGGGGCTGGACGGGGGTCTAGGTTGTAGCCATCTCGGTTGAAACGGCGCGTGACCCCCGCCCCCTCCCCCGTAAACGGGGGAGGATCAAGGCGGCCAAATCCTCCCCTGCGAAGCGGGGTAGGGGGACCGCGAAGCGGTGGAGGGGGGCTACGCCATGACTCTTTCGGCGTCGATCCCACGCAGACACGAAAACCTAGCCTTGATCCTCCTCTTCCACCGGCGCGCCCTCTTCCTCATCCCCCTCGGCGGCGGGGATGGCGTAGCGGCCGGCGAGCCAGCGGTGCAGGTCGACGTCGGCGCAGCGGCGCGAACAGAAGGGCCGGTAGGCCTTGGCTTGGGGCTTGCCGCACACCGGGCAGGCGGGCGCCGTCATTGCCGGGCGACCTCGAACGAACCCCGCGCACGGCCTTCCTCGCCGCGCACGGTCAGGCGAGCGCCCAGCCGCGCCGTCAGGGCGGCCACCAGGGGCGCCGCGGCCAGGGTCACCTCCGGCGCGGCCACGGCTTCGAATCTTCCGCCGCCGTCGGCGACCGCCTCGCGCTCCAGGGCGCGGATCAGGGCGAGGGCCTCGGTAAGGACGCTGGGCCCGGCGGCTCCGTCGGTGAGGATGTCCAGGGCCGGGCGGGCACGGCGCGGCAGGGTGAGCTCCAAGGCGCCGAACCGGCTGACCGGGCCGAAGGCGACGCCGGGGTTGTCGGGAGCGAAGGCGGCCTTGGCGGCGGCGATCAGGGCCGGCCCGTCGTGGCCGCGGCCGATCAGGTCGATCACCACCAGCCCCCCCAGCCCCTTGAGCCGCAGCAGCCGGGCGGCGACGCCCAGGGCGGCGAAGTTGGCGGCTCTGGCGGCCCGCTTGGCCTCGGTTCCGCCGCGCGAGCCCAGGTCCACGTCCACCGCGACGAGGGCGCGGGTCGGCTCGATGGCGATCGACCCGCCGCCCGGCAGGGCGAATTCGCTGGCTAGAGCCTCGTCCCGCGCCCCGTCGGCCATGGATCGGGCCACCGCGCCGGTGCGAATCTCGGCGCCGCGCGCATAGCCGGCGAGCCGCTCTTCCAGCGACGGCCCCGGCGCCAGCAGGCGCGGCGCTCCCTCGGCCGGCGCGATGAAGCGCGCCGAAGCGCCCTTGTCGCCGCGCGCCTCGCTGCGAATTTCGATCTCCACCGACGCGCCCTCGACCAGGCGCGGCATGTCTGGAGCGAGATTGAGGACGCCGTCCGGCCCCTCCCCCAGGTCCACAAAGGCCAGGCCCTGCGCCGCCTCGACCCGGGCGACGCGGGCGACGAGGCGCGCCCCCAGGGCCTGCGCCGGCAAATCGCCGTCCCGTTCGATGAGCAGGCGTTTGGGGCGCCCGTCCAGGGCGACCACGCCGCGCGACTCGCCCACCCCCTTGTCCAGATAAAGCCGCCGCTCGCTCATGGCGCCAGATATCCAAGGCCGGTCAGAAGATTGAGCGTCTCGTAGAGCGGCAGGCCGACCACGGCGCTATACGAACCGATGAGGTGGGTGACGAAGCCGCCGGCCAGGCCCTGGATGCGATAGCCGCCCGCCGCGCCGCGCCATTCCTCGCCGGCCAGCAGGGCCGCCGTCTCCCGCTCGGCGAGACGCTTGAACTTCAGCCGCGTCTCGGCAAGGCGCGAGGCCAGCCGCCCGTCCGGGGCCATCACCGCGACGGCGGTCAGCACCATGTGGTTGCGCCCCGAGATGAGGGCCAGCATGGCGCGCGCCGCCTCCGCCGTCGCCGGCTTGCCCAGCATCCGCCGCCCCACCGCGACGACGGTGTCGGCGGCCAGGATGAAGGCGCCCGGATGGCGAAGGGCCCCGGCGCGGGCCTTGGCGGCGGCTAGGCGCGAGGTCGCGAGGCGCGGTGTCTCGCCCTTCAAAATCGCCTCGTCGATGTCGACCGGATCGACCTCGTCCGGAACGATGCCGACCTGGGCCAGCAGGGCCAGCCGACGAGGGCTGGCGCTGGCCAGCACCAGGGGCGGTCGAGGCGCGGCGGCGGGTTTCACCGCCCTTCCATAGCGAGGGCGGGCGTCCCTGTCTGCCCGCCGGAACGGATCACCGGCGGCGGGGTTTGATCATCACGCCTGGAGGAATGCCATGACCGACGACCGCGACGACGCCCCCGACGCCCAGGACCAGGCCGAGGTCTTCGACGAGACCAACCTCACCCGCGACGGCGAGGACATCGCCCATCCCGACATGGCCCGCGACGTCTTCGACGTGACCGCCGAGGACGAAGATTCGGATCCGGTCGAGATCGGCGAGGGCGACTTCGACCCCGATCTGGCCGACGAGGCCGAATTGGAAGGCGAACTGGACCTGGACGACGGCGTCGACGAGGCGCGCGCCCTTCCGGGCGACGCCGACTTGGTCTCCACCGACGACGCGGCGCCGGCCGATTATGAGGGGGGCGACCCGGCGGTCGAGGATGCGCCCGCCCCCGACAAGGAACCCAAGGTCGAACGCCGGCTCGACGAAGGCCTGGGCGAAACCTTCCCCGCCAGCGACCCCGTCTCGATCAATCCCGGCGCGGATTAGCGCGTTTTGCGGGCGGATTGAATTATCCCCAAAAGACCGTCATGGCCGGGCGTTAGTCCCGGCCACCCAAGCCCCCAGTGTGGGCTTTGGCCGCGCTCGGCGCGATCACGGCAAGCGGCTGGGTCATGGGCCGCCGGGACAAGCCCGGCGGTGACGTTAGGGGTTAGGTGCTAAAGCGGCCAATGCCGTAAATCTATTTACCGCCCGCCGAGCCTCTGTCCGCCCAGCAATCCCGCATGAACGCGCCGGCGTGGGCCAGGGCGGCGCGGCCTTCGGCGAGCTGGGCGTTCCACAGGGGCCAGGCGTGGATCATGCCCGGCCAGATTTCCAGGGTCACGCGAACGTCGGCCGCCCCGGCCGCGGCGGCGAACCGCGTCGCCCAGCAGGGTCTCGGCCGAGCCGACCTGGATCAGGGTGGGCGGGAACCCGGCCAGATCGGCGTTCAGGACCGACACCCGGGGGTCGGCGCGGTCGACGCCGGCCGGCGCGTAAGCCGCGGCGAGCTCCTCCAGATAAGGCTTGTGGATGAGCGGATCGACGCCATCCTTGCTGGCCAGCGTCGACCCCGACAAGGTCAGGTCGGTCCACGGCGACATAAGCCAGGCGCAAGCCGGTCCCGGCCGCCCCTCGCCGCGCAGGCGGTCGATCAGGGCGACGGCTAGCGCCCCGCCGGCGCTGTCGCCGCCCACCACGATCCCATCGGGCCGCGCGCCCTCCCGCATGAGGACGTCCCAGGCGGTCAGGGCGTCATCCAGGGCGGCCGGGAACGGATGCTCCGGCGCCAGGCGGTAGCCCACCGCCAAGGTGCGCGCGCCCGCCGCCCGCCCCGCTTCGGTCACCAGCCGCCGATGGCTGGCGATCGAGCCGGCGCAAAACCCCCCGCCATGAAAGAACAGCAGCACGCGGCCGGCATCGGCGCCCGGCGAAAGCGACCACTCCCCCGGTATCCCGTCGAGGTCAACGGCCGTCAGCACGATGTCCGGGGCGGGCGGGGAAAC
Organism: Caulobacteraceae bacterium; assembly: GCA_051002715.1. GTDB lineage: Bacteria > Pseudomonadota > Alphaproteobacteria > Caulobacterales > Caulobacteraceae > Acaudatibacter. The sequence continues at coordinate 4,019 of JBPCMA010000007.1, forward strand.
CGAACCCACCTCGTCGAGGCGGCGCCGGCGCTCGGCCCAGCCCACCGGCCTCGGCTTCGCGGCGAGGAGCCGCCGGACGGCGTCGATTTCCCGCTCGGCCATGGTCATCGTCCCTCCGCATTGTCGCGCAGACCCGCGTCAGCCTCCATGCTTTAATCATTCGCTCGATAAAGAATGTCGCAAAGAGAGGTGGGATGTCGCCTCAATTCCCAAGGTCCCCGGAAAACCCGTTCCGCTCCAGGTCGGCGATTCGCACGGCCATGGCGCCGCGAGGATCGAACGGCAAATCCTCGAAGCCGAAGCCTCGGTAGAACGTCCGCACCCGGTCGTCCAAAGGATGGGTAATGACGCAAAAACAGCCGATTTCCCGCGAGAAGCGAACCGCGGTGGTCAAGGCGAAAATCACCAACGACCGGGCATAGCCACGCCCCTGATGGGCCAAATCGACCGCGAGCTGGCCGAGCAGCAGGGCCGGCAATGGATCGGGCTGGTTGCGTCGCGCCACTTTGGGAAGGTGGGCGCGCTCGATCTGGGCCGCCGACAGACTGACATAGCCCACGATTTGGCCCCCCTCGCGGTCGCAAACCACGCTCGTGCGCGACACCCCCGAAGCCTGATTGCGCCAAGCGTGACGACGAAACCACAGATTGAGCGAGTCTCGCCCGCAATCGAAGGCCCGCCGATCGTCTTCCACCGTCAGGGGGCGCGGCGGGGTCAGTCCCGCCATGCGGGGACGGCGGTCGCGAGCCGGCGCAGCGCCGGCACATCCTTGGCCGGCGCGGCGGCCCAGGCTTCGGCCTTCTCCCAATCGGCCGCCGGGACGATGACGACGCGCCGCTCCAGCACTTCCATTTCCGCCGCCTCCAGCGCCCGGCGGCGCACGAAGTCGCTTAAGGTGGTGCGTGATTGTTCAGCCGCCGATTGCAGCAGCGCCCGTTCATCGACGCTCACCCGCACGCTCAGAACGGCGGCCGTTGGGTCTGACATGGCGAAGTCCTCCTACGCGTGTGACATTATCATACATTTACCTCGGATTCAAAACGCCGCGGGCCGGAGCTATGTATTTCACGCACCGTCACTGCTGACCGCTTCCGCGATGTCCCAATCCCAAGAAGTCGCCGTCGTCTTCACGGCCAAGAGCGTTGAAAACATTCTCGCATCGGGCGGAACGGCGTCTTGGCGTCTGGATCGAAATCACGCGCGCCAATGCATTTATGCGGTGTGTACCCGCAATGCCTACGCCGAATGGGTGGAGGGGCCAGAAGCTCATCATTACTGCGTTTCTCGTCGGGAAAATCAGCGACGTTGTGCCCGCGCCAGATCGGCCGAAGGGTCGGTATTTGATCCAGTTCAGCGAATATGCGGTGGCAAACGTTCGGGATGTCTGGAAGGGCGACCACAATCCGGTCCGTTACCGGACGCTCGACGAGCTTGGTTTCGATCCAGCCGACCTTGCGTGGAAGCCGATGCCCCTGCCACCGAAGAAGGAAGAGGTCGCATTCTTGGCGCGAGCATCGACCACTGTGCGCCCCCTCACGATAAATGAAGCAAAAAAGGGTTTAGCCCTTGCCTTCGGTGTCCAGCCCGAGGCCGTTGAGGTCACGATTAGGGGATGAGGCTATGGCCCAGGAAGCATACCGGCCCGCTCCCCTTCAGGTCTCCACGAAGGCGCGTTCCAGCACGAAATCGCCGGGGCTGGCCACCGAGCCTTCCTCGTAGCCGCGGGCCAGCAGCAGGGCCTTGAGGTCGGCCAGGACCGAGGGGCCGCCGCACAGCATCAGGCGGTCGCGCGCCTTATCGAGAGGCGGCAGGCCGATGTCGGCGAAGAGGCGTCCCGAGGCGATCAGGTCGGTGATCCGCCCTTGGGTGACGAACGGCTGGCGGGTGACGGTGGGGTAGTAGATCAGTTTGGGGGCGACCAGTTCGCCCAGATCGGGGTCGCTCGGCAGCTCGTGGGCCAGAAGTTCGCCGTAGTTCAGATCGCCCACCTCGCGCACCGTATGGGTGACGATCACCTTGTCGAACCGGTCATAGGTCTCGGGGTCGCGCACCAGGCTGAGAAAGGGCGCGAGGCCCGTCCCCGTCCCCAGCAGATAAAGGTTTCGGCCGGGCCGCAGGCCGTCGAGCACCAGGGTGCCGGTGGGCTTCTTGCCGATCAGGATTTCGTCGCCCTGGCGGATGTTCCGCAGGCGCGAGGTCAAGGGGCCGTCGGCCACCTTGATGGAATAGAATTCCAGGTCGTCGGCCCAGGGGGCGCTGACGATGGAATAGGCGCGCAGCAGCGGCTTGCCCTCCACTTCCAGGCCCAGCATGACGAACTGGCCGGACGAGAAGCGCAGGCCGGGGTCTCGGGTGGTCTTCAAGGAAAACAGCGAGTCGGTCCAATGGCGCAGCCACGTCACCCGCTCGGTGTAGAAGGCGCCCCGCGCCTTGGCGGGCGGGGCAAGCGTGACGGCGGTTTGCATGGCTTGGCGAACGTCTCTTGGCTGGTCAGATGTCGCCGCCGACGAAGGCCGGGGCGCCGGGGCTTCTGGCGGTATGTATGCCGCATTCGGTCTTTTGCGAACCCGCCCAGCGGCCGGCCCGCGTTCCCGTGCCTTCAGCGACCGCCTCGGTGCACGGCCAGCAGCCGATGGAGGGGAAGCCGGCGGCGACCAGGGGGTGGGCGGGAAGGTCGTGGCGGCCGGCGTAGGCGGTCAGATCGTCCTGGCTCCAATTGGCCAGGGGGTTGAACTTCACCTTGCCATCGACCTCTTCGACCACCGGCAGGCGAAGGCGGTCGCCGCCGTGGAAGCGCTTGCGGCCGGTGACCCAGGCGTCGAACGGGGCAAGCGCGGCGTCGAGGGGCAGAACCTTGCGGATATGGCAGCAAGCGTCGGTGTCGCGCCGCCACAGGTCGGCGTGAGGGTCGGTGACGGCTAGGTCCTCGAAACGCGGGCGAAGATCGCGCACGTTGGTGAGGCCCAGGCGCGCGGCGAGCTGGCGGCGATAGTCCAGGGTCTGGCCGAACAACATGCCGGTGTCCAGGAAGAGAACCGTAATGTCGCTATCAACCCGGGCGGCCATGTGCAGCAGCACCGCCGACTCGGCGCCGAAGGAGGAGACCACCGCCAGCCGTGTCCCGAACGCCTCGCGGGCGGCGGCGATCGCCGCGACGGGATGGGCGTCGCGAAGTTCGACGTCGAGGCGCCGGGCCGGCGAACGGGGCCGCTCCAGGAGATCGAAAGCCACGGTCAGCCCCCTCCCCGCCCGGCGAAGGCCGGGGCCCGCTGGTCGGCGGCGCGCTGATAGACGTGGCGAAAGCGGGACGCGGCGCGTGTCCATTGCGCCGCCGTCGCGCCGTCGGCCGGCGCGAAGGCGTCGAAGCCGCAGCGGACCAGGAACCCGGCCTGTTCGACCAGGACATCGCCCACCGCCCTCACCTCGCCGGCGTAGGCCAGCCGCTCGCGCAGCAGCCGCGCGGCGGAATAGGGCCGGCCGTCGCGGAACTTGGAAAATTCGAGGGCC
>JBPCMA010000008.1:0-3239 GCA_051002715.1 Caulobacteraceae bacterium
CAGATCGTCCCAGGCCGAGATCATGGCGCGGGCCACCACGAAACGCATCCCCTCGCGGGCCAGGGCCGACTTGGCCCCGACGCACGGGAAGGACGAGGCCTTCACGAACCGGCGGAACCGGGCGGCCAGGGGATGGTCGTTGTCGTAGGCCGCGGGAAGCATCAGGCGGGCACGCCGGCGATCGGACGGCGGGGGAAGCGGTGCTGCTTGAGCGCCGCGATCAGGCCGTCGATGGCGCCCTTGGCCTCGCCGACGATGACACCGTCGGCCGCCTTGACCTCGAAGGCGCAGGCGTCGAGCAAGGCCTTTCCCGCGCCGATGGCGGCGATGGGCTTGCCGTGGCGATAGGCTTCGTTGACGAAATGGACGGCGAGGCCCGATTTGGCCAGCGCCGCCGCGCAGGCCCCGCCCGGGACGATCACCGCGTCGTAGACCACCGAGGGCGCGTTGGGCGCCGCGCGGTTGACGGTCTGGACCTTGCCGGCCGAGTCGGTGACCGTTCCGGCGTGGGCGGCGATGAGTTCGACGAGCGCGCCGGCCGCCGCCATGGCGCTCTGGATCGCCTTCAAGTGCGCCGCGTCGATCCCTTCGCCGCCCAGGACGGCGATCTTGCGGCCCTTGATCGAATCGCCCGGCTTGTCCTGGCTGAGGGCCGGCGAGACGAGGTTTTTCGCTTCCGGGCGCAGGGGGCCGGACGGGCTGGGCGCGGAAGGCGTGGGGTTAGCCGGCGTGCCGACCGGCGCGATCGCGATGCCGGTCTGGGCCGACACCGCCTCGGCCAGAGCGTCGGCGACATTGACCAGAAGCTCGTTCATCACATGGTGGCGGACCTGCGCGTTTTCGACCTGATTGAGCTCGAAGGCGAAGGCGGCGGCGATATGGTCCTTCTCCCAGTCGGCCATGCTGTTCCAGAACTGGGTCGCCTGGCTGAAATGGTCGGCGAAGCTGTCGGCCCGCGCCCGCACCTTGGCCGCGTCGATCTTCTCGGGGTAGGTCGTGAAGGCCTGCTTATCCGTTGGTGACTGGGCCGGCAGGCCCCCGCCTAGGCGGTTGGGAAAGTAGGAGACCCGCCCGGCGTCGATGGTGGTTCGCCCCATGCCGTCGCGCTGGTTGTTGGAGACCGGGGCGAGGGGGCGGTTGATCGGCAGCTCGGCGAAGTTGGGGCCGACCCGGCGCAGCTGGGTGTCGATGTAGGAGAACAGGCGCCCCTGCAGCAGCGGGTCGTCGGTGAAGTCGATGCCCGGCACGATGTGGCCGGTGTGGAAGGCCGCCTGTTCGGTCTCGGCGAAGAAGTTGCCCGGATTGCGGTTCAGGGTCATCTTTCCCACGCGGCGAACCGGAACCAGCTCCTCGGGGATGATCTTGGTGGGATCGAGCAGGTCGAAATCGAACTTGAACTCGTCTTCTTCCTCGACGATCTGCAGGCCGAGCTCCCACTGCGGATAGTCGCCGCGCTCGATGGATTCGAAGAGGTCGCGGCGGTTGAAGTCGCTGTCCTTGCCGGAGATCTTCTGCGCCTCGTCCCACACCAGGGACTTGACCCCCTTCAGCGGCTTCCAGTGGAATTTGACGAACCGCGCCTTGCCCGCCGCGTTGACCAGCCGGAAGGTGTGGACGCCGAACCCTTCCATCATGGAAAAGCTGCGCGGCAGGGCGCGGTCGCTCATCAGCCACATCAGGGTGTGCATGCTCTCCGGCGTCAGGGAGACGAAGTCCCAGAAGGTGTCGTGGGCCGAGGCGCCCTGGGGGATCTCGTTGTTCGGCTCGGGTTTCACCGCGTGGATGAGGTCGGGAAACTTGAGGGCGTCCTGGATGAAGAAGACCGGGAAATTGTTGCCGACCAGGTCCCAGACCCCCTCCTCGGTGTAGAATTTCACCGCGAAGCCGCGCACGTCTCTGGCGCAGTCGGTGGCGCCGCGCGAGCCGGCGACGGTGGAAAAGCGCACGAAGACCGGAGTCCGGCGCTTGGGGTCGGTCAGCAACCCGGCCTTGGTCAGGTCGGAGAGGTCCTCATAGACCTCGAAGACGCCGTGCGCCGCCGCGCCGCGGGCATGGACGACCCGCTCGGGAATGCGCTCGTGGTCGAAGTGGGTGATCTTTTCGCGGAGGTGGAAATCCTCCATCAGGGTTGGTCCGCGCGGCCCGGCCTTCAGGGAATTCTGGTCGTCGGAGATGCCGACGCCCTGATTGCCGGTCATGGCGCGGCCGGGTTTGACCGTGTCGCGGGCGAGATCCGCCGTCTTGGCGTTTTCGGCGTGGCTAGCAGCGCGGGCCTTAGCCGGCGGCGCGGCGGGGGTCTTGGGCATGGAGACTCCGTGGAGGCGCCGCGATCCGTCCTTGGCGCGGGCGCCCCCACCCAATGCGCCCCGGCGCGCGTAGTTCCTTTAGGCCAGGCAGCGCGGGTTTCCTCCCTCCCCTTCATGGGGAGGGGGGCGGTTCCTTCCGCCAGATGCTGGCTGGAAAGCCCAGTCACGCCTCAAAAGCGCGGCGGGCCTTTTCCAGGGCCGTCTCCAGCCGGCGGCGTTCGGCGGCGAGGGTTTTCTCCAGAGCCCTTGTTTCGTTTTCCAGGGACCGGCGGCGCTCATCGACATCGGCGCGGCGGGCCGCCGCCTCCGTCTCGAAGTCGGCCAGCGCCGCCTGGGCCGCGTCGAGGGCGGCGCGGTCGCGGGCGGGCCTCACCGAAGACTTGACCTTGGCGGCGGTGACTCCGGCGGCCTTGGCGGCGGCGCGCCAGCCGGCGAGATCGCCGCTCGCCTCGGCCTCGGCGAAGGGCCCCCGGGATCCGGCCAGGCGGCGCAGCGGCCGGCCGGGCGCGGCGAGGGCCGCCTTCACCGCCGCCGCCTCGTCGGTGATCTTGGCGGCGCCGTGGGCGAACAGGTTCTGGCTCACCCCCCAGGCCTTCAGGGCCTCGCCCTGATTGGCGGCGGCGACGATCCACTGGTGAACGCCGTCGAGGTTCGAGACATAGACCTTCAGCTTGGCGGCCATGGCGCCTCGAACCGCCGGGCCGACCAGTAGCGGTAGCCCTGATCGAGGGTGCAACGCCAGCCGCGCCGTTTCAGGGCGCCGGCGACCATGCCGTTGAAGAAGCCGTGGGCGACGATGAGGACGTCCTCGCCGCCGGCCGCCAGGTCGATCAGCCGGGCGGCGACCGCCTTGGGGCGGGGAAGCGACGGCCCCCGGGTTTTTTCGCCCTGGTTATGGTTGGGCAAACAACACAAAAAAAGAGAAAAGAAAAC
>JBPCMA010000009.1:0-10603 GCA_051002715.1 Caulobacteraceae bacterium
TCCGACCGCCTGATCCAGGAAACCGGCGGCCTGACGGCGCGGGAGATGAAGGAGCAGGTGCTCGATTCCATGGATCTGGAGCGCGAGCGCGGCATCACCATCAAGGCCCAGACGGTGCGCCTCGCCTACCGCGCCGACGACGGCGAAACCTATGTCCTCAATCTCATGGACACCCCCGGCCACGTGGATTTCGCCTATGAGGTGAGCCGCTCGCTCGCCGCCTGCGAGGGCTCGATCCTGGTGGTCGACGCCAGCCAGGGGGTCGAGGCCCAGACCCTGGCCAACGTCTATCAGGCCATCGAGCACGACCACGAGATCGTGCCGGTGCTCAACAAGGTCGACCTGCCGGCCGCCGAGCCGGAGCGGGTGCGCGCCCAGATCGAGGATGTCATCGGCATCGACGCCTCCGGCGCGGTCGAGTGTTCGGCCAAGACCGGGCAAGGCATTCACGATGTGCTCGAAGCCATCGTCGCCCGCCTGCCCGCCCCCGTCGGCGACGAAGCCGCGCCGCTCAAGGCTTTGCTGGTCGACGCCTGGTACGATGCCTATCTGGGCGTGGTGGTGCTGGTGCGGGTGTTCGACGGGCGCCTGCGGGCCGGCCAGAGCGTGCGGATGATGCAGGCCGCCGCCACCTATCGTGTCGACAAGATCGGCGTCTTTCAGCCCAAGGCGACGGATGTCGCTTCGCTGGGCCCCGGCGAGATCGGCTTCATCACCGCCCAGATCAAGGAGGTGGCCGACGCCGCGGTGGGCGACACCATCACCGACGAAAAGCGCCGGACGGCCCACGCCTTGCCGGGTTTCAAGCCGGTGCAGCCGGTGGTGTTCTGCGGCCTTTTTCCGGCCGACGCCGCCGATTTCGAAGCTCTGCGCGCCGCCGTCGGCCGCCTGCGCCTCAACGACGCCTCCTTCACCTACGAGATGGAGACCAGCGCCGCCCTGGGCTTCGGCTTCCGTTGCGGGTTCCTGGGGCTCCTTCACCTGGAGATCATCCAGGAGCGGCTGACGCGGGAGTTCAACCTCGATCTGATCGCCACCGCCCCCAGCGTCATCTACCAGATCGCCCTCACCGACGGCGCGAGCCTCGAGCTGCACAACCCCGCCGACATGCCCGAGCCGGCCCGCACCGCGAACATCGCCGAGCCGTGGATCCGCGCCACCATCTTCACCCCCGACGAATACCTGGGCTCGGTGATCAAGCTGTGCCAGGATCGGCGTGGCGCGCAGAGGGAGCTCAGCTACGTCGGCGCCCGCGCCCTGGTGGTCTACGACCTGCCGCTCAACGAGGTGGTGTTCGACTTCTACGACCGCCTCAAAAGCGTCTCCAAGGGCTACGCCAGCTTCGACTATCAGATCGAGGATTACCGCGAGGGCGACCTGGTCAAGATGTCGATCGTGGTCAACGGCGAGGCGGTGGACGCCCTCTCGATGCTGGTCCACCGGGGCCGGGCCGAGACGCGCGGCCGGTCCATGGTCGAGAAGATGAAGGAGCTCATCCCGCCTCACCTCTTCGTCATCCCCATCCAGGCGGCCATCGGCGGCAAGATCATCGCCAGAGAGACCGTCCGCGCCCTGCGCAAAGACGTCACCGCCAAATGCTACGGCGGCGACGCGACGCGCAAGCGCAAGCTCCTGGACAAGCAGAAGGAGGGCAAGAAGAAGATGCGCCAGTTCGGCAAGGTGGACATCCCACAAGAGGCCTTCATCGCGGCGCTGAAGATGGACGCGGATTAGGGGGCGCCGCGAGGATTGGTAGCTGAGTTTGAAGTGCGGCGAGGCAGCTAAGCTCTTCGTCCGCCCCTGAAACACCGCCCGCGAAAGCTGCTATGGTCATAAATATTTTTTAACCTATTAAAAAAATTTTTCTACCATGAGAGGGGGAGGGTGCCGGTCGTCGGGCATGACCCGTCAAAGCAGGATTAAATATCATGAACTTCGACTCGCAAGTCGAGGATGCATATAATGGTCCTTGGTCAAAATCTTTTCGCGAAAGAGCCGCCAACGTCCGCGCCAAATCTGGGCTTACATTTAAACAAATCGGGGATGCGATGGACTTCTCTGGAGCATTTGTAAGTAATATTTTAAGCGGAAAATATAACATGGGCAGCCAACACTGCGAAAAAGTTATGCGTGGCGTTCAATTTTTGGAAATCAAGGAAAATGTTCCTTCCATTGACATGAATGAAAATCAAGAAAAAATGGTGACTCAAAAAGATCTAACTTATCACATAAGAGCGATAAAGGAGGCGGGGGGTACGGTAACATTCTAATCCGGGAGGAAATCGGGATCGAAAATTGCCGCCCGCGTCCACGGGCACGTTTCAGGGAAGTTGGTCAGCCCGGTTTCCTCGGCGGCCTTCGCTAGGGCGTCGGACCACACGGCGGCAAGCCAGCGCGGATCGCGCAGCGTCGCCGCCAAACTGGGCATGGCCTCCAGGTGCAACATCAGCGCCCGGCGCTGTTCTCGGATGGTGAATTCCCAGCTTCTCCCCCGCCGCTGTGGCTGATGGCTCCATTTCAACAGGTGCGCCAAAAGGACGGCGAGCCTGCTCGCCAGCTCGCGCTGTTCGCTCTTGCCCACGTCTTCGACCTCGTCCGCGATGTGTTCGACATCGAGCGCCGACAGGCGGCCAGCGCGAAGCAGGGCGGCCTGCTCCCTCGACCATGCCACGACATCGGTTTCGTATGCGGTTCTCATCGGTTCCTCGCGGTTCACGAGTATAGCGCGATTGCCGCCGCCGGTCGAACGCCACGGGCGCGCGTTCCGATTAAGCCCGTTGGTCGCTTGCCTAGCGCCGACCGCGCCCATACGCTCCCTGGCGTTGCAGGGAAAGGAGTTTTGCATGAACAGCCGCGCCGCCGTCGCTTCGTTGCTGATCGCCGCCGCTGCGGGCTTCGCGGCGGTCGCCGCCGCCTCCGCCGTCCCCGCCTATATCGCCAAGGCGGTGGCCGATCCCTCCCGCCCGGCCGATGACCGCAAGCTCGATGCCGACCGCAAACCGGCCGCCGTGCTTGCGTTCGCCGGGGTGCGCCCCGGCGAGACGGTCGGCGAATATCTGCCGGGCGGCGGCTATTACACCCGCCTCTTGAGCGACATCGTGGGGCCGGGAGGCCACGTCTACGCGCTGGAGACTACCACCTGGGGCCAGGAGAATATCGACGCCACCAAGAAGGCCCTCGCCGAACCCGGCCGCGGCAATGTCTCCCTCGATCTGGCGCCCCTGGGCGCGTTTCATCTGCCGGCCAAGGTCGATCTCTTCTGGATCACCGACAACTACCATGACCTGCATGTGCCGAAATTCGCCAACGTGGACATGGCCGCCTTCAACAAGCACGTGTTCGAGTCCCTCGAGCCCGGGGGCGTCTACTTCATCATCGACCACGCGGCGGCGGCGGGAACGGGCGCCACCCTGACGCCCAAGCTCCACCGCATCGACAAGGCCACGGTGGTCGCCGAGGTCACGGCCGCCGGCTTCAAACTCGCCGGCGACAGCGACCTCCTGCGCAATGGCGCCGACGATCACACCCGCCCCGTTTTCGATCCCGCCCTCCATTTCAAGACCGACCAGTTCATCCTGAAGTTCGTCAGGCCCTGAGTCGGGCGAGGGGACGTCTTGACATCGACGGGACGATATTGCATTATGCATAGATGGATGTTTTCGTTGATAACCGCGGTTTTAGGTGAACTCGTAACATATGAAATCGAGGAAATTCAATAATTTAGCGGAAGGCCGACTCTTGTGGGAGGCCACCGCCGCATGCCCGATGAACGCCAAATCCTGCCGCCGGGGCGCCCGCCGACCGCCAAAGAACCGCCAATACCTGCCAAAAACCTGCCAATAAACCGCCCGCGAAACGTCCGGTTCAATTCGTGGCCGCTGAAGGCTTCCAGTCCCCATGATCCTTCCTGTTCCCGCCGCCGTTCTAGACCGCCTCAAAGCCGCCCTCGGCGACGGCGGCTGGAGCCAGGATTCCGAGCGCCTCGCCCCCATGCTCACCGAATGGCGCGAACGCTGGACCGGCGAGACGCCGCTCCTCGCCCTGCCCCGCACGACCGCGGAGGTGGCGGCGGCGGTGGGAATCTGCGCCGGCGCCGGGGTGGCGATCACGCCGCGCGGCGGCGGGACGGGGCTGGTCGGCGGCCAAGTTCCGCACGGCGAGATACTGCTTTCCACCGAGCGGCTGACGCGGGTGCGGGACGTCGACACCGGCGACGACGTGCTGGAGATCGAGGCCGGGGCCACCCTGGCGGCAGCGCACGCGGCGGCCCTGGCGGCCGGGCGGCGGTTCCCGCTCAGCCTGGCTTCGGAAGGTTCGGCCACCATCGGCGGCCTCATCTCTACCAACGCCGGCGGGACGGCGGTGCTGCGCTACGGGACCATGCGCCCCCTGGTGCTGGGCCTCGAGGCGGTGCTGCCGAGCGGCGAGGTGTGGAACGGACTGAAACGCCTGCGCAAGGACAACACCGGCTATGATCTCAAACAGCTCCTGATCGGCGCGGAGGGAACCCTAGGCGTGGTCACCGCCGCGTCGCTGAAGCTGTTTCCGCTTCTGGCCTCCAGGGCGGTGGCCTTCGTCGCCGTGGCGAGCCCGGAAGACGCCATCGCTCTTTTGAACCGGGCCAAGGCCGAGACGGGCGGCGCGGTGGAGGCCTTCGAGCTGATCGGCGCCCTGGGCATGGATCTGGCCCTCGCCCATCTGCCGGGCGCCCGCCCGGCGCTGCAAAGCCGGCCGCCCTGGTATGTGTTGATCGAGATCGCCGGCGCGGCGACCGGCGAGGCGGAGGCGGGGCTCGAACGGCTGCTGGCCGGCGCCCTGGAGGGCGGCCTGATCGCGGACGCGGCGGTGGCCCAGAGCGAGGCCCAGGCGGCGGCCTTCTGGACTCTGCGCGAGGGCCAGTCGGCGGCCCAGAAGAGCGAGGGCTGCGCCTGGAAGCACGATGTCTCCGTCCCCATCTCGGCCATCCCCGAATTCCTGGGCGAGGCGGGTCGGCGGCTGGCGGCGCGGTTCCCGGGCGCGCGCATCGACGCCTTCGGCCATGTGGGCGACGGCAATATCCATTACGATGTGCTGGGCCCGGCCGGCGGCGATCCCGACCGCCACGCGGCCGGCCGCGACGCCGGCGCGCGGATCGTGCATGATCTGGTGGTGTCGCTCGGCGGCTCGATCAGCGCCGAACATGGCCTGGGGACCATGAAGACCGGAGAGGCCCTGGCCTACAAATCCCCGGTGGAGGTCGCCGCCCAGCGCGCTATCCGCGCCGCCCTCGACCCCAAGCGGATCATGAACCCGCGCGTGCTGTTCTAGGCTTTTTAGAGGAGCGAAATTTGACGTCCCCCTACAATCTCGCCGGCCAGGGCGCCGTGGTCACCGGTTCGACCAGCGGCATAGGCCAGGCCCTGGCGCGCGCCCTGGCGGCGGAGGGGGTCGATGTCGTCCTCAACGGCCTGGGCGATCCGGCCGCCATCGAGGCGGCGCGGGCCGACCTGGAGGCATCGAGCGGCGTCCGGGTGCTTTATCACGGCGCCGACATGACCACGGGCGCCGAAATTGCCGACCTGGTCGCCTTCGGCCATCGGCAATTCGGCCGCCTCGACATCCTGGTCAACAACGCCGGGGTCCAACACGTCTCGCCGATCGAGGATTTTCCGCCGGAGAAGTGGGACCAGATCGTCGCCATCAATCTCACCAGCGCCTTTCACGCCATCCGCGCCGTCGTGCCGATCATGAAGACGGCGGGCCGCGGTCGGATCGTCAACCTCGCCTCGGCCCACGCCCTGGTCGCCTCGCCGTTCAAGGCCGCCTATGTGGCCGCCAAGCACGGCGTCCTGGGCCTCACCCGCGCCGTCGCCCTGGAGGTGGCGCAAGCAGGGATCACCTGCAACGCCATCTGCCCGGGCTACGTGAAGACGCCCCTGGTGGAACGCCAGATCGCCGATCAGGCCAGGGCGCGCGGGATGAGCGAGGACGCGGTGATGGCCGACGTCATCCTCGCCGCCCAGCCCACCAAACGGTTCGTGGAATTCGACCAGTTGGCCGGCCTTCTGCTGTATCTGGTGAGCGACCTGGGCGCCTCGGTCAACGGCGCGGCGCTTCCCATCGACGGCGGCTGGACGGCGGCCTGAAAGACAAAGAAAGGAAAGCGCCATGGCCTATGCGCCGTTCGACCTGACCGGCAAGGTCGCCCTGATCACCGGCGGCAACCGGGGGATCGGGCTTGGCATGGCGAAGGCTCTGGCCCAGGCCGGGGCCGACATCGTCATCTGGGGCAGCAACGCCGAGCGCAACCGAGCCGCCGAGGGCGCGCTCGACACCCTGGGCGTACGCGTCCTCGCCCAGACCGTGGACGTGGCCGATGAGGCCGCCGTGGTCGCCGCCATGGCGCAGGCCGCCGTCGCCATGGGCCGGATTGATACAGTGATCGCCAACGCCGGCGTCGGCGGCGGGGCGCGATCGTTTTCGGAAATGACGGTCGAGACTTGGCGCCGCGTAATGAGCGTCAATTTGGACGGCGGCTTCTTCACCTGCCGCGAGGCCTGCCGGCACATGGTGACGCGCGCGGGCGTCGGCGACCCGGGCGGCTCGATCGCCCTCACCGCCTCGCTCGCCGCCATCGAGGGGGCGGCGCGCAACGAGGCCTACGCGGCCACCAAGGGCGCGGTGATCTCGATGATGCGAGCGATCGCGGTGGAACATGCCCGCTTCGGGGTGCGGGCCAACGCCATCCTCCCCGGCTGGATCGCCACCGACATGACCGCCGCCGCCCAGGGATCGCCCGCCTTCGCCGAGAAAGTCATCCCCCGCGTGCCCATGCGCCGCTGGGGCGAGCCGGCCGACTTCGGCGGCATCGCCGTCTATCTGGCCTCCGACGCCTCGAAATACCACAGCGGCGACACCTTCGTCATCGACGGCGGCTATGCCATCTTTTGACCGCGCGGGTTTTGAAGCGGGGAGGGCGCAAGAGGGCTTGCACCCCGGTGACCCGCCTGATCATGACCCGCTACTGGATCGGCGTGGCCTCCCTGGATCAGGTCCGGCGCGGCGGCGAAAGCGGTTTTTGCCAATTGGGTCATGGCAAGAGGGCGCCTCTGGCGCGGCTTTCGGCGCGTCGATGACGATGAAACCGTTTCTGTGGCTTGTGATCGCCGCCGGCGCGATTTTTTCCCCGCCGGCGACGAGCGCCCCGAGCCCGCTTCTCGAACATTCTTGCACCTATGCAAAGCTGGCCGCCTTCTGTGGAACGCTGATCGTGCCGGAAGATCGCTCCGCGCCGGCGGGTCGAACGATTACCCTGCATTTCGTGCGCATTCCCGCCGCGCATGAAAATGGCGCCCCGATCGTTCCGATTGCCGGGGGCCCAGGTCAGAGCATCATCGCGGTGGGGGCCGATTACCTAGGCGACGGCAGGCTCGCGGCGCTACATCCAACGCATGATTTCCTACTCCTCGATCAGCGGCACGGGTCTGTCGCATCCTCTCGATTGCGACCTCTACCCTCACCCCAGCGACATCTTCGGTGAAATCTTTCCGCTCGCCGCGGTTCGCGCCTGCCACGACAATTTGGCGAAGGCCAGCGACCTGAACGCCTACGGATCCAATGCCGCCGCGGATGACTTGGACGCGTTGCGCCGGCGCCTCGGCTACCGCAAACTCATCCTTCTTGGAGGCTCGTACGGAACGACCGAAGCCCTTGTGTATCTGCGACGCCACGGTGACTCGGTTCAGAGCGAGGTGCTCGACGGAGTTGCGCCTCCAGGCGACATGTTTCCGTTGCCTTTCCTGCGGGGCGCGCAACATGCGCTCGACGACCTCGCCGGGTCTTGCGGCGCCGACGCAATCTGCCATGCGCACTTTCCAGATTTCCGAAGGGAATTCGCGGACCTATTGAAAGAGACCGGCACGGGACTACCCGTGGATTTCGATGATTCACAGACCGGAGAATATGTTCACACAAGGCTCATGCGTGGTGTCTTCGCGGACCGTATGAGACAAGCGATGTACTCTCCCGGTTTCGCTGCGTTGCTACCGCTCGTTGTCCACGACGCCGCAGCGGGAAACACCACTCCTCTCGCAAAATTGGTCGTCTTCCTTTCTCGAGCCATCAACGGAAGTCTGGCGCTGGGAGAAAATATCTCGGTTGACTGTCAGGAAGGTGTGCTCTTTGTCACTGACGCCGAGGTCGCGCGCGCCTCCGCCGGTTCGTTCATGGCCAATACCATCGTCGATGCCCGGCGCGCGACATGCGTGATATGGAACGTCCGCCCGGTCAATCGCCGCGATCTGGGTCCGATTCGATCCGCGGTTCCGGTGTTGATGCTGTCAGGTCAGGATGATCCGGCGACGCCGCCACAGCCCGCAACGCGCGAACTCGCCTATCTGTCCCGTGGTCGGCAAATACTTATTCCGAACGGCGGCCACGATAACGACGACCCTTGTCTGACACAAATCCAGATTCGATTCATGAAAACATCCTCCGCCACCGACTTGGATGCTTCTTGCGCGCGGCGTTTTGCCCGACCGCCCTTCGAAACCGAGTTGCCGGAATTCTTGCGTTAGACAAACAACCCGAGGATCCGGCCGGGGTATTCAAAGGGCGGTCGCGACGGGGGCCGGCTACCACCCGCGGCGGTGCAAGGGATGGCCTGGCCCGGATCGCGGCCCATCTCCGCCGGTTTCCATGGCGGAGCGTTTCGCGGCGGGTTAGACACTCAGCCGCCATTCTTCCCTTCGAAAGGGTCCACCCCGTGTTCGCCCTCTTCCCGATCGCCTTGGTGATCCTCGCCATCCTTCTGGCCTTCGCGACCATCAAGATCGTGCCGCAGGGCTATGAGTATACGGTCGAGCGGTTCGGCCGATACACCCGCACCTTGAAGCCCGGCATCACCATCCTGATGCCCTTCATGGAGGCGGTGCGGCGCAAGGTCAGCGTCATGGAGCAGGTGCTGGACGTGCCGCGCCAGGAGGTGATCACCAAGGACAATGTCACCGTCCAGGTGGACGCCATCGTCTTCATCCAGGTGATGGACGCGGCGGCGGCGGCCTATCGGGTGGCCAATCTCAACTACGCCATCGGCCAGCTCACCATGACCAACCTGCGCACCGTGGTCGGCTCCATGGAGCTGGACGAGGTTCTCTCCCAGCGCGACCAGATCAACACCCGCCTGCTCACTGTCATCGACGAGGCCACCGGCCCGTGGGGCGTCAAGGTGGCGCGCATCGAGATCAAGGACCTGCAGCCGCCGCCGGACATCACCAACGCCATGGCCCGCCAGATGAAGGCCGAGCGGGAGAAACGGGCGGTGATCACCGAGGCCGAGGGCGAGCGCCAGGCCGCGGTCACCCGGGCCGAAGGGGCCAAGCAGTCGGCCATCCTGCAGGCCGAGGGGCGGCGGGAGGCGGCCTATCGCGACGCCGAGGCGCGCGAACGCTCGGCCCAGGCCGAGGCCGCCGCCACCAAGAGCGTTTCGGACGCCATCGAGGCGGGGAGCGTCAACGCGCTGAACTATTTCGTCGCCCAGAAATACGTCGAGGCCTTCGCCAAGCTGGCCGATTCGCCCCAGCAGCGCACCGTGATCGTGCCCACCGACATGGGCTCCATCGCCGGCTCCATCGCCGGGATCACCGAACTGATCAAGGCCGCCCGCGAGGGGGGCGCTCCCGCTCCCCCGCCCCCCCGCCGGCCGGCGGTTCCCCCGGCCGGGGCTTGACGCGCGCCATGGACGCCGTCGGCGCCTTCTACTTCGCCCACCCCTTCTGGGTGTGGCTGGCCGTCGGGGCGGTGTTTCTGGCCGTCGAGGTCGCCACCGGTTCGGGCTGGATGCTGTGGCCAGCGGCGGCCGCCGCCCTGGTCGGGGTGGTCGGCCTGTTCATCGGCGTCGGTGTCGGCGGCGGGATCGCCCTCTTCGCCGTGGCCACCCTCATCCTGACCTACATCGGCCGGCGGCTGCTGAGGAGGACCGCGCCCGGCGGCGCCGACATCAACGACGCCCGCGCCCGCCTGATCGGCCATCGCGGCTCGGCCTCGGGCGCGTTCGAAAGCGGCCTCGGCCGGGTGTTCGTGGACGGCAAGGAGTGGTCGGCCGAACTGGCCGGCGGCGGCCCGCTCGGCGCCGGGGCGAGCATCGAGGTCACCGCCGTTTTGAGCGGCGCTCGGCTGCGGGTGCGGGCGCTCTAAATGGGGAGTCCGGCCCGCGCCTCCGCCCCGACCGTCGTCTCCAGCACGAAATCCTCCGGGTTCGGGGCCACTGTCGCGTTCCAGTAATCGACCAGGGGGAAGGGCCAGTTCTGCGACACCCGGCCGGTGGCGTTCTTGTACCAGCTGGTCACATGCGGCGATCCCCAGGCCATCCTGGCGTTGGCGGCGTCGATGCGGGCGTTGAAGGCGTCATGCACGGCGCGTTTCACCTCCATGGCGCGCGCGCCGCTCCGCGCCATCAGCTTCAGGGCGCCCACCACGTAGCGCACCGAGCATTCGGAGAAGAAGATGATGGAGCCGTTGACGACTATATTGGTGTTGGGGCCGTAGAGCATGAAGAGGTTGGGAAAGCCCGGCGCGGTCATGCCCAGATAGGCCCGCGCGTCGCCGTCCCACGCCTCGTGCAGCT
>JBPCMA010000010.1:0-7319 GCA_051002715.1 Caulobacteraceae bacterium
GGCCAGAGCGGTCGGCGCCGCGCCGGCGGCCCGCCCGCCCGAGCCGGCCCGCTCCACCGCGCCGGGCCAGACCCGGACCTATGAGCCTGGCCGGGAGCGCCGCGACGAGCGGCCCACCACCACCACCTATCGCCCCGATCGCCCGTCGGGCGGGGTCGCCTTCAACCAGCGCGCCGCCCGCCCCGACGCGGGCCTCCCGTCGCGCTCGCCCCGCGAAGGCTTCGCCGATCTTCCCCCTGGCGGCGCGCGCGAGCGGCCGTTGCGGCCCGGCGAGACAGTGCGCTATTCGGCCCTGGCCCCCAGGCCACCGCGAGATGGCGCCCCCCGGCCGGGGGGCGCGCGGGGGGCAGGGCCGGGGCGACCGCTCGCCGAGCCCGCCTCGCCCGAGATTCAGCGCGCCGCCCGCCAGGTCCCCAGGCCCGGCAGCCTTAACCTAGACCGGCGCCCGGATTTTGACGAGGAGGACGCCCGGAAGGGCAAGGCCGGGGCGGGCAAGGCGGTTTCCCGCCTGCGCGGCGAACCTCGGCGCCGCGAAGGCCGCCTGACCATCCAGGCGGTGGCCGGCGACGACGAGGGCGCGGTGGAGCGGATGCGCTCGCTGGCTTCGGTGCGCCGGGCCCGCGAGCGGGAGCGGGAAAAACGCAAAGGCGGCGGCCAGGAAGCGGCCAAGGCGGCCCGCGAAGTGGTCATTCCCGACGTCATCACCGTTCAGGAACTGGCCGGCAGGATGGCCACCCGTGGGGTGGAGATCATCAAGTTCCTGGCCCGCGAAGGCATGATGCTCAAGAGCACCGACGTGATCGAATCGGACACCGCCGAACTGGTGGCCACCGAGTTCGGCCACACCGTCCGCCGCGTCTCCGAAAGTGACGTGGAGACCGGCTTTCTAGCCGAAGCCGACGACGACGGCGAGGCGACCGTCCCCCGCCCGCCGGTGATCGCGGTCATGGGCCACGTCGACCACGGCAAGACGAGCCTGCTGGACGCCTTGCGGGCCACCGACGTGGCGGCCGGCGAACATGGCGGCATCACCCAGCATATCGGCGCCTATCAAGTGCGCCTCGAGGACGGCGAGCGGGTCACCTTTCTCGACACCCCCGGCCACGCCGCCTTCAGCGCCATGCGCGCCCGCGGGGCCAACGTCACCGACATCGTCATCCTGGTGGTGGCGGCCGACGACGGGGTCATGCCTCAGACGGTGGAGGCCATCCAGCACGCCAAGGCGGCCGGCGCGCCGATCATCGTGGCCATCAACAAGATCGACAAACCCGACGCCGACCCCACCCGGGTGATCAACGAGCTGCTGCAGCACGAGATCGTGGTGGAGAGCCTGGGCGGTGACACCCAGGCGATCCAGGTCTCGGCGCTGGAGAAGCTCGGCCTCGACGATCTCATGGAGGCGATCCTGCTGCAGGCGCAGGTCATGGATCTGAGGGCCAACCCCGACCGCACCGCCGAGGGGGTGGTCATCGAATCCAAATTGGACCGCGGACGCGGCGCGGTGGCCACCGTGCTGGTGAAGCGCGGGACTTTGCGGCGCGGCGACATCGTGGTCACCGGGGCCAACGCCGGCCGGGTGCGCGCCCTGATCAACGAGCGGGACGAGCCGGTCGACGAGGCGGCGCCCTCCGTGCCGGTTGAGATACTGGGTCTCGATGGCGCCCCTGATCCGGGCGAGCCATTCGCGGTGGTGGAAAACGAGGCGCGGGCCCGCGAGCTCACCGAGTACCGCATCCGCCAGAAGCGTGAGCGCGCCCTCAGCCCGGTCGGCGCCGGTGGCTCGCTGGCCGACATGATGGCCAAGCTGGTCGACAAGAAGGTTTCCGAGCTGCCGCTGGTGGTGAAGGCCGACGTTCAGGGTTCGGCCGAGGCGATCGTCGGCGCCCTGGACAAGCTTGGCACCGACGAGGTGCGGGCCCGGATCATTCTCTCAGGCGCCGGCGGCATCAACGAAAGCGACGTCATGCTGGCCAAGGGAGCCGGCGCGCCGATCCTCGGGTTCAACGTCCGCGCCTCCAAGCAAGCCCGCCAACTGGCCGAGCACGAGGGCGTCGAGATCCGCTACTACGCCATCATCTACGATCTTCTCGACGACATCAAAGGGGTGCTATCGGGGATGCTGGCCCCGATCCAGCGCGAGACCTTCCTTGGGGCCGCCGAGGTGCTGCAGGCCTTTGACATCTCCAAGGTCGGCCGCATCGCCGGCTGCCGGGTCCGCGAGGGCGTTGTGCGGCGCGGCGCGCGGGTGCGGATCGTCCGCCAGGACGTGGTGGTGCTGGAGCTCGGCACCCTGCAGACCCTCAAGCGCTTCAAGGACGAGGTTCCCGAGGTCATCTCCGGCCAGGAATGCGGCATGGCCTTCGCCGGCTTCCAGGACATCAAGGCCGGCGACTTCATTGAGTGTTTTACCGTGGAAGAGGTGAGGCGGACGCTTTAGCGCCCTTCCCCCGCGCCTTCTTCCCGGATCGCTGCGCCTTGGCGGTCGTCACCCACTGGCGGCGGCGGGCGGCGCGCAGGGCGGGGTCTTCCTTGGCGTCCGCGAACGCGACTTCCCGCTGGAGTTTGCGGTAAGCACGCCAGCGGGCGTCGTCGAGCGCCGCGCTTTGGAGCGCCGCGCGCACCGCGCAGCCGGGCTCGTTGGTGTGGCCGCAGTCGCCGAACCGGCAGTTCGCCGCCAGGGCCTCGATATCCTCGAACGCGGCGACGAGCCCCTCGTCGCCGTCCCAAAGGCCCAGTTCGCGCATGCCCGGCGTGTCGAGCAGCAGGCCGCCGCCCGGCAGCAGTATCAGTTCGCGATGCGAAGTGGTGTGTCGCCCGCGCCCGTCGCCCGCGCGCATAGCGCCGGTGGCCATGCGCTCGCTTCCCATGAGAGCGTTGAGCAGAGTCGATTTGCCGACGCCGGAACCGCCGACCATGACCGCCGTGCGGCCGGGGGCCAGATAGCCGCGCACCGCCTCCAGCCCCTCGCCGGTGCGGGAGGAGATGGCCAGCACCGGCGCGCCGAGCGCCACCGCTTCCACCGCCGTCACGGCGGCCCCGACATCGGCGACGAGGTCGGCCTTGGTCAGCACCACCACCGGCGCGGCCCCGCTCTGCCAGGCGGCGGCTAGGTAGCGCTCCAGGCGGCGCGGGTTCAGGTCGCCGTCCAGGGCCGCGGTGAGGAAGGCGACGTCGGCGTTGGCCGCCACCACCTGCGGGCCGCCGCCGGAACCCGCCGCCTTGCGGGTGAAGGCGGTGCGGCGCGGCAGCACATGGTGGATGATGGCCAGTTCGCCGGGGTCTCCGACGGCCAGAGCCACCCAGTCGCCGGCGGCCGGATAGCCGCCGGCCGGCGCGTCGCGGGCCAAGCGGCCACTGATTTCGGCGCGTGCCTCGCCAAAGTCGGTGGCCAAGCCATAGAGGCCCCGCCGCTGGAGGATCACCCGCCCGGGGATCAAGCCGGCGGCGGCGTGGGAGGCGAAGTCGCGCTGGAGCGCGCCGCTCCAACCCCAGGTTTCTAGCAAGGGAACGATCCTTCGATCGGCGTGAGGAGAGGGCGCCGAACGAAGATGCGTGGCATCTAGCGCCGGGCGCGGCGGAGGGTGTCGCGGCTGAACGCAGTCATCTGGAAACCCTCCTCTCTCGTCGTGGATCGACGAGAGACAGTAACGCACGCCTCGGCGGAGAGGTCAATGAAGACCGCGGCGGGCAACGGGCCGCCCGCCCTTGCGCTTCTCTCGCCGCGCGGCAAGGATGTCGCCGACATCCGCCGCGGGGGCCTCATTCATGACCGACCGTCACGCACCCCGCGCGCCGCCCGGCCTGCTGCGGGTCCTCGGCCTCGTCTTCGGCCTAGCCGTAGTGGTGGGGGGCATGGTGGGCTCGGGGATCATGCGCGCTCCAGGGGTGGTGGCTTTGGGGATCACCAGCCCGACCCTGATCCTCCTGGCCTGGGCGGCCGGCGGCGCGGTGGCGTTGCTGTCGGCCATGCCGCTGGTGGAAGCGGGCGCCTCGATCGCCATGGCCGGCGGGGCCTTTCCCATCGCCGAGCGCGCCTTCGGCCCGACCGTCGGCTTCTTCACCGGTTGGATCGGCTGGCTGCAATATGTCGCCTCCAACGCCTTCATCGCCGTGGTGTTCGGCGAATATGTGCATCGGCTCGGATACGGCGCGCACCTTTCCAACTCGGTGCTGGCGGTGGGCCTTCTCGTCGCGGTGGCGGCGGTCAACTGGATAGGGACCCGGATCAGCGGCGCGTCGCAGAGCGTCGCCAGCGCCCTCAAAGGCGCGGCCTTTCTCATCCTGGCCGCGCTCCTTTTCGCCTCGCCGCGCGCGCCGATGGACGCGACCGCCATCCACGCCGCCCGCCAGGGCGCCCTCATTGAGGTCACGACCATCGGCGCCGTGGTCATGGCCGTCCGGGTGATCTATCAGACCTACGCCGGCTGGGACGCCGCCATCTACTTCTCCGAAGAAGTGAACCGTCCCGACCGCAACGTGGCGCGGGCCACCTTCGGCGGGATCGCCGCGGTCACCGTGCTCTATGTGTTGATCAACGCCGCCGTCCTGCATGTCCTCAGCCCCGGCGCCTTCGCCGGCTCGGCCCTGGCGGTCGGCGACGCGGCCAAGGTGTCTCTCGGCCCGGTGGGCGACACGGTGATCACCGCCATGGGCCTCTTCTCGCTGGTCGCCATCGTCAATCTGCAGACCATGGCGGCGCCGCGCATCACCTACCGGATGGGCCGCGACGGGGCGCTGCCGGGCGCCTTCGCGAGCGTCGCCGCCGGCGGCGCGCCGCGCCTGGGCGTCGCGGTCGCCGCCATGGCGGCCGTTCTGTTCGCCACCACCGGCGGTTACGAGAGCATCGTGCGCATCTATGTGCCCTGGAGCATGGGCGGCATCCTGATCGTCTGCCTCTCCGCCATCCGCCTGCGGATCGCCGAGCCCGATCTGCCCCGGCCGTACCGGATGCCCCTCTTCCCGTGGATCGCCATCGGCGCGGCCGCTATCCAGGCCGCCTTGATCGCCGTGGTGGCTTGGGACGATCCAATCGCCGCCCTGGGCTCGGCCGTGGTCGCGCTCGCGCCGCTGCCGATCTATCTTGTATTCGCCAAGGCTTGGCGCCGACGGGCCATGGCCATCAAGGGCGGGGAACGACCATGACCGATCGTCCGGCTGGGCCGGCGCCGCGCGGCCTGTCGCGGGTGCTGGGCCTTGCCTTTGGCGTGGCGGTGGTCATCGGCGGCATGATCGGCTCTGGAATCATGCGCGCGCCGGGCGTGGTGGCGCAGGGGATCGCCAGCCCGCCGTTTATCCTTCTGGCTTGGGTGGCGGGCGGCGCGGTCACCATGCTGGCGGCCATGCCGGTGGTGGAGGCCGGCGCCTCGGTACCGATGGCCGGGGGGCCTTTTCCCATCGCCGAGCGGGCCTTCGGTCCGACCGTAGGTTTTCTGACCGGCTGGGTGAACTGGCTAGCCTGGGTCGGCGCCAGCGCCTTCGTCGCGGTGGTGTTCGGCGAATACGTCCACCGCCTGGGCTTCGCCGGCGGCCTTTCCGCCGGGGCGATCGGTTGCGGGCTGATCGCGGCGGTGGCGGTCGTCAACTGGTTGGGCACCAAGGTAAGCGGCGCCTCGCAAAGCCTCGGCAGCGCCCTCAAGGGGGCGGCCTTCCTGCTGTTGGCGGCGGTCCTGTTTCTCTCTCCCCGCGCGCCGGCGAGCGCGGCAGCCACGCACGCGGCGGCGATCGGCGCCGCCTCGGGAAGCGCGCTGGTCATGGCCGTCCGGGTGATCTTTCAGACCTACGCCGGCTGGGACGCCGCCATTTATTTTTCCGAAGAGGTGACGCGGCCCGATCGCAATGTCTCGCGCTCGATCTTCGGGGGAATCGCCATGGTCGCGGTGCTCTACGTGCTGATGAACGCCGCCGTTCTCCACGTCCTCACGCCGGCCGCCATCGCCGGGTCGGCCCTGGCGGTGGGCGACGCGGCCAAGGTCTCGCTGGGCGTGGCCGGCGATCTGGCCATCACCGCCATCGGCGCGATGTCGCTGGCGGCCATCGCCAATTTGATCGTCATGATCGCCTCGCGCGTCACCTGGCGCATGGCCCGCGATGGCGCCCTGCCCCCGGCCTTGGGCGCGGTGGCGAAGGGCGGCGCGCCCCGGCGCAGCGTGACCCTGATCGCCGTCGTCGCCATGCTGTTCACGGCCACCGGCAGCTATGAAAGCCTGGTCCGCATCTCCCAGCCGTGGATTACCTTCTCCATCCTGATGGTCTGCCTATCGGCCATCCGCCTGCGGATCGCCGAGCCCGATCTGGAGAGGCCGTGGAAGATGCCGCTCTTTCCGTGGATCGCCATCGCCGCGGTTCTGGCCCAGGCGGGCTTGATCGCCCTGATGGTTTGGGACGATCCGATGAGCGGTCTTTTGTCGGCTCTGCTGGCCATCGCCCCATTGCCGATCTATCTGGTTTTCGCCGGAAGGTGGCGGAGCGCCGCCCAGCAGGCCTTTTCTCAACCTCCCAAGGGCGAGGCCGCCCATGGCTGACCTGGACGCCCTGAAGGATTACGCCCGCTTCGACTTCACCGATCCCAAGGGTCGCTGGACGCGGCCGGTGTGGCGGCGGGGAAGCGGGCCGGCGGTCGTCGTCATTCATGAGATGCCGGGCCTGCATCCCCAGGTGATCCGTTTCGCCGACAGGGTCGCGGCGGCGGGGATGACGGCGTTCTGCCCCAGCCTGTTCGGCGATCCGGGGCGCGAGGTGACCCCGCTCTATTCCCTGGGCGAAATGATCAAGGGAATCTGCATCAGGCGGGAATTCAACGTCTGGGCCGCCGACAAATCCAGCCCGATCGTCGACTGGCTGCGCGCCCTGGCGGCCCACGCCCACGCCGAATGCGGCGGCAAGGGGGTGGGGGCGATCGGCATGTGCTTCACCGGCGGCTTCGCCCTGGCCATGATGACCGAGCCCAGCGTCGTCGCTCCGGTTCTCTCGCAACCGTCCCTGCCCCTGGCGGCCGGGTCGAAGCGCCGGGCGGCGGGGATCGGCGCCTCGGCCGGCGAGATCGCCTGCGCCAAACGGCGATTCGAAGAGGAGGATCTTTCCATGATCGGCCTGCGCTTCTTCGGCGACCCCTTCGTTCCAGAGGCGCGGTTCGAGACCCTCCAGGCAACCTTCGGCAACCGTTTCGAGGCCATAGAGATCGCCGCGGCGGACGGCTTGCCCGACCCGAGGATGCCGTCCCATTCGGTGCTCACCCTGCACCTGGACGACGGCAACCCGGAGGGGCCGACCAAAAAGGCCGAGGCGCGGGTGATCGCCTTCTTCAAGGAACTGACCGGCGC
>JBPCMA010000011.1:0-4184 GCA_051002715.1 Caulobacteraceae bacterium
GCCATATCCGGCGCCGCCGGTGGCGCCGGCATTGACGGTCACAGAGTCCGAACCCTTGGTCGTGCTCGTCCCCGTGGCGGTCGCCGAAGCAGCGCCGCCCGTTCCGCCCGTTCCGGTCCCGAAGGCCCGCCCGCCCCGCCCGCCGGTGGCGTAGCCGCCCGCCACGATGGCGTGGGCGCCGCTCACATAGGCGCCCGAGGTCGCCAGGCCGCCCGCCGCGCCGTTCCCGGTGCCGCCGGCCCCGCCGCCCGACCCACCGTCGGCAGTGCCGTAGCCGCGCAGGTTGGCCACGGTGTTGTTGCTCGCCGTCAGGCTCGACGTCCCCGTCCCCGCCGTCCCAGCGGTCCCGGCGCTGCTGTAGCCGCCAGCGCCGCCATTGGCGGTCTGGTGGAGCCCCAGTTGACCGGCGGCGGCCGCCGAGCCGCTTGCGGCATTGATGAGGGAACTGTTCGCCCCCGCCCCGCCGCTCGCCCCGCCGTAGCCCCGACCGCCAGTCCCGCCGGCCTGGTTGACCGTGGCCCGGGCGTAGGTGGTTCCCGTGGCGGTGGCCGTGGTGTTGCTGGCGACGCCGCCGGCGCCGCCGACGCCGCCTGGACCGAACGCCCGGCCACCATCGCCGCCGGCCGAACTGGCCGTCGATTGGGCCGGGCCTTTGGAATTGTTCGCCGTCGCGCTGGCCGTGGCCGCGCCGCCAACGCCTCCCAAGTTACCCATGCCAGTGTTGCCGAGGGTGTAGTTGCCGGGCTTGCCGGCGTCGCCGCCAGCGCCGCCCACGGCGGCCGCGCCGGCCGTGATCGTCGAGCCGGTGCTTACGCTGAAGGATACGATGGCGTCGGCGCCGCCGCCCGCGCCTCCGGCGCCGGCCATGCCGCCCGTTCCGGCCCCGCTGCCGCCATTGCCGCCATAGCCGCCCGCGCCTCCGCTGGCCTCGGCGGTATTGCTCGTGCCGCCACCGCCGGTGTTGCTGGCTAGGGCGTAGCCGCCGGCGTAGCCGTAGTGGCCAGGGACGCCCGGCCCCGAGCCATTCTTGCCGTGCTTGCCCAGAGTGCCGGTTTTGTTGACGTCGCTCATGTCTGCCCCCCAGAGGCGAATGCGTTGATATGAAAAGCTTACGCGGGTCAGAGAGTTGAACAGCACGATGGGCGGACGGCGCCCAATTCCGCGATTTTCACTATTACCGACTGGATACGCCCCGATGCCGGCCCCGCTCCCGGGTCCGACTGTCGCGCGTGGGCGCGACGGCGGCGATTTGTCGCGCTTAAAGAGACGTTGTCAAGAGGTTGACGCGGAGGGCGGGGCGAAGCGGACGTGGCTCCACTCGCGGTCAAGGAAGGCTCACACATCTCGATAGGATAGGCGGCGGCTTGCCCCCTCGCGGCCGCCGAATGCCTACAACGCACGCGTCCGGCGGCGTCAACGGTGCTACGCGGTCGCGAAGCGCTCCACGTGGATGGCGTCGGCGCGCCGCCGAGCCTGGGCGATCTCATGGTTGGTCTGCATCCGCAACAGGGTGTCCATCCGGACCCCAAAGGCCTTTTCGATGCGAACGGCCATGTCGGGCGACAGGCCGCCCCGGCAATTCGCCAGCGTCGAAAGCGCCTGGCGGGTGACGCCCAGGACACGCGCGCCGGAGGACATGTTGAGTCCGTTTTCCGCGATCACCTCGCGGACGAACTCGCCGACATGGGGAGGGCTGTGCATCATTGACCGGGGTCTCCTAGTGATAGTCTTCCAGATTCAACATCGATATCTCGCCGGCGCCGTCGTCCACGCGGAATGTGAGGCGCCAGTTGGCGGTGACGTGAAAGCTCCAACGTCCATCGCTCAGCCGGTGCGGCTTCCAGACCGGAAGGGCGCCAAGTTCGCCGCCGCTCGCCATGGCGTCGAGAAAGTTCAGTTGCAGCCGCAACTTGCCTACCAGCCGCCGGTCGATTCCGGACGCATCGTTCCGCTCGTAGAGCCGCGCGAGTCCTTTGTGCCGGATGCCAAGGATCTTCACGGCGTCGGTGTACCCGCTACATGTATGGTGTCAATAGGCAGATGACAAGCTTCGCTATCGACCGGCGTCGACGGGTTTGCCCAACATCGACCCTGGGCGACCCGCTGGACAGCAGCGATCTCAGTCCTCGTCTTCCCGCGCTATGGGCGGGCTGACCCGCAGCACGGTGATCTGATTGCGCTGGCGGCGCAGAATCTGAAAGCGATGGCGGTGGAAGAGGAACTTCTGGCCTGGCTCGGGGATGGCGCGCGCCTCGTGGATGACCAGGCCGGCGACGGTGACCGCGTGCTCGTCGGGCAAATCCCAGTCCATGGCTCGGTTGAGGTCGCGCACCGTGACCTCGCCGTCCACATGCACCGAACCGTCGGCCTGGCGGCGCACCCCCTGCACCGCATGGTCGTGTTCGTCTTCGATGTCGCCGACGATTTCCTCCAGTATGTCCTCCAGCGTCACCAAGCCCTGCAGGCCGCCGTATTCGTCCACCACCAGGGCGAAGTGGCGGCGGCGCTTGAGAAAGGCGTTGAGCTGGTCCTTCAGGTTGGTGGTTTCGGGGATAAACCACGGCTCGCGGGCGATGGCGGCCGGATCGACGGCGTCCAGCCGGCCCTGGGCCTCGGCGACCGCCTTGAGCAGGTCCTTTGAATGGAGAATGCCGACGACGTTCTCCGGCTCGCCGCGAAAGAGGGGCAGGCGCGAATGCTCCGAGGCCAGCACCCGCGCCACCACCTCGCGCGCCGTTAGGCCCGCGTCGATCATCGACATCGACTTGCGGTGGACCATGACCTCCGCGACGTCCATGTCGGAAAGGTCGAGCACCCCGCCCAGCATCCGGCGGTCGCGGCTTCCCACCGCCCCTTCGGAATGGTGATATTCCACCGCCCCGCGGATTTCCTCGTGCGCCGCCAGGACATCGGCGGTCATGTCCAGATCGACGCCGAACAGGCGCAGGGTGTGGCGCACGATCCATTGCACGGCGTAGATCACCGGCCCCAGGACGCGCACGATGACCAGCATCGGAGCCGAAAGGGCCCGGGCCACTTCGTCGGCCCGCACGATGGCCAATGTCTTGGGCAACACCTCCACGAACACCACCACCAGCACGGTCATGATCGCCGTGGCCACGGCCACCCCCCAGCCGCCGGGAAGCACGCGGGTGATGAATTCGGTGGCGAGCGAGGAGGAGAGGATGTTGATCACATTGTAGCCGATTAGCACCGCGCCGATCATGGTTTCCTGGTCGGAGAGCAGGCGATTGACCCTCCCCGCGCCCCGGTCGCCGTCGCGCTCCAGCTGGTGCATCCGCCCGCGGCTGGCGCGGGTCAGAGCCGTCTCGGCGGCCGAGAACACCGCCGACACCGCCAGCAGGGCCAGGATGAGCAGGGAGATGGCCCAGATCGCGGCGATCATGGAAGGGCTCCTTGGGCGATGAGAAAGGCGCGCAGGGCTTCGCGCTCGACGCCGGCGGCGACGAAAGCCTCGCCGATCCCCCGCGCCAGGATCAGGGTGAGCGCCCCGCCGCGCGCCTTCTTGTCGCGGCCCATGTGGGCGATCAGCGCGGCGGCGGAAAACGGGCCGCCGGGGACGTCGGCCAAGCGGATGGGCAGGCCCGCCGCGGCCGCCGCGGCGCGCACCCGCTCGGCTTCGCCGGGCGCGCACAGGCCGAGGGCGGCGGAAAAGGAGAAGGCCAGAACGCAGCCCAGACCCACCGCCTCGCCGTGCTTGAGCGCCTCGCCAAAGCCGCTCTCCGCCTCCAGAGCGTGGGCGAAGGTATGGCCGAGATTCAAGAGGGCGCGGACGCCCCCCTCCCCTTCCCGCTCGTCGCGCGCCACGATGGCCGCCTTCGTTTCCACCGACCGACGGACGGCGTGGGCGAGCGCCCCGGGCGCGCGCGCCAGCACATCCGCTCCATGAACTTCCAGCCAGCCCAAGAAGGCGCCATCGCCCATGAGCGCATATTTGAAAACCTCGGCGTAGCCGCAGATCATCTCGCGCGCCGGCAGGGTGTCAAGGGCCGCCAGGTCGGCCAGGACCAGGCGCGGCTGATGAAAGGCGCCGACGAGGTTCTTGCCGCGCGCCGTGTCGATGGCGGTCTTGCCGCCCACCGAGGAATCGACTTGGGCCAGCAGGGTGGTGGGAATCTGCACCCAGTCGACGCCGCGCTGATAGAGCGCCGCCGCCAGGCCGG
>JBPCMA010000012.1:0-4727 GCA_051002715.1 Caulobacteraceae bacterium
AATATCGCCCTGGCCTGCGACCTGGTCCTGGCGGCCCGCTCGGCCAAATTCATCCAGAGCTTCTCGGCCATCGGCCTCATCCCCGATTCGGGTGGGACGTGGGTCTTGCCGAGGCTGGTCGGCCAGGCGCGGGCGATGGGCCTGGCGCTGACCGGCGCGCCCCTTCTGGCCGAACAGGCCGAAGCCTGGGGCCTGATCTGGCGCTGCGTGGACGACGACAAGCTGATGGAAGAGGCCGAGGCCCTTGTCGTCAAGTTCGCCGCCGCCCCCACGGCGGGGCTTGCCGAGACCAAACGCCTGATCCGCGCCGGCTGGGGGCTGGGTTTCGACCAAGCGCTCGACGCCGAGCGCGACGCCCAGCGCGCCCTCGGCCTGACCGCCGACTACGCCGAGGGCGTCGAGGCCTTCACCAACAAACGCCCGCCGCGCTTCGTCGGGCGCTGAAGAAAGCCCCGCCGATGACGCCTCTCAAGCTGATGAGCTACGCCCAGGACCGCTGGACCGCCCCAACCGGTCGCGCGGCGACGGCCTGCTCGGCGGTGACCGGCGAGGCGGTGGCCGAGGGCGGCTCGGCGGGGCTGGATTTCGCGGCCATGGCCGAGCACGCGCGCGCCGTCGGCGGCCCGGCGCTGCGGGCGCTGACCTTCCACGACCGCGCCAAAATGCTCAAGGCCCTGGCCGAGGCGGTGATGGCGCGCAAGGAAGAACTCTACGAACTTTCCTTCTCCACCGGCGCCACCCGTCAGGACGGCTGGATCGACATCGAGGGCGGGGCGGGGACCCTGTTCGCCTATGCCTCCAAGGGCCGCCGCGAACTACCCGCCGCCCATCTGCTGATCGACGGCGAGCCGGAGATCCTTGGCAAGACCGGCGCCTTCATCGGCCAGCACGTCTGGACGCCGCTTCAGGGCGTCGCGGTCCATATCAACGCCTTCAACTTCCCGGTCTGGGGGATGCTGGAAAAGCTGGCGCCCACCCTGCTGGCCGGCGTCCCGGCCATCGTCAAGCCGGCCTCCGCCACCGCCTGGCTCACCGAGGCGGCGTTCCGGATCCTCATCGAGGCGGGCGTCCTGCCGGCCGGCGCCTTGCAACTGATCGTGGGCTCGACCGGTGACCTGTTCGACCATCTGACCGGCCAGGACGTGGTGAGTTTCACCGGCTCGGCCGCCACCGCCGCCGCCCTCAAGGCCCATCCGGCGGTCCTGCGCGAGGGGGTGCGGTTCATCGCCGAGCAGGACTCCCTCAATGCCTCGATCCTGGGGCCGGACGCGGGGCCGGAGACGCCCGAATTCGACCTGTTCATCAGGGAGGTCGTCCGCGAGATGACCGTCAAGGCGGGCCAGAAATGCACCGCCATCCGCCGCGCCCTGGTTCCGGCCGGGCACATCGACGCCGCCGAGGCGGCCCTAAAGGAGGCGCTGGCCAAGGTCGTGGTCGGCGATCCGCGCGACGAGGCGGTGCGCATGGGGCCGCTGGTCAGCCGCGCTCAGCGCGATGATGTGCGTGGCAAGGTCGCCGAACTGGCCAAGGCCGCCCGCATCGTGTTCGGCGATTCGGACGCGGTGGATGTCAAGGGCGCCGACGCCGCGGCCGGCGCATTCCTCTCGCCCATCCTGCTAAGGGCCGACGATCCGTGGCGCGCCGCCGCCGTCCACGACGTCGAGGCCTTCGGCCCGGTCGCCACCCTCATGCCCTACGCCGACCTCGCCGACGCGGTGGCCCTGGCCAACCTCGGCAAGGGATCGCTGGTCGCCTCGCTCTTCACCCACGATCCGGCGGTGGCGCGCGAGGTGGTGCTGGGAGCGGGGGCCTTTCACGGGCGGCTGGTCGTCATCGACCGCGACTGCGCCAAGGAGTCCACCGGCCACGGCTCGCCGCTGCCCAGCCTCGTTCACGGCGGCCCCGGCCGGGCCGGCGGCGGCGAGGAGATGGGCGGGGTGCGCGGGGTGACCCACTACATGCAGCGCACCGCCCTGCAGGGCTCGCCTCGCACCTTGAGCCGGATCGTCGAGCGCCAGCTTCCCGGCGCGCCGCAAACCACGGGGCAGACCCACCCATTCCGCCAGCGCTACGGCGAACTCGAGCTCGGCTACACTCTGGAGACCGCCAGCCGGACGATCACCCTGGAAGACATCGAACACTTCGCCCATTTCACCGGCGACACCTTCTACGCCCACATGGACGAGGAAGCGGCCAAGGCGAGCCCCATCTTCGGCGGGCGGGTGGCGCACGGCTATCTGATCCTCGCCTTCGCCGCCGGCCTGTTCGTCGATCCCGCTCCGGGGCCGGTGCTGGCCAACTATGGGCTCGATTCCCTGCGTTTCCTCAAACCCGTGCGGCCCGGCGATTCCATGACCGTGGCCCTGACCGTCAAGTCCAAGGCCCCGCGCACGCCGCAGATGGGCGAGGTGCGCTGGGGCGTGGTGGTCACCAACCAGGCTGGCGAGGTCGCCGCCACCTACGATCTTTTGACCATGAACGCGGTTTGAAACCTCGGGGTGCGCGGTGACGAGCGAAGACCTCCGCGCGCTACGGACAGAGCGCCTGCGCGCCTCGGTCGCCTGCGCCCGCACACTCCCTTGGTACGACAAACGATGCCGAGAGGCGGGATCGCCGGAGAGCGCGAATCTCCGGCTGGAAGACCTGCCCCGCCTGCCGTTCACCCTCAAGACCGACTTCCGCGACCATTATCCGTTCGGCACGGTCGCGGTCGCGCGAGACCAGATCGCGAGGCTGCATGCCTCGTCGGGCACCACCGGCAAGCCGACCATCGTCGCCTATACGCAAGGCGACCTGGATGTGTGGGCGCAGCTGGTGGCGCGCTCACTTTCCGCCGCCGGGGCGCGAGCCGGCGACATCCTGCACAACGCCTATGGCTATGGCCTCTTCACCGGCGGCCTGGGGCTGCACGCCGGGGCCGAGCGGCTGGGGCTCGCCGTGCTGCCGGTCTCCGGCGGCCAGACCGAGCGGCAGATCCAGCTCATCCTGGACTTGAAACCGCGGATCATCGCCTGCACCCCCTCCTACATGCTGGCCCTGGCCGAGGCGATGGAGCGGGCCGGCGTCGATCCGCGCGCGACTTCGCTGGAGATCGGCGTCCACGGCGCCGAGCCGTGGAGCGAGGCGATGCGCGGCGAGATCGAGCGGCGGTGGGGCGTCGCCGCCCTCGACCTCTACGGTCTTTCCGAAGTGATGGGTCCAGGCGTTGCCCAGGAGCGGGCCGACGCGCGCGGGCCGCTCACCCTCTGGGAGGACCATTTTCTGCCCGAGGTGGTGGACCGCGACACCGGCGCGCCGCTCCACGACGGAGAACTGGGCGAACTGGTGCTGACTTCGCTCACCCGCGAGGCCATGCCGGTGATCCGCTACCGCACCGGTGATCTCACCCGCCTTCATCCGCCCGTCGCGCCCCACCCGTTCCGCCGCATCGAAAGGGTGCTGGGGCGCTGCGACGACATGCTGATCGTGCGCGGCGTCAACCTCTTCCCCCGCCAGATCGAGGAGCTGGTGCTGGAGACGGCCGGCGTGGCTCCCCACTATAGGATCGATGTGAGCCGCGAAGGGGCTCTCGACAGACTATGCGTGACCGTCGAGCCGGCGGCCGGCTCGGCGGCGGAGGCTTGCGCGGAAGCGGGGAGGGCGCTGGGGCGGCGGATCAAAGACCGGCTGGGGATCAATGCCGAGGTGGTGTTGGCAGACGGTGGCGCCCTCGCGCGGTCGGAGGGCAAGGCCAAGCGGGTGTTCGATCACCGGGGGGTGAGTTAGAGCCGCCCGGCGAAATCACGCCGCCTCTCCCGGTTCGTCGGCCGCCGCCAGGCGCGTCTCGGCGGCGGCGACCATGGCGCCGAAACGCGGGTCGGCGCGGATCGTGTCCAGGTCGGGATCGACCTTGATGTGGTTCAGCCAGGTCAGGTTGGTGGTCGCGAACAGTGGGCCCAGCAGGTCTAGCGCTCCGTCGGTGTCGCCCAGGTGGACGCACAGGGCGCAGGCGAAATTATAGCGCATGTTGAGGTTGTCCGGATCGATCAGCAGGGCGCGATCGATGTAGGCCCTGGCCCTTTCGGCCTCGCCCAGGACCGCCAGGGCGACCACCGCGAACCCCATGGCCGACCCATTGCTGTGGTCTTGGGCCAGGGCCGCCTCGGTGCGGGCGAGGGTCATCAACGCCGCCCGCCGCACACCCTCCTTGTCGCCGATCGCGGTGTAGCAGGAATAGAGCGTTCCGGCGGAGGTGAAGTCCGCCTCCATCAGCGCCGCCGCCCTTTCGTAGTAGCGGACGGCGTCCTCGAATCGGCGCAGGCGGAAACTGAGATAGCCGGCGCACAGATTGACCTCGTAGGACTCCGGATCCAGGCCCAGCGCCACCTCGATCTCGGCCGACGCCTCCTCGCTTTGGCCGTGTTCCCGCAGATGGCGCGCCTTGACGGCGTGCGGTTCGGCCAGATCGGGGTCGATCTCGAGGGCGCGTTCGGCGGCGGCCAGGCCGTTGTCGCCGCTCTGGCCGTAGCGGAAGTGCAGCGAGGTCTGGGCCAGGGCCATGAGCGCCCAGGAGCGGGCGTAGCTCGGATCGATTTGCGTCGCCCGCCGGCACAGGCGGACAATCGCCTCCTCGCGCCGCAGGTCGCCCTGATTGCCGCTGACGTATTGCTGGCGGGCCATGAGATAGAGGTTGTAGGCGTCGGGGTTGGTGGTGCCGCGCCGCTCGATGGCCCGTTTCTCCTCGGGCA
>JBPCMA010000013.1:0-19495 GCA_051002715.1 Caulobacteraceae bacterium
GTCGCTCAGCGAGAGGCCGCGAAACCGCTCGTCCGAGTCGGCGGCGACGGCGATCGCCCATTGGGCCTCGGCCGGCCGGGCCAGGCAAGGCGAGACGACGGCGAGGGCGACGCCCAGAGCGCGGAGACGCCGCGTGGTCACTCCAGAGCCTGTCCCGATCGGGTTGAATCAACCCGGTCGGGGTAAACAGGCTCTCCCCTAAACACCGGAGCGCTTTCCGGTCGCAAAACCGGTTCCCACTTTTGCGACAGAGCGCTCTGGCGACGAGCGGTGGGGGACGATTCGCGCGGTGACGACGCCGGCGCGCCGGATGGGGCGCGTTCCGCGCAGCAGGGTGGCGCGGGCGTCGATCGCGCTTCCCGCCGGCGCCCTCACCAGGGCCGAGGCGCCTTGGGCGCGCCCGTTTCGTTCGCGCGCCAGGGCGAAGAGGCCGCTGACCTGCGCCGCGGCGAATGAGCTGCCGTTGACCAGAAACCACCGCCCGCCGGGCTGGGTGGTCGGCACATCGCGGCCAGGCGCGACGAAAACACCGGCGGCCTGGACGCCCAGCGACTCGTCGGCCACCGCCACCACCCCGGGGTGCGAGGCCGGAAAGCCGCCGCCGGGCAGGTCTCCATCGACCGCCCCGACCACCGTGACGCCGCGGGCCAGGGCCACGTCGATGAGCTTGCCCAGCAGCGGATCGGCCGGCCCGCTCAGACTGAGGTTGATGACCTGCGCTTTGTGAGCTATCGCGAAATGGAGAGCCTTGGCCAGGCTGAGGCTGTCGCACAGGCTGGCCGATGCGGCGCCTCGCGTCCCGGGCGCCTGCCAGCAGGCGCGCAGCGCCAGCAAGCGGGCGTTGGGCGCCACGCCGGCCATGCCGATCCCATTGTTGGCTCGGGCGGCGATGACGCCGGCCACGCCGGTCCCGTGCCACTCGGCCGCCGTCGGAGGATCGCCCACGAAGTCCTCGGCAAGCTCCACCTGCCCGACGAGATCGGGATGGGCGCGCTCGACCAGGCTGTCGATGACCGCCACGCGGACATGGCGGCCGGTGGCGATGGCGTAGAGATCGGCCAGACCCCACTCCCGCGCGGCGGGCTGAAAGGGAAAGAGCGGGTCGTTGGGGGCCGGCGCGCCCTCGCCATGATAGAGCCTCATCGGCTCGGCCCAGGCCACTGCCTTGTCGTGGGACAGCGCCGCCGCCAGGGCGTCCGGCGAGCCGCCGGCCGGCACGTTCATGACGAAGCAATCCACCCCCGCCAGGGGGAGCGGCCAGTCGCTGGCCAAGGTGAGCCCATGCTGGCGCGCCAGGGCGGCGGCGATTCGCCGGTGGGCGGCGCGGGCCGGCCCCTCGCCATAGCCTCCGCCGTAGTCGGCGCCGGGGCGATAGTGCTCGGGCGCGAGCCGCAACAGCACCAGGATCTGCCGCGCGGCGGCGGTCTCCGCCTCGCGCGCCGCCGCCTCGCCGGCGCGAGCGCCGCTGGGTGCGGCCAACGACATCCCCAGGCAGAGCGCCACGCCGATCGCCATCCATCGAGACAGGCGGCGCATCATCGGGACGCGCCGGAATCCACCGGCTCGGCCAGCACGATCTGCGGCTGGGCGCGAAGTCGGCGCAGGGCGGCGGCCCGCGCGGCGGCCGGCACATGCACGAGCCACGCGTCGGCGCCGGTCGGCCCGTCCACCAGGCGCGCGCCGCTGGCCTCCAGAACGCGGCGCAAATCCGCTTCGCTCGCCCGCGGATTGAACATCACCACCACGTTGGCCGCCGGCGCCGCCGGCCCCGCGCCCAAGGTGTGATAGCGCGCCGGCTTCACCGAGACGAACAGCGCGCCGGCCGCCAGCAGCACCACGGCCAGCGCCGGGGCCAACGCCCAGGCGAGCCGCCCACCGCGCCATCTCGCTCCCCAGGACCAACCGCGCGCGGTCGCGCCCAGCCGGGCGCGCCCCCCGCCGCGCCGGTCGCGCTCCAGGCGGGCGCGCAGTTTCGCCCAGTCCCCCTCCACGCCCAGGTCCAGGCCGGCGATCTGGGCGCGCAGCGCGCGTTCGGACTTCAGCTCGGCCTGGCACGCCGCACACTCATTCAGATGGCCCTCCACCCGCGCCCGCTCGTCCGCGCCGAGGCGGCCGGTCACATACCAGGGGAGCAGCGAACTGGCTTCGAGATGTTCATCGCCGCGCAGGGGAACGACGCGCCCGGTCATCGGCGCCTCACAGCCAGTCCGCCAGCCGCCCGGCCAGCTTGCTCTTCAGGTGGCGGCGGGCGTGGAACAGGCGGGTCTTCACCGTATCGGCCGGGCAGCCCATGATGTCGGCGATTTCCCGACAGGACATCTCGTGAAAATAGGCGAGGTCCACCACCGCCCGATGATCGGCCGACAATTCGCCGATGGCCCCCAGCAACACCGACTTGATCTGGCTCTGGCCGAGCCGCTGCTCGGGCCCTGCGTCGGGGCTCTCCCGCGCGTCGACGTCGGGGTCGTCGGGCGGTTCGTCGAGGCGACGTAGGGCGGTGAGGGCCTTTCGATAGGCGATGGCGAAGATCCAGGTGGAAACCTTGCTGCGCCCGTAGAAGTCGCCCGAGCGCCGCCAAACAACCAGCAGAGTGTCGCCGAGCACCTCCTCGGCCAAGTGCGGTCGGCGGGTCATGCTGAGCAGAAAGCGGGTGAGCCTGGGGTGATAGATGCGGTAGAGTTCTTCGAACGCCCGCCGATCGCCGCGCGCCACGCGCCCAATCAGGC
The DNA here is from genome assembly GCA_051002715.1 of Caulobacteraceae bacterium. GTDB lineage: Bacteria > Pseudomonadota > Alphaproteobacteria > Caulobacterales > Caulobacteraceae > Acaudatibacter. The sequence goes on from JBPCMA010000013.1 coordinate 2,727, forward strand.
GCGCTTCCGGGTCGGCGCCGGCTGGCCCGGCGGTCGCGATCCTTAAGCGGGCGGCTCCAAACATCGGCGTCTTCGGCTCCGCTTTTTCCGAAGGGTTAACCCCTCCCGCCGCGATCCACAATCGTTGCAATCGCGAAGGCACCGGCGCGATCCGATTGCGCCAGACTTGGCGGGATCGGTTGGGGCGACCTTTCCGGGACTTATCCTAAAGCCGGTTCGACGCCCGCGGCGGGAGCCGGCGGCGCCGGCTCCCGTTGGTTATTCGCCGGGCCCGAAAACCGCAGCACGCCGTCGTTCACCGTGCCGCTTCGCAGATAGAGCAGATCCTTGACGTAGTTCTGGTGGGCGCGCCACGGCGTCGTCGGTCCCATCTTGGGGAAATGCTCCAGGGCCCGCTGGATGTAGCCGGACGAGAAATCGAACCAGGGCGCCGGGGCCATGTCCGGATCGTCGTTCACCGGGCGCACCTGGGTGAACCCATGGCGATCCATGTGGCGCAGGATGCGGCTCACATGCTTGGCGATGAGGTCGGCCTTCAGGGTCCACGAGGCGTTGATGTAGCCGAACACCGAGGCGAGGTTGGGGACCCCGCTGTACATCATGCCCTTGTAGTTGAAGGCGCGGCTGAAATCGACCGGCGCGCCGTCAACCGTGAACGCCGCACCGCTCAGGACCTGCATGTCAAGGCCCGTGGCGGCGACGATGATGTCCGCCACCATCGCCTTGCCGGACTTCAGCTCTATCCCCTCCGGCGTGAACCGCTCGATACGGTCGGTGACCACCTCGGCACGGCCGGCCTTGAGCGCCTCGAACAGGTCGGCGTCGGGAACCAGACACAGCCGTTGGGTCCACGGGTCGTAGGACGGAGTGAAATGGGTGTCGACATCGTAGTCGGGGCCAAGCGCGGCGCGGGCCATGTCGACGATGGCTTGCTTGGTCGCCGCCGGCTTCTTTCGCGCGACATTGTAGATGTGCATCTGAAAGAGCACATTTCGCCAGCGCACGAGGGCGTAGGCCAGCTTGGCCGGCAGCCATTTGCGCAGTGTGTTGGCGAAGGCGTCCTCGCCCGGGCGCGACACCACGTAGGTCGGCGAACGCTGCAGCATGGTCACATGGGCGGCGCTCGCGGCGAGGGCCGGAACCAGGGTCACCGCCGTCGCCCCGCTGCCGATCACCACCACCCGCTTGCCCGCGTAGTCCAGGTCGGGCGGCCAGAACTGCGGCTCGACGATCGGCCCGGTGAAGCGTTCCTCGTCCGGGAAACGCGGCCGGTAGCCTTGGGCGTAGTTGAAATAGCCGGTGCACATGAAAAGGAAGTTGCAGGTGGCGCGAGCGGCCACGCGGTCGGCCCCGGTCTCATAATCCACCGCCCAGCGCGACTCATCGGATGACCACGCCGCGCCGGTCACCCTATGGCGGTAGCGGATATGCCGATCGATGCCGTATTGCCGGGAGGTTTCCTCCAGATACTCCAGGATGGAGGGGCCGTCGGCGATGGCCTTGGCGTGGGTCCACGGCTTGAACCCATAGCCCAAGGTGAACATGTCGCTGTCCGAGCGGATGCCCGGATAGCGGAACAGATCCCAGGTGCCGCCCAGCGCTTCTCGCCCCTCGAAGACGGCGTAGGTCCGGCCCGGGCACAGGGTCTGAAGGTGGTAGCCGGCCCCGATGCCGGAAATGCCGGCCCCGACCACCAGGACGTCGAAATGCTCCATCGCCGTTTCCATCGCCGCTCGCCGCGCCCGCCTTTCATACGCGCCCGATCACCGGCAGCAAGGCGCCGGTGATCGCCGAGGCGCGCGGCGAGGCCAGAAACAGGACGGCTTCGGCGGCCTCCGCCGGAGAGACCCAGGCGGCGGGATCGGCCCCCGGCATATCGGCGCGATTGGCGGGCGTGTCGAGGATTGAGGGCAGGATGGCGTTGACCCGCACCTTGCCCTTCCACTCCCGCGCCAAGGCTTCGGTCAGGCGATGAACGCCGGCCTTGGCCGCCGCGTAGGGACCCATGCCCGCTCCGGCCTCGAGCGCCGCCGCGGCGCCGACGTTGACGATCGCCCCGCGTCCCGAAGCGGCCAGATGCGGCAGAGCCGCCCTGGACGCCGCCGCCGCCGTCAGCACATTGACCGCAAAAAGCCGCGTCCAGGTTTCGAACGGCTCGTCGGCCACGGCCTGCCAGCGGAAGGCGCCGGCCGCGTTGACCAGGGCGTCCAGCCGGCCGAAACGCGCCGCCACCGCCTCCAAGGCCCGGGCCGCCGCGGCCGGATCGGCCAGATCGGTCTCGCCGATCGCCAGAACGTCATCCTCGAAATTGGCCGGCGCGGCGGAGCGGCCGATCGCCGCCGCCTCCGCCCCGGCTGCCCGCGCCGCGACGACCACCGCCCGCCCCAGGACCCCGAAACCGCCGGTGACGGCGATCACCATGCCTTGCATCACAGCTTTCCGCGCATCGCTCGCGGCGAGATCGCCAATCCGAGGAACACCAGCATGGCGCGATTGAGGCGCAGAATGTCTTCATCGGCCAATCGGCCGACCCGCGCGCCGATCTTGGATTTGGGGACGGTGATGATCTTGTCCGCCATCAGGCGGCAGGCGGCGCGCAGCCCGTTGCGCTCATCGGGCGTCACGAGCAGCCGAAACAAGGCCGCCTCGGTCGTGTCGGTGGTGAAGGCGCAAAGGGTGACTGAATCGGTTCGATCGAAGCTGTCGTCCTGCACGATGACGGCCGGCCGCGCCTTGCCCGCATAGTCCCTGGCGCCCGAGACGGTCCAAATCTCTCCGCGCTTCATTCGTCCCAGACCGAAGCGGCGTCGATGAACGCCTGATCGGCGCTCGCGTTTGCGCTCGAAGCCACCGCGAGGGATTGCCGGCGGGCCTCGGCGCGGAATGCGCCAGCGCGCACATCTGGGACCCATATCTGGATCGGCCGCAGACCTTGACCGCGCAACCGCTCGCGATGTTCCCGCACCTTGAGGCGCGAGGGCTTTGGTCGGGACGCCGGGGCCATGGTCCAAACTCCGCGAAATTACATGTAACCTATCGCGGCGCGTGCGGTTTGGCCAGGGGTCCCGCCGACGATCGTTATCCCACGCACGTGAGCGGCGCCGCCGTGGTGAGCGACGCCTGGTCGGGAAAGCTGTAGGCGCCGTCCAGGGCCGTCGAGGGCGTCTGCCGCTCGAACCAGGGCAGGAGGGCCTCGGTCTGCAAAGTGTAGGTCTTCACCGTGCCGCCGGCCTGGACGGTCTGTTTCCACAGTTGGACCTTGGCCGGGGCGTCCTCCACCGCGTCGCCGACCTCGATCAATTTCTGGAAGCAGCGATTGTTGTTGAAGGCGTCGCCCCATTTGAGCGTCACGCTGGTGATCAGCGGGTCGTGGACAACCTCGGCGATCTCGTGAGCCAGGGTGGCGGCGTCGGGCGAGGGGATGGTGAAGGCGTCGTTTACCCCTTCCAACCAAGAGGTGTAGGTGTAGACGACGGCGCTGGCCTTCTTTTGGGTGTAGGCGAAGCTGTGATAGCCGAAGGCGCTCGCCTCCAAGGCGTTGTAGGTGACGAACACCACATAGGTCTGGGGCGACGCGGCGCGCAGGGCGACATTGATGGGGGCGTCGCGGCCGATATCGATGATGCTTCCATCGCGGATCACGCCCAGCAGATTGCCCGACTTGGTTTTGATCACCCGCACCGTTCCAGGCGGGGCCACGATATCGATGGGCGCGGCGACCGACGGCGAGAAGACGGTATGCCACCGGCCCGCCGCGTTCGGGAATTCAGTGCGCAGCATGGCGTCGGCGAACTGCAGGTTGCCGATGGCGTAGGGCGAGGCGTGGAAGATCGGGCTGCCCAGCATCGAGGGTATGGCCCGCGTCCCGTCGAGCACCACCGGATGAACCCCGTCCACCGAATAGTCGGAGACGGTCAGGCGGATCGGCACGATCACGGTGGGGATGACGGTGGTGAGCGGTACGGTCGGGGCCGTCCCCACCAGGGTGTAGCCATAGCTCTTGCCGGCGATGGAGAAGGCGCCGCTTGAGGTCGGCAGGGTGTTCACCGCGCCCGACGCCACGGCGGCGCGGAACGCCTGCCACTGCGCCGGGGTCGAGAGATTGACATCGAGGGGATGGTGATAGCCGGGATTGAGCTTGGGGCCCATCTGACCTACCGGGACTGGCGTCTTGAAGGGCGCGCGGCTTTGCGCGACAGCCGCGCCCGATACGGCGGCCCACAAGGCCGTCGCGGCGAGAAGATGTCGAAGACTCATAGTCTCTCTCCTGGAATTAGCCGACCTGGCGCGGCCGGCGCCCGTTTTCCGTCTCCGCTCGATCCTAGGGCGGGTCAAGGCGGCTGTGAAGCTTGCAAAGCGCGCGGGGTCACAGGCAAGATGGCGTCAGTCGATTCCGATCGCGGGACAAGATGAACCGGAGATGGCCAGGATCGTTCAATGAAGGTTCATGGCAGGCCGCCTAGGGTTTGCGATACGAATAACCCAACAACCACTTTCGGAATTGGAGACATGATGAAACGTATCCTACTGGCCGCCGCGGCGATCGCGACTCTCGCCGGCCCGGCCGTGTCCTTCGCTCAAAATGCTCCGGACAACCGTCAAGACAACCGTCAAGACAACCGTCAGGACGTCCGGCGCGACAATCGACAGGACAACCGTCAAGACAACCGGCAGGACAACCGGCAGGACGTCCGGCGCGACAATCGACAGGACAACCGCCAGGATGTCCGCCAGGACGACCGGCAAGGCCGCGGCTGGGATCGCAATGATCGCAACTGGTGGCGCGGCCGTCCCGGCTTCGACCGTTACGCCGGCCGCCGGCCGGGCTTCTGGTACGCGCCGGGCCGCGGTTATTTCCGTCCCGATCCCCGCTGGATCGGCTATCACTGGCGGGTCGGCGGCTACGTTCCGGGCGCCTACCGGGGGTTCTATGTGCAGGACCCCTACTTCTATCACCTGCGCCCGGCCCCTTACGGCTACCGCTACGTCTATCTGGACAACAACATCGTCCTGATGTCCCTGGCCACCGGCCTGATCGCCGACGTCATCTACAACGTCTATTGAGGCTAGCGCGGTCCCCGGCTTCTGGCCGGGGGCCGTCCGCCTTCGAATTGAACCAAGCGGGCCACTCGATCGTTGATCTGATATCGAAGCTAGGCCTTCCGGCGAGACTCCAGACATGACTTACGCAGAACCCAACGCCGTCGATGTTCATCCTCTCCCCACCTTGATTTCCTGGCCGGCCGTCTTCGCCGGCGCGGCGGTCGCCGTCGCGGCTGGGGCCATGCTCAATCTTCTGGGTGTCGCCCTGGGGGCGGGGACGCTCAATCCCTTCGACCTCGGGCGCGCCGGCGCCAAGGCGTTCACGGTGGGGGCCGGGCTGTGGATCGCCCTGGCCAACACCCTGGCCCTGTTCGCCGGCGGCTTCATCGCCAGCCGGGCGGCGAAATACGCCGACAATCATCAGGGAATGCTGCACGGCCTCATCGTGTGGGCGGTGGCCTTCCTGGTGGCCATCTTCGTCGCCGGCTCCACGGCGGCCGGCGGCGTGACGGCCGCCCTGGGCGGCGCGGCGGGAACCGCCAGCCAGGCAGTCGCCGACGCCGCGGCGCCGGCGGTTTCGCCCGACGCCTCCAACCCCAATGGCGTGCCGATGTCGGATGGCACGGTGGCCCCGCCCGACGCCACCGCGCCTCCGGCCGCCGCCACCGTCGCTCCCCCGGCGCACCCGGCGACGATCCAGAAGGCCGCCGACGCCACCGGCGCCGTGGCCCTGTGGTCTTTCCTGACCATGCTGCTGGGCGCGGCCGGCGCCGTGTTCGGCGGCCGATATGGAAGCCGGACCCACGCCTGGGAGGCGCGCGTCCGCCCGGCCGACCTGGCCGCCCCGCACCTGCCGCCTCGCCTTTAGCTTAAGCGCCTCTGGCAAAATCGGCGAACATGGTGTCTAGCTTCCCTATCTGATGGAGGGGGAGCCAATGACCAAGTTTCACGAATCCAATCACCGACTGGAGGCCTGCCGCCCGGCCGCAAGACCCGTTCACGCTTTCGCGGAGAGCGCTCTGGCGCGCCGCCGCTTTCTCGCGGCCGGCGCGGCGGTGGCCCGGGCCGGCGGGCCGGCCCTTCTGAGCGGCGGCGCGGCGCGCGCTCAGAACAGCCTCTCGCCCGACGCCGCCCTGGGCCAGCTCATGGCCGGCAACGCCCGGTTCATGCGCAATCACCTGGACTCCTTCCAGGAAGATCTGGACATCCTCAAGAAGGGCGCGGCGGAGGGTCAGGCCCCGTTCGCGGCGGTGCTCTCCTGCGCCGACTCCCGCGTCCCGGTGGAGCTGATCTTCGACCAGAGCATTGGCCATGTGTTCGTCACCCGCGTGGCCGGCAATGTCGCCACGCCGGAGATCATGGCCAGCCTGGAATATGGCGCGGCGGTGCTGGGGACGCGGGTGATCGTGGTGCTGGGCCATCAGGCCTGCGGCGCGGTGAAGGCGGCCATCGCCGGCAAGGCGGTTCCGGGACAGATCAGCGCCCTCTACCGGCCGCTGCGCCCCGCCGTGGAACAAGCCGGCGGCGATGTGGAGGCGGTGACCAAGGCCAACGCCCGCATCCAGGCCAACCTGCTCGCCACCGCTTCGCCGGTCATCGCCGACATGGTGAAGCAAGGCACGGTGAAGGTCGTGGCCGCCTACTACGCTCTGTCGACGGGCCAGGTCAGCCTGCTGGGTTGAGGCGCGGCCATGCCCGAACCGACGGCGGCCCAATGCCTGGTGCGGGTCCTTCTCGCCCAGGGCGTGACCCATGTGTTCTGTGTGCCCGGCGAGAGCTACCTGGCGGTTCTGGACGCCCTCGCCGATGTCCGCGACCGCATCGCTGTCATCACCTGCCGCCACGAGGCGGGGGCGGCCAACATGGCGGCGGCCCACGGCAAGCTGACCGGCCGGCCGGGTATCTGCATGGTGACGCGGGGGCCCGGCGCCACCCACGCCAGCGTCGGCGTCCATACGGCGCGCCAGGACAGCACGCCGATGATCCTCTTCGTCGGCCAGGTGGCGCGCGACCAGCGAGACCGCGAAGCCTTTCAGGAAATCGACTATCGCGCCGCCTTCGGGCCACTGGCCAAATGGGCGGTGGAGATCGACGATCCGCGCCGGGTGGCCGAACTGGTCCGGCGCGGTTTCGCCACCGCCGTGCAGGGCCGGGCCGGGCCGGTGGTGATCGCCCTGCCCGAGGACATGCTGCGCGAGACGGCGCCGGCCCCGCCGACCGTCTCCGTCGCGACGGCCGTCTGCGCCCCCGACACCGCGTTTCTCGACGCCCTGGCCGACCGTCTGAGGATCGCCGAGCGACCGCTGATGATTCTCGGCGGAACCCGATGGTCGGCGCCTTCCCTGGACGCCCTGGCGGGCTGGGCCGGCCGCGCCGGCCTGCCGGTCGCCCTGTCGTTCCGGCGCAAGGACCTGCTGGACAACGATCATCCCTGCTACGCCGGCGATCTCGGGCTCGGGCCGAACCCCAAGCTCGTCGAGCGGGTCCGCCGTGCCGACCTGATCCTCGCCGTGGGCGCGCGCCTGGGGGAAAACCCCACGCAGGGCTACACCCTGTTCACCCCCGAGGAGACGGCCAGCAAGCTCGTCCACATCCATGCCGGCGCCGAGGAAATCGGCCGGGTGTGGCCCCCGGCGCTGGCCGCCGTGGCGACCTCATCGGCCGCCGCGCTGGCGCTCGCCGGCGTCGCCCTGCCCGAGGGACGGTGGCGGCATGAGGCGGCGCGGGCGCGGGCCGAGGTCGACGCCTTCACCCGCCCCGTGCCGGTCCAAGGCCGGGTCAACCTTTCGGCGGTCTTCGCCCATTTGAGCCAAGCCCTGCCAATCGACGCCATAATTTGCAACGGAGCGGGCAATTTCGCCGCCTGGCTGCACCGTTTTGCTCGCCACCGGCGATTTCCGACCCAGCTCGCCCCCACCAGCGGCGCCATGGGTTTCGGCGTCCCGGCCGCCATCGCCGCCAAGATCACCGTCCCCAACCGTGAGGTGGTGGCGGTGGCCGGCGACGGCGATTTCCTGATGACCGGCCAGGAGTTGGCCACCGCCGTGCAATACGGCGCGGCGGTGGTTTTCATCGTGGTCGACAACGGCAGCTACGGCACCATTCGCATGCACCAGGAACGGGACTATCCGGACCGGGTCATCGCCACCGATCTGGTCAACCCCGACTTCGCCGCCTACGCCCGCGCCTTCGGGGCCTGGGCGGCGCGGGTGGATGACACCGCCCAATTCCCCGAGGCCCTGCGCGAGGCGCGGGCGGCCGGCGGCCCCGCTCTGATCCACCTGAAGACCGATCTCCGGGACATCGCGCCGGGGCGGACTCTTTAAGTGAAATCAACATGAACGGCGCCGACGCCCTGCTGGAGACCCTGGCGCTCAATGGCGTCGCCGCCTGCTTCGCCAATCCCGGCACCAGCGAGATGCAGTTGGTGAGCGCCCTCGACCGCCAACCGGCCGTGCGCCCGGTGCTCTGCCTGTTCGAGGGGGTCGCCACCGGCGCGGCGGACGGTTACGGCCGGATGACCGGGCGGCCGGCCTGCACCCTGCTCCACCTGGGGCCCGGCTACGCCAACGGCGCCGCCAATCTGCACAACGCCCGCCGCGCCTTCACCCCCGTCATCAACATCATCGGCGATCATGCGACCTGGCACCGGGCCTTCGACGCGCCGCTCACCTCCGACATCGCCGCCCTGGCCGCGCCCAATTCTCTCTGGGTGAGGGCGGCCCGGAGCGCCGACGAGGTGGGGGCCTTGGCCTCGGAGGCGGTGGCCGCCAGCTACGGGCCGCCCGGCGGCCCGGTCAGCCTGATCCTTCCGGCCGACTGCGCCTGGTCGCCGAGTGCGGCGCGAGGGCCGCGCGTCGAGACGCCGCTCAGGGCGGCGGTTGGCCCGGCGCGGGTGGAGCGTGTCGCCCGCCGCCTGCGGGCCGCCGGCAAACCGGTCCTACTTCTGGGGTCGGGGGCGTGCGGCGAAGCGGCCCTGTCCGACGCCGGGCGGATCGCCGCCGGCGCGCGCGTTCTCACCGACACCTTCATCGCCCGCCAAGCGCGGGGGGCAGGCCGCTTCGCGCCCGATCGGATGATGTATTTCGGCGAGATGGCTCTGGCTGACCTCGAAGGGGTCGATCTGATGGTGCTGGTGGAGACGACGGCCCCGGTGGCCTTTTTCGCTTATGCGGGGCGCCCCAGCGTCCTGGTCCCCGACGGTTGCGAAACCGTGACTTTGGCCGGCCGCGGCGAGGACGGGGCGCGGGCCCTGTCCGATCTGGCCGATAGCCTGAGCGCCGGGCCGGGCGAGGGCCAGCCGGTGACCCGGCCGGATGCGCCCATCGGCTCCCTTACCCCCGCCGCGGCCGGCGCGGCCATCGCCCGCCATCTGCCCGAAGGAGCTATCGTGTCGGACGATTCGGTGACGTCCGGCCAAGCGATCCTGGGCCTGACCCGGGGCGCGGCGCCCCACGACTGGCTGGGCCTCACCGGCGGCGCAATCGGCCAGGGGATCCCGCTGGCGTTGGGCGCGGCGGTAGCCTGTCCGGATCGAAAGATCGTGTCGCTGAACGGCGACGGGGCGGCCATGTATACGGTTCAAGGCCTGTGGACCGCGGCCCGCGAGGGCCTGGACGTCACCGTCGTGGTGTTCGCCAACCAGGCCTACCGCATCTTAGGAATCGAACTTGGCCGCACCGGGGCCGGCAATCCCGGACCCGCCGCCTCACGCCTGCTGCGCCTGGACGAGCCGGCCATCGACTGGGTAGCCGTCGCCCGCGGCCTGGGTATCCCCGGACGCCGCTGCGAGACCGCCGAAGCCTTCGACGCGGCCTTCGCCCGGGCGATGGCCGAGCCCGGCCCTCACTTCATCGAGGCGGCGATCGCTTAACGGCGGGAGCCGGCGCGCCTCACTTCTTCACATTGCCGACCAGGGTGCATCCGCCGGAGATTCCCTTGGCTTCGCTGCATGCGATGGTGGACTTGGCCGCCAGCGGGGTGATCGAATATTCGATCATGTAGCCGGGCAGGCCATCGGCGCAGGCGACCTCCAGATAACCCCGGCGTTCGGCCGTGACCCCCACCGTGCGAGCGTTGGAGACCTGGCAGGTGGACTTGCCGAGCGCCTTAAGCTCGGCGGTGAGCTTGGGATAGGCGGCGGCCGGCTTGGTGAGGCCGCAGCGGTAGCCTTCGAGCTCGGAATGGGCGCAGTCGTAGACAACCGAGGGATCGCTCGCCGTGGCGCCGAAGACGCCGATGGCCCCGTCGGGACGGTTGGAGCAGGCCAGTTCGACCACCTCCTTGCCCTGCAAGCTGGCGGGCAACGGGGCGTAGCCCGACACCTGGCAATCGAAGCCCGCCTTTTTGGCCAGGGTGGTGTAGAGGCCCGCCTGCTCGGTCTTGGCCTGCCGCGCGTCGGTGAGCTTGCAGCCGCCGCCGATGTTATCGGCGCTCGCGCAATCAACCGCCTGTTTGAAATCGCCATTGGCGGCCTGCTCGAGGATGAAACCCTTGCCGTCCTGGCAGGCCGCCTCGTAGATCAGCAGGCCCGACTGGGTGGCCCCGATGAAGGCGCGGTCCTTGATGACGCAGGCCTTACCCGACTTGGCCATCAACTGGTCGACCACCGCCAACTGGGCGGCCCGGTCGGTGAGCTTGCAGGCCTCGATGCTGTCGGGCGGATAGCCGGCGCAGGGATTCATCGTCACCGGCTTGTCGAGGCGGGGCGGGGCGGAAATCTCCAGAATGTAGCCGCCGCCGCCTTCGCGGCAGACGAGTTCGAAGACGGCGTTGGTCGGCGATTGCCCGAGAGCGCGAACCTTGGTGGGCGCGCAAACTTTGCCGGCTTTGGCGATGTAGGGGGCCAAGCCGGCCATGGGATCGCTGTTGCCGGGCAGGGCGCACTGGATGTTGCTGGGCTTGCCGTCCGGTCCCGGCTCGCCCGCCTGCACACAGGTGAAGGTCTGGAGAGCGGCGCCGCTGGCCTGTTCGATGACCACCCCCTCGTTGCCGGTGCAAGCGAGTTCATAGAAATCCCGCTTTACCTTGGTCTTGGGATCCGTGGCCTCGCCGATCAGGCGGGCGTCGGCCAATTTGCAGTCGAGGCCGGCCGCCGAGATCAAGCCGGGCGCGGCGGCCATGCCCTTGTCGCGCTGTTCCTTGGTGATGGGCGCCGCCGGCGCGGCCTTGGCCGCCGCGTGGGCCGCCGCGATGGGCGAGAAGGCCGCCATCAGCAAGGCGGCAAGACCAAGACCGTTCAGCCTCATGGCGTATTCTCCCAGGCAACATTCCTCTTTAAGGGTCAAATGCCCGCGTCGCGCCGTTCGGTCAAGATCGCGGCGCGCGACCATTCAAGCTTGGCTTGCGCCGGCCAAGGCGCGAAAAGGCCTCGAGGGGCGGAATCGGACCCCCCGGAGAATAACGAGAGGAACGTTGCCGATGACCGACCGCATCGTCTCGCCCTTCGGGGCCTTCACGCCGGCCCGTGAGGTGACCGCCGGGCATGACCTGCATGGCCTGAGCGCGGTCATCACCGGCGCGGCGAGCGGGATCGGCGTCGAGACGGCGCGGGCGTTGGCCGGAGCGGGGGCGAACGTCACCTTGGCCGTGCGCGGACGCGCGGCGGGCGAAGCGGCGGCACGCGACATCAACATGACCGCCGCAGGCCCGGGGGCAAGCGTCGGGACGCTCGATCTCGCCGATCTCGCCTCGGTGCGCGCCTTCGCCGAGGCGTGGGGCGCCGCGCCGCTGCATATCCTGATCAACAACGCCGGGGTCATGGCCTGTCCCCAAAGCTACACCCCCGACGATCTGGAGATGCAGATCGGAACCAACCATTTCGGCCACTATCTGCTCGCCGCTCTTCTCGCGCCGGCCCTGGGGAAGGGCGCCGACGGGCTCGGCCGGTCGGCGCGGGTGGTGTCGCTGAGCTCCATCGGCCATCGCCGGAGCGCCGTCGACTTCGACGATCCTCACTACCGCCGGCGCCCCTACGACAAATGGGAAGCCTACGGCCAGTCCAAGACCGCCAACGCCCTGTTCGCGGTGGGCTTCAATGCCCGCTTCAAGGACCGGGGCGTCACCGCCAACGCGGTCATGCCCGGCGGCATCATGACGCCCTTGCAGCGCCATCTGCCTCGCGAGGAGATGATCGCCTTCGGCTGGATGGACCAGGCCGGCAAGGTCGCCGAAGGTTTCAAGACTCCCGAGCAGGGCGCCTCGACCAGCGTGTGGGCGGCGATCGGCGACGAGCTGGAGGGGGTCGGCGGCCTCTATCTCGAGGACTGCGCCCAGGCGGAGCCGTGGATCCGGGAGGCGCCGTTCCGGGGCGTCATGCCCCACGCCCTCGACCCGGATGCGGCCGAGCGGCTGTGGACCCTCTCCGAAAAAACCACGGGAGCCTGATCCATGAGCCTTTCCGGCAAGACACTCTTCGTCACCGGCGCCTCGCGCGGCATCGGCCTGGCCATCGCGCTCAGGGCCGCCCGCGATGGGGCCAATATCGCCGTCGCCGCCAAGACCGCCGAGCCGCACAAGCATCTGCCCGGCACCATCCACACCGCCGCCAAGGCGATCGAGGACGTCGGCGGCAGGGCCCTGCCGCTCATCGTCGATGTGCGCGACGAGGCGAGCGTCCTCGACGCGGTGGAAAGGACCGTGGCGGCGTTCGGCGGCATAGACATTTGCGTCAACAACGCCTCGGCCATCCAGCTCACCGGGACCTTGGCCACCGACATGAAGCGCTACGATCTGATGCAGCAGATCAACGCGCGCGGGACCTTCCTCACCTCCAAGGCGTGCATCCCGCATCTGAAAGGCGCCGCCAACCCGCATGTGCTGATGCTCTCGCCGCCGCTGGACATGGCGCCGCGCTGGTTCGCCCCGCACGTCGCCTACACCATGGCCAAGTTCGGCATGAGCCTGTGCGTCCTGGGCATGGCGCAGGAATTCCGCGTCGACGGCATCGCCTTCAACGCCCTGTGGCCGCGCACCGGCATCGCCACCGCCGCCATCCGCTTCGCCCTGGCCGGCGACGAGGGGCTGAAGAGTTGCCGGACCGTGGAGATCATGGCCGATGCCGCCCACGCCGTCTTCGAAAAGCCGGCCCGCGAGTTCACCGGCAACTTCCTGATCGACGATACCTTCCTCTACGGCGAAGGGGTCCGCGATTTCGACCAATACCGCGTCGACCCCACCCGACCCCTGATGCCCGACTTCTTCGTGCCGGCCGACATCCCGCCGCCGCCGGGCGTGGAGCTCGGCGCGCGATGAGCGTCGCCATTAGAGACGCCAAGACCGCCGACGCCAGCCTGATCCTGACGTTCATCCGCGAACTTGCTGAATATGAGCGCCTCTCGCACGAGGTGAAGATCAGCGAAGACAATATCCGCCGGCTTCTCTTCGGCGCCGCGCCACACGCCTTCTGCGACATCGCCGAACTGGACGGCGCCGCGGTCGGTTTCGCCCTGTGGTTCTACAGCGTCTCGACCTTCGAGGGTCATCGCGGCCTTTATCTGGAAGACCTCTACGTGCGCCCGGCCGCGCGCGGAGCCGGGGCCGGGCTCGCCCTTATGGCGAGGCTGGCGCGGCGCTGCGCCGACGAAGGCCTGGCCCGGATGGAATGGGCCGTCCTCGACTGGAACGCCCCGGCCATCGCCTTCTACGATTCCCTGGGGGCCACCGCGAAAACCGAATGGATCACCCGCAAGCTCACCGGCGAGGCGCTGGAGAGGCTGGCGGGCGGTTCGTAAAAACCGGGCCGTCACGCACGACGGGACCGGCGGCGCGCCGCGCCCCGGTCCCGTCTGGCGCCCCCGCCGTCCGCCCGCAAGCCTTAGCGCGGAGCGGCGTAGAAATAACTCGTCGCGCCGCTCTTGGACGGGGCGACCTTGGCGGCGCCCTGGAACGTGACCCCCAGGCTCTGCGACGCCGACTGGCAGAACGACGCCTTCTTCGGGCGTGGCCCGATCGGGCTCAGAGTGGGGCTGTCCGAGACGATGGTCCCGGTGGCGGACTGGCCATCGGCCGAAAATTTCAGGCTGAAGTTTATGGTGGCGTAGGCGAAGCCGTTGTCGAAACTCACCCTGCGGTTGGCGCCGATGTCCTGGTTCAACCCGCCAAAGCCGGTGCCGAAGAGCAGAACGGTGCCGTCGCCGCAGTTGGCGGTCGCGTTGACGCCGAAGCCGGTGATGGCGAGCGTGCTGGTGTTCGGGTCGGTGCCGACAGTGAAAGATACAGGGTTGCCGTCAGCCGACGTGCCCGAATAGGTGCCGACCATCTGGGCGGCGGCGGGGCCGGAGACCACGGCGGCCAGGATCGCGGCGACGAGAAGACGTTTCATAATGTTCCCTCCATTGGAAAACGAGACAGCTCGACTACGACGCGGCGGCCGGGGAAAAAAGGTCCATATGGACTGTTTTGACAAAAAAGTTCGGCCCGCCGATAAGCATCCCCAGGCGGTCCTCCCTTCACCGGGGGGCCAAGAGGGAACGCGGCGCGGGGGCTTTTCCCCAGATCCGCGGCTGTGCCCGCAACTGCGGGCGGCGAGAGTGCGCGTCCACCCCGTCCTCTTAAAAGGGGCGGCGCCACTGGGAAACCGGGAAGGCGGGAGGCGAGTTCGATGACCCGCGAGCCAGGAGACCTGCCGCCGCGTCGCTCGTCCGGGGTCCGGGTTCAGGCCATCGGCGTGGGAGGCGTCTCGTTTTCTCCTTGCAGCGACTTTTCTCGGCCGGCGCGCCGATGAAAGATCGCTCAACCGATCTGCGGCGCCGCGCGGGGCCGCGGAGACAAGCCCATGCGCGCGCTTCTGCTCTTGACGTCCCTGTTCGCCGGCCCAGCTTTCGCCGATCCATCGACCCCGGTCGGCGAGGTCGTCGTCACCGCCACCCGCCTGCCGGCGGACCTCACCGACGCCCCCGACGCCCATGTGATCGACGCCGCCGAGATCGCATTGCGCCAAGCAAGTTTTGCCGCCGACGTCCTGCGCCTCGTTCCAGGCTTGGCGGTGAGCGACAACGGCGCCTTCGGCGGAGCGACCGGGGTGCGCATCCGCGGCGCCTCGGCCGACAAGACCTTGGTGGTCATCGACGGAGTGGTCCAGAACGACGCCTCCCAGCCCTCCGGCGGCTACGATTTCAGCGCCCTCGACCTCGCCGACATCGCGCGGATCGAGGTGCTGTCGGGCCCGCAGGGTTCTCTATGGGGGTCCGACGCCATCGGTGGGGTGATCGCGCTGACCACCCGAGAGGAAGATGGCGTTCGCGCCGCCCTGGAAGGCGGCTCGCTCTCAACCGTTCGGGCGTCGACCGGCCTGGGCGAGAGCCATCCCGACTGGGCGCTGGGCGCCTCGGCGTCCGGCTTCCGCACGGACGGGATTTCCAAGGCCGACGGTTTTCCCGAACGCGATCCCTTCTACGAGTGGACGGCGGGGCTGGCCGGACGGGCGAGCCTTTCCCCCGCGCTCAGCCTGGACGGGCGCCTGCGCTATGAGAACTCCCATGTCGATATCGACGGCTATGCGCCGACCTTCGGCGACACGGCCGAATACGCCACCTCGCGGTCTTGGAGCGGTTCGGCGCGGGCGACCCTGGCCGGGCCGTGGGGATTCACCCAGACCCTTCTCCTCGACGGCTATGATCTCAACCGCGCTTCCCTGGGCGGCGCCTTTCCCTCCGGCTACCGCGCCGATCGTGGCGATGTTCGCTGGATGGCGCAAAGGGGGGCGCCGACCGATCCGTTTGGCGTGGCTATGGGGGTGGAGCGCGGCGCCACCCGCGCCACCCTGAGCGACGGTTCGGCGGCCTCGCTCGGCGACACCTCGGCCTTCGCGATCGCGCGCGACCGGCCGATCCAGCCTCTGACCGTGACCGCCAGCCTGCGCTACGACTCTCCCGACACCTTCGCCGGCCGCGCTACCGCGCGGGGCGGCGCGGTGCTGGATCTGGGAGGCGGTTTCGCGCTGACCGGCGACTGGGGCCAGGGCTTCAAGACCCCGACGATCAGCCAAATCGCCTGCGATTTCTGCTTTCCGCCCGGCCCGTCGGTGGGCCTGAAGCCGGAAACCGCCGAGGGATGGGACGTCGGCCTGCGCCGGCGAACCGCCGACGGACGTTTCGAGGCGTCGGTCACCTGGTTTCACCTAGCTGTCCGCGACCAGATCAGTTTCGGGACCGGCCGCTACATCAATATCGACCGCACGCTTTCCACCGGCGTCGAGGCGGACGCGACGGTTCGCCTAGCTCGCGGCCTGACCCTCAAAGCCTCTTACGCCCACACCGCCGCCGTCGACCGGTCCACCGGCCTGGAACTCCCCCGCGTGCCGAAGGACGCCGGTTCGCTAAGCCTTCTGTGGGCCGGCGGTCGCCTGAGCGGCGCCTTCACCGTGCGCGCCGAGAGCGAACAGGCCGATATCGATCCCAACACCTTCCTTCCCACCGCCCGGCCCGGTTTCGCGCTCGCCGACATCGCCGCCGGCTGGCGCCTCACCCCCCGCGTCGAACTCACCGCCCGCGTCACCAACCTCGCCGACCGGCACTATCAGGAGACCTTGGGTTACGGCGAGCCGGGGCGGATGGTGCTGGTGGGGGTCAGGGTGAGAGACTAAGCCGCCGCCCAGCGGGGCGGATCGAGGGCGGCGGGGTCTTCCAGGGCCATGTTGTCCCAGTCGAGGTCCGGCGGTGGGCTGGCGGCGGCGGCCACTATGGCGGAAAACTCGGCGGCGGTGGTCGCGCCGACGATCACGGCGC
>JBPCMA010000014.1:0-2699 GCA_051002715.1 Caulobacteraceae bacterium
AACAGGCTTTCGTTCAAGAACTCGTCGCGCATGCGCCCGTTGAAGCTTTCGACGAAGCCATTCTGCATCGGCTTGCCCGGGGCGATGTAATGCCACTCGATCCGGTGCTCCTGGGTCCAGGCCAGAACGGCGTTGCTGGTCAGCTCCGTTCCGTTGTCGCTGACGATCATGCCCGGCTTGCCGCGCCGCTCGATCAGCGCTGTCAGCTCGCGCGCCACGCGCACGCCGGAGATCGAGGTGTCGGGGATCGCCGCCAGGCACTCGCGGGTCACGTCATCGACGATGTTGAGGATGCGGAAGCGGCGACCGCGGGCGAACTGGTCATGCACGAAGTCCAGGCTCCAGCGGGCGTTGGCCCTGGCCTCGACGAGGATCGGCGCGCGGCTTCCCACGGCGCGCCGGCGGCTCTTGCGCTTGCGCACACTCAGGCCTTCTTCGCGGTAAAGTCGATAGATGCGGTTCTGCCCGGAAGGCTCGCCTTCGCGCCGCAACAGCACGAACAGGCGACGATAGCCGAACCGCCGCCGCTCCAAGGCCAACGCCCGCAGGCGCTCGCGCAACTCGCTCTCTGGCGGGCGGCGTGAGCGGTAACGCACGCTCTTGCGGTCGGCTCCGATGATCTGGCAGGCCCGCCGCTCGCTCGCCTCGAACTCGGTCGTGAGATGAGCGACGCCTTCGCGCATCGCGGCGGGCCCTACCATTTTTTTGCCAGAAGATCCTTGAGCGCCGCCTTGTCCAGCATGGCGTCGGCCAGCAGCGACTTGAGCCGCCGGTTCTCCTCCTCCAGAGCCCGAAGCCGCTGCGCCTCGGACACGTTCATGCCGCCGAACTTGGCCCGCCAGTTGTACAGTGTCGCTTCCGAGACGCCGTGCTTGCGGGCCAGCTCCCCCGTCTTGGCGCCCGCCTCGTGCTCGCGCAGCACCCCGATGATCTGCTCTTCGGTGACCTCGACCGCTTCATCGTCCGTCCCTTTCATGGGCCGGACTCTAATTCCATCTGGAGGAATTTCTCAGGGGCAGGTCAATCCTGGCAGGAGCTTTGCTGCTGAGATTCGAGGCCGGCCGCTTGACCTGATGCGTCGTCCCCGGCACGGGATCGCGCATGATGCCCCCCACCCTCGACGACCCCCGCGTCCCTCCCGCCTCCGGCGGCGCGGCGACGTCGCTGGTCATCCTGCTGCACGGCTACGGCTCCAATGGGGCGGACCTTATCGGCTTGGTCCCCTATTGGCGGGACGCCCTGCCGAACACCGCGTTCGTCTCGCCCAATGCGCCCGAGTCCTGCCCCGGCGCGCCCGGCGGCTATCAATGGTGGGGGCTCTCCAGCATGGACGCCCAGGCGCGGGCGGCCGGGGCTAGGCGGGCGGCGCCGGCGCTCACCGCCTTCATCGATGCGGAATTGGCCCGCCATGGCCTCCCCGAAGACCGCCTGGCCCTGGTCGGCTTCAGCCAAGGAACGATGATGGCCCTGCACGTGGGGGTCAGGCGCGAGCCGGCCTTGGCCGGGATCGTCGGCTATTCGGGCATGCTGGCCGACGGGGCTGAACTGGCTGGCGAGGCGCGGAACCGGCCGCCCATTCTCCTGGCCCACGGAGACGCCGACCCGATGATTCCGATCGCCGCCTTCCACCACGCCAGGGCCGTCCTGACCCGTCTCGGCTTTGCGGTCGAGAGCCACGTCTCGCCGGGCGTGGGCCACAGTATCGATGAGGCGGGCCTGCGGCTCGGCGGCGAGTTCCTCGCCAGGGTGCTGAAGTGACGGCGCGCTGACCTTTATTTTCCGAGCGCCGCGTAAATCGCCTTCTGCCATAGCGGCAGGGCCAAACGCGCGCCCATCCGCTGGGTTTCGCCCAGGTTGGCGACCGCTTCGGGGCCGAGCGGCATGGAGTTCTGAATCAAGTAGATGAGAAGCATGTGCTCGGCCGGGTCGGCCTGCCACCAGGTGCCGAAAGCGCCGGGCCAGCCGAACGATCCGGTCGAGCCGGCGCCCATCCAGGCGTGCGCCGCCGCGTCGGTGATGGTGGAAAGGCCCAGGCCGAACCCCTGGCCGGCCCAGAACGGCAGGCCCAGAAAATCGATTTCGCGCTGCGCCTGGGTCAGGCGATTGGTGGTCATCAGCTTCACGGTTTCGGTCTTCAGCAACCGCACGCCCTCCGCTTCGCCGCCGTTCAAGAGGGCGCGGGCGAATTTCAGGTAATCGTCGGCGGTGGAGACGAGGCCGCCGCCGCCGCCGCAGAAGGCCGGCGGCGCGTCGCGGCGGGCGAAAGCGACGGGCTCCAGGGCGCCGGTTTTCTCGTCCTGGCGATAGACGACGGCGGCGCGGTCGCGCTTGCCCGGCGGAATGTAGAAATCGGTGTCGGTCATGCCGAGCGGCTGGAAGATCCGCTCCATCAGGAACCGGCGGAAATCCATACCGGCGATCCGCCCGACCAGGAACCCCAGCACGTCGGTGGCGTGGCTGTAGTGGAACCGCTCGCCCGGCGGATAGGAAAGCGGCAGGCTGCCCAAGGCCTTCATCCAGTCGTCCGGCGGGGTGTCGATGTGCAGAATGTCGCCCAGCGCCGCCTGGTGGGCGTGGGCGATTGGCCCGATCGCGGTGAAGCCGTAGGCGAGGCCGGCGCGGTGGGTCATCAGGTCCTCCACCGTGATCGGGCGCGGCGAGGGATAGGTGTCGGCGAGCGGGCCGGTGGCGTCCTTCAG
>JBPCMA010000015.1:0-4954 GCA_051002715.1 Caulobacteraceae bacterium
TCGCCGTCCAGGGTGACGATGCGGGCGATGCGGCTCTCGCGCCCCGAGGGCAGGACGCGGATGGCGTCGCCGGGCCGGGCCACGCCCGAGGCGATCTGGCCGGCGAAGCCGCGGAAATCGAGGTTCGGCCGGTTGACCCACTGCACCGGCATGCGCAGGGGGCCAGCCTGCAGGCGCGTCTCGTCGATCTCGACGGTTTCCAGATAGCCCATCAGGGAGGGGCCGTCGTACCACGGCGTCGCCTCGCTCACCGAGGCGATGTTGTCGCCCTTGAGGCCGCTGATCGGGATGGCCAGGATGTCGGTGAGGCCCAGTTCCGCGGCGAAGGCGCGGTAGTCGGCGGCGATGGCGTCGAACACCGTCTCGTCGTAGCCCACCAGGTCCATCTTGTTCACCGCCAGCACCACATGACGGATGCCGATGAGGCTGACCAGATAGCTGTGGCGGCGGGTCTGGGTCAGCACCCCCTTGCGCGCGTCGATGAGGATTACGGCCAAGTCGGCGGTCGAGGCGCCGGTGATCATGTTGCGGGTGTACTGTTCGTGACCGGGAGTGTCGGCGACGACGAACTTGCGCTTGTCGGTGGAAAAGAAGCGATAGGCGACATCGATGGTGATGCCCTGTTCGCGCTCGGCGGCCAGGCCGTCGACCAGCAGGGCGAAATCGATCTCGCCCCCCTGGGTGCCCACCCGCTTGGAATCGGCCTCCAGGGCGGCCATCTGGTCCTCGAAGATCATCTTCGAATCGTAGAGCAGGCGGCCGATCAGGGTCGACTTGCCGTCGTCCACCGAGCCGCAGGTGATGAAGCGCAGCAGCGACTTGTGCTGGTGGGCCTCCAGATAGGCGTCGATGTCGGTGGCGATGAGGTCGGAGACGTGGGCCATTTAGGGTCGCAACTCCACCATCTCACGCCAGCCGTCCTCGCCCTTCTCCCCCTTTGGGGGAAGTGGCGCGAAGCGCCGAAGGGGTCTCGCGCCGCAATCGAGACGCGCGGACGGAGCCCCCATCCCGGCCTTCGGCCGTACTTCCCCCAGAGGGGGAAGAGAGTCGCAGCGTTGGAAACGCGACATCAGAAATAACCCTCGCGCTTCTTCTTCTCCATGGACGCCGCCTGGTCGTGGTCGATGGCCCGGCCCTGGCGCTCGGAGGTGGTGGTGAGCAGCATCTCCTGGATGATGGCCGGCAGGGTGTCGGCCTCGCTTTCCACCGCGCCGGTCAAGGGATAGCAGCCCAGGGTGCGGAAGCGCACCTTGCGCATCATCGGGACTTCGCCCTCGTGAAGGCGCATTCGCTCGTCGTCGACCATGATCAGCACCCCGTCGCGCTCCACCACCGGCCGTTCGGCGGCGAAATAGAGCGGCACGATGGGGATCGCCTCAAGGTGGATGTATTGCCAGATGTCCAGCTCGGTCCAGTTGGAGATGGGGAAGACCCGCAAGGACTGACCCTTGGCGATCTTGGTATTGTAGAGCTTCCACAGCTCCGGCCGCTGGTTCTTGGGGTCCCAGCCGTGCTGGGCGGTGCGGATCGAGACCACCCGCTCCTTGGCCCGGCTCTTCTCCTCGTCGCGCCGCGCCCCGCCGAACGCCGCGTCGAAGCCGTATTTGTCGAGCGCCTGCTTGAGGCCCTCGGTCTTCCACAGGTCGGTGTGCAGGGCGCCGTGATCGAAGGGATTGATGCCGCGCGCCTCGGCGTCGGGGTTCTTGTGGACCAGCAGGTCGAAACCCAGGGTGCGCGCCATCCGCTCGCGCATCTCATACATGGCCTGGAACTTCCAGGTGGTGTCCACGTGCAGGAGCGGGAAGGGCGGCTTGGCCGGATAGAAGGCCTTGGCCGCCAGGTGCAGCATCACCGCCGAATCCTTGCCCACCGAATAGAGCATGACCGGCCGCTCGCACTCGGCCACCACCTCGCGCATGATCTGGATGCTCTCGGCCTCCAGGCGCTGGAGGTGGGTGAGCACGGTGGGGGCCAGCGGCGCGGGCGCGGCGTCGGCGGAGGCGAGAGCGTGCGGCATGTCTTCCTTTTTTGGACCCCAGGCGATGAGAAAAAATCCGCCGCCGCATCCCTGCGCGGGACGGGCGGCCCTTCTCGCGGCTCGCTTAGGCGAGGGCGGCCGCGAAGGCAAGGGCGGCCCGGCGGCCGACGGCGGAAGAGACTTGCGAATTATACAATAATTGATATAAAGAAACCATGCCTTCGCTGAAACGCGTGGAGTTCCTTGGCGATTCTCTCGCGCGGCTGCGGGACTTTCCGCAGGGCGCACGGAAGGAAGCAGGTGTCCAGTTGCACAAGGTCCAACTCGGTCTTGAGCCGAGCGACTGGAAGTCGATGGCGTCGGTCGGGCTCGGCGTGCGGGAAATCCGCATCCGGGACGAGGCGGGCGCCTTCCGGGTGCTTTATATCGTGCCAGTTGCCGATGCGGTGTTTGTGCTGCACGCCTTTCAGAAGAAGACGCGGCGGACGGCGAAAAGAGATTTGGAGCTCGCCGCGTCGAGGTTGGCGCGGATCATGGGAGGATGACAATGGAAGGTCATAGCTTCGAAAATGTCTGGGACGCGTTGGAGGATACCCCCGCCGAAGCGGCCAGCATGGCTATGCGCTCCAATCTCCTGATCGCGGTGGATCAGCGGGTGCGGAGCTGGAAAATCACTCAGGCCGAGGCGGCCGGCCGCCTTGGGATCACTCAACCGCGGCTGAACGACCTGCTGCGCGGGAAGATCGGCAAATTCAGCCTGGATACCCTGATCGATCTCGCCACGCGGGCGGGCCTTTGCGTGCGGATCGACATCGCCCAAGCCGCGTGATCCGCCTCACGAGGGCGCGTCGATGGCTCGGCCACGCGGGCGGGGGGCGCGCGACCCCTCGGATCTTGCTGTTCGGGTAGCCGGAGGATCGCGTTTTCCTTCCGCCCCGTAGCCCCGCAGCAGGGCGTCGACCGCCTCGGCGGCGTGGCGGCGCAGCGACGCGGGGCGCAGGTCCGCCTCCGCGCCGATCAGGGCGCGGTTGACCAGGTCGGCTTCCAGGAGGCCGCGCAAATGCATGGCGACCCGCCACGGGTCAGCGGCGCGCAACCGGCCGGCCGTCATTTCGCCTTTGAGGAAATCGGCCATCTTGGCCCACACCAGCTTGGGGCCGCGCTCGTAGAGGCGCTGGCCGATGCCCGACCTCAGCCCCTCGGCGATGGACATGCGCCGCGCCGCCAGGGCCTCGGCCGACAAGGTGAGTTGCAGAAAGCGCGCCCCGAACCGCTCGAGTGTGCGGCGCAGGTCGCCCGACGGGGTCAGGGCGTCGAACACCGCCTGGGCGTGGTCCAGCACGTCGTCGAGCATCACCGCCAGGAACAGCTCCTCCTTGGAGGCGAAATAGCGGTAGAGGGTGGCCTTGGAGCCGCCGACCCGCTCGGCCACCGCCGTCATGGCCGCCCCGGCCAGGCCGTGCTCGCGGAACACCTGGCCGGCGGCGGCGACAATGGCCCGCCGCTTGGCGTCGGTCTTGAGACGCATGAACCGCTCCTTTTCGAAACCCAACAGTACTCTTTTCCCTTGACAGGCGCCAGCCCCCATCGCTACCCAGCCGGCTTTGGAGCTGGTCGGGCGCGTATCTTCGCGCGGGGCAGAGGTATCGAGGGCGGTCGCCTTAAGTGAATCCGATCGACGAAGAGGCCGTCGGCCCCGAGGAGCGGCCCGGCGCCCTGGCCCGCTGGCGCTGGCCGCTGATGATCGGCGGCCCGCTGGTCATCCTGGCCGTGGTGGCCTGGTTCGTGCTGACCGGCGGTCGCTCCGAGGCCACCGACGACGCCTATGTCGAGGTCGGCAAGGCGCCGATCAGCGCCGCCATCGCCGGGCGGGTCACCGAGTTCGACGTGGCGGAAAATCAGCGCGTCAAGGCCGGCCAGGTGCTCTTCCGGCTCGACCCCGCCGACCAGCGGGCCGCCCAGCAGAGGGCGCAGGCCACCCTGGCCGCCGCCCAGCTCCAGGTGGTCGCCCTGCGCGCCGCCTACGACCAGCAGAAGCTGGTGCTCGGCAGCGACCTGAACACCGCCGCTTTCGCCGCCCGCGAGGCGGCCCGCCAGCGCGCCCTGGTGGCGGCCGGCGTCGCCTCGCGCCAGCAGGCCGACCAGGCGCGGCAGAACGCCGACCTGGCCACCGCCCAGGTCGCCGTGGCCCGCCAGCAGGTCGCCACCGCCCTGGCCGATCTGGGGGCGGCGGCCAAGGCGCCCGGGGCCTATCCGGCCGTCC
Organism: Caulobacteraceae bacterium; assembly: GCA_051002715.1. Lineage (GTDB taxonomy): Bacteria > Pseudomonadota > Alphaproteobacteria > Caulobacterales > Caulobacteraceae > Acaudatibacter. Next base: position 4,242 of record JBPCMA010000015.1, read on the forward strand.
TGCAGGCGAAGGCCTCCCTCGAGGCGACGCGCACCGACCTTTCCCGCACCGTGGTCACGGCGCCCACCGACGGGGTGGTGACGCGGGTCGACCAGCTTCAGGTGGGGGCCTATGTCGACCCGGCCCAGACCCTCTTCTTCCTGCTGTCGGGCGAGCCGTGGGTGGAGGCCAATTTCAAGGAAGACCAGCTGCGCAAGATGCGCGTCGGCCAGAGCGCCAAGATCAAGATCGACGCCTATGGCGGCGGGGCGCTGGCCGGCCATGTGGCGAGCTTCAGCCCCGGCTCGGGGTCGGCCTTTTCCGCCCTGCCGGCCCAGAACGCCACCGGCAACTGGGTCAAGGTGGTCCAGCGCCTGCCGGTGCGCATCGCCTTCGACAAGCCGCCGCCCGACGCCGCCGGCCGCGCCGGCCTGTCGGCCAAGGTCACCGTGGACATTCGCCCGACTTCCGGCGGGGCCGGGGCGGCTGTCTCTCAGAGGTCGGAGCGTCGGAGATGATGCCTCCAACCCCTACCGTCATCGCCGGGCTTGTCCCGGCGACCCGGGACCCAGCGGCCTGCCGAGGCCGCGCCAGGCGCGGCCAAAACCCGAACCGGAGTCTTGGGTGGCCGGGACTTACGCCCGGCCATGACGTTCTTTCGAGGATGGTTCCACTCCATCGGCACATTCCCTAGCGCCCCATGGCCTCGACCTCGGACATCGCCAACCGCGTTC
>JBPCMA010000016.1:0-18794 GCA_051002715.1 Caulobacteraceae bacterium
ATGGTGCCGTGGCCCATCACCTCGTCGGCGATGAGCTGGTTCTTCTTGTCGAGAAACATCACCCGGAATTGTTCGCGGGGCTCGCCCGCGATCTGCACCCGCGCATAGGCCAGGAGACTCGACCAGCTGGTGATGACCGGGCGACGGTAGGCGTCGGCCCTGGTCATGCGGATCGCTGCTTCATGGATCATCGCCAGCATCCGGGCCGCTTCGCGGCCGGCGATGCGCTCGATTTCCTTAGCGTCGCCGCCGAGCACGCGGGAAAGGCTACCGAACCTTTGCAGGAGCGGCCGCGCGTGGTGGCCGACGAAGTGGGCGAGCATCTCCCGGTCGGTGCTGTCGCAGGGCGCATCGGTGAAGGGCAGGACATTGAAGGCCGGTTGCGCGGCTTCCTGGGCGCTGGTCATGGAGATCCTCGCTGAGGGTGGAGTCCGCCGGCTCATCCCGGCGCGCCCTTCCGGACCTCCCTCCCTTCTCCATGTCTTGGGCGGCTAGGCCCCGAGCCGTCGGGCGCCCCGGGGCAGAACTGTCGAGCAGCCACCGCCGGCGCCGCGGTCGGGGCGCGGGCCGCGCCACGGCCACCGCCGCGCCATTCGCCTGGTCGAGAAAATCTGACGCTTGGTCCCGGATAAATCGTGGGTCAGACTGCCGACGGAACGTCCGCTCCTAGGCGCGAAGCCAATGGTGAAAATCGACCCGAAGCGGACTCAAGCTCGCTTTCGCTTCGCAGTCGGTTGAGCGCCAAGAGTCGGCATTGGCCAGGCGCCGGAAAGCGGACACTCGCCCGCGCCTCGTGAAGATCCGACTCTCGGCGCGAGCGGTGAGCGCGTTGTCCACCTATAGCGGACCTCAGGGCGTCTCGCCAGGATGACACCGGAGGGCCCGATGGTTCAGGCCGAGCAGTTTTGTCTAACGATCCTTGGAGCCGCGGCTGTCGCCATCGCCCTTTTCGTTCGTGTCGGTTGGGCTGCCCCACCCGTTCTTCACGTTTCTCATGTGGATCGAATGTCTTCTCCCCGTTGTAACTTTGGTCCTCTGGGGTTTGGCGCGCCATCGGGCGGCTAGCCGGTAGGAGAGCTCGCTCTCCACCCGCCCTGACCTTCGCCCCTCCGCTACAAGGCGCTAGTGGGGCCTGGATGAACCCTGGGGCGCGATTGCGCCAGAAGCGATCGTTGGGATGGCCCCGCGACGGCGACGGTCCCTCGCGGATCTACGCGCCGGGGGCGCTTGATCCTTGAGTGAGCCGAGCTCGATCGAGAGGAGACCCGCTCCCTGGCGGTGGGAGATATCTGGTAAACGGAGCGTAGCGAATTCGCCGCCTATTCGATTGACCGCCGCGACCTGTAGCGCGCCACGCGCACCGCGTAGACGATCAGGCAGAGGGCGACAAAGCCGTCCGTCACGGGGTTGAGCCAGTGCTCTACCAACCGGTACTCAGCGTTGAGGCCGTAGCCGGCCAGCACGAGCAGGGTGGTCCAGATCAACGCGCCTAGCGAGGACCACAGGAGGAAAGGCCAGAACGGCATGCGCGCGATGCCGGCGGGAATGCAGATCACGCCGCGAACTCCTGGCAGCGCCCGGCCAATGCATACTGCCGCAGGGCCCCAGCGCTGAAACCAAGCGTGACCGCGGGTTACCTCATCTGGTGACAGGGTGATCCACCGACCGCCACCGTCTGCCCAGCGCTTAAGCCTCTCGAGCCCCAGTTGGCGACCGATCCCATACCAGACCGTTCCGCCCACGATCGAGCCGACGGTGCCGGCCAAGATAGCCGCCATCGGGCTGAACGCGCCTTTCGCCGCCTCGTACCCCGCCATGGGCATGATCAACTCCGACGGAATAATCGGGATAACGTTCTCCAGCAGCATGAGCAGACCGACGCCGACTACGCCGCTCTTTTGGATCACGCCGACGATGAGATTGAACATCAGCCCTCACCAGCCTGCGACCTTCGGGCCATCGTCAAGAACGCCAAACTCCAGCTCCTCTTTTGACGCCGCCGGCGCCGAGAATCGGCGATCACTTGGGCAGGGGGCCAGTGTAGAGGCCTCGGCGATGCTCCATTTCGCCTGCCTGGTGCTGTTCAATGGCGTGGCCGATCCAGCCGGCGGCGCGGCCCAGATGGAAAAGGGTGCTGCGGGGGCCGACCCCGACACGCTGGAAGATGTAGAGGCAGACCAGGGCGTTGTTCGGCTCCAGGCCCTTGATCTCCCGGACCATGGAAAGGGCCTTCTTCAGCTTCCCGAAGCCCTGGTCGGCGGCGAAGATCTCCTCGCAGTAGGCCAGGAGGGCGCGGGCGCGGGGATCGCCGTTTCGGTAGACCGGCTCGCCCTCGCGGTAGATCGGGGGGTCGAAACCGGGCAGGGTCTCGCCGTCGCGCAGCCGCTGGACCACCGGCGCCTCGGGATCACGGCTCTCGGCGATCTCCCGCAGTAACCGGCTGATGGCGTCCAGGCCGCTCAGACGGCTTCGACGGCCGATGGAGACGGAAAGGCCGGTGATCACGGCCCGCCAGGGGGTGACGCCGGCGGCGGCCACGGCGCGTACCGCCAGGGCGCCGGGCTCGAAGCCGTGGTCGGCCGAGAGGACCAGCATGCGGCGGATGAGCTCGGCCTCCTCGGGCGGGCGGTCGAGCTGACGGGCGACGAAGAGATGGATTGGCTCGCACGGCGGCGCCGTGGCCCGCACGGTGAGGGCGGCGAGCCAGCGCAGGACGTCGGCCCCCGTACGCGCCATGCCGGTGGGCGAGAGATCATAGGCCCGGGGATCGGCCTCCTCGAGGATCGGAAAGAGGGCGGTAGCCCTGTCCACGTCCGGCTGGTCTTGAAGCAGGGCCTCAAGGGGGGCGAAGAGAGCGGGGGTCGCGGGCCGGCGGCGCGGGAATATCTCCGCCTCGTCGGCGTTCCACAGCAGGGCGGCGACATCCTCGAACGATGCCCGCTCGGCGAGACCCAGGGCGCTGCGACCGCGATAGAAGAGGTCGGCGTCGGTGATGAAGGTGAGCTGGCTCTCCTCCTCGAGGTCGGGGATGGGGGCGGCGGCGGCGCCCTTGCGGCGCAGGCGCTCGATGTCGGCCCGCCAATAGCGGCGGCGGCGCGAGCCCGGGATCACCTGGGAGCGGATTCCCTTGCGGCCGACATAGACGTAGAGCGTCTGGACGCTGACGCCGAGCGCCTCGGCGGCCTCGGCGGCGGTGAGGTATCGGTCGTCCAAGGCAAAATCCACATTGACGAAAGTTGTAAAGCCTCGGGTTGATCGACGCGCGACGCAGCCAAGTCAAGCCCGGGAGTTTCCCTTCCGGGGCAAGCGCGGCAGGCCTGCGGGAAACCACCAGTTCCAGCGACCCATCAGGGGGAGACGAGGGCCGGAACCAAAAGGGTGCGGATGATCACCGCGTCGATGACTACCCCAACCGCCAGGGTCGAGGCCATGATCCTGACAATCTGGTTCGGGTTGAGGCTGATCGAAAGGAAGGTCACCATGAGGATGAGGGCCGCGCAGGTCACCAGGCGCCCCGTCCTTGCCAGGCCCGAGACGATCGCCTGGCCGGTCGATCCGGTCTTGTCGTACTCTTCCCGAATCCGGGAGAGGACAAAGACTTCGTAGTCCATGGAGAGGCCGAAAAGGAAGGCGAAGACGATGGAGGGAATCCACGCCCGGATCGCGTCGGTGGCCGGCATGCCGTAGATCAGCGACGAGCCGTGGCCCTGCTGCCAGAAGAACACCATGAATCCGTAGGCCGCGCCCAGTGAGACGATGTTGAGCGCCACCGCCTTGACGGCCAGGACGATGGAGCGAAGCGAGACCATGAGGATGACCATCGTCACCAAGCTGACCACGGCGAGCAGCAGGGGGAAGGCGCCGTAGACGGCGTTGGTGAAGGAAATGTCTTCGGCCGCCGAGCCTCCGACGTCGGCCGCACCGCCCGGCAGGGCCGACAGGCGCTTCCGCAAATCCGCGACCGTGGCCTTGCCTTGGGGAAGGCTGCCCTCGGCGCTGGGGATGATGGTCAGGAGGGCATCGGCGCCTCGACGCAGGGTTGGGGTGTCGGCGGCGATGACCGCGTAGACGCCGGGCGTGGCCGAGGCGATCGCCTTGGCCTGATTGACCGCCGCCCGGCCGCCGTGGGTCATCACATAGATCGGGAAGTCGATGGCGCTCGGGAGCCCGTTGGCCTCAAGGTCGTGGAAGGCCTGGGCCGCCGGTCCCACCTGGACCAGGGAGGCGATCCGGGGCTCGCCGGTTTTCAAGTAGAGGGCCGGCAGACTGGTCGCCGCGAGGATCAGGACGCCGGCGGCGACGGCCTTCCAGCGGTGGCGCAGAACCAATTTCGCCCAGCCCCCCCAGGCACGGCTGTAGGTCGTGGACGAGGCAGCCCAGAGACAGAAGCGGTCGAGGGGCCAGGCACGCCGGCAACAGGGTGAGGGCCACGCAACCCGCTACGAAGGGGATCAGCATGCTCCCGTAGCCGACGCTCCTCAGGAAGGGGACGGGCAGGACGGCAAGCGACATGAGGCCGACCGCGGCGGTCAGGCCGCTCAGCGCCACGGCGCGCCCGGCGGCCCGGGTGGCGGCGGCCACCGCCTCGACATTGGCAAGGCCCTTCTGCCGCTCCTCGCGCCAGCGGATGACCACGATCAGGGAAAAGTCGATCGATATGCCCAGGCTCAGCAGGACGACCATGTAGTTCACGAAATAGCTGACGTGGGTCACATAGGTCAGCGCCAGGATGCCGAGGTAGGTGACGAGCATGGCTGGAATCGCCATCAGGATCGGCAGGATGGCAATCGGCGATCCGTAGACCAGGAAGAGAACGAAGAGGGCTAGGGCCGCGCCGACCATCAGGCCGCGCAGCATGTTGGCGGCGTTGGGCCCGCCGTTGGAGAGCATCTGTGCGAACCCGGTCAGAGTCAGCTTGGCGCCGGGCGGTGTCGCCGCGGCGAGAGCCCCAGGCAGCCGGCCCTCGATCCCAGCGCCTGGGCCATAGTCCGGGTTGGGAATGGAGATCAGCGCCCAGGTCGCCCGGCCGCCGTCGATAACGAACCGGCGGTCGCCCGTCGTGGCGAAGTCCTGCACGACAAGCGGGCCGGCCTGGCGCGCGCCTTCGAAGGCGCCGGCCGCCATGGCTTGGCCCGCTTGGGAGGCCATGGTCATACCCGCAGGCAGTCGCAGGACCGGCAGTTCGGACTCGAAGGCCGGATCTATGCCGAAGCCCTTGATGATCTTCAGGTTGGATTCGTATCCGACTTGGCCGGGCGTCGTATAGGTATAGTCGAGCCGAGGCCCGAGCAGATGAAGCGTTCGAACGCTGAACGCCGCGAGGGCGACCCACGCCAGCACCACCAGCCACTTGTGCGCCAGCATGAACCTGGGGAGGTCGGGTTTCATTCAAACGCCTTGGCGCCCTGTGGGAGAGGTGTTTTGTGTCGCCAGCACCGTCAATGCTTGTAAGTCAGCGTGATTCCGTACATCCTGGGCATATTCCAGTCTCCGACATAGATCTGATCGGCGGGGTTGAAGTATTCGCTTGGCGTCCCGAAGGCGCCTTTGATGTTGGTGGCATTGATGATGTATCGATCGTTGCCGATGTTGTTGGCCCACAGCGAGACCTCCAACGTGTCGTCGGCGGAGGTCCAGTTCGCGTGAAGGTTGACTAGGCCGTCGATGCCAGAGTGGTCGTGGACGAACGCCCAGTCGGCGCTGTTGTCGTCCTGGAAATAGATCTTGCTGCGCCAGGTGACGTCGCCCCCGAACTGGACCTCGCCGCCAGCCATGGCCGGAGAGGTGAAATGCACGTCGGCGCCCAGTGTGGCGTGACTCTTGGCGTCGAAGGGAATCTGGTTGCCGGTGAGGTCCGTCCCGTCCTGCTCGACATAGCGCGTGTATTTGGCGTCCATGTAGCTGTAGTTGCCGGTGAGCGTCAGCCAGCGGATCGGATTGAAGGCGGTTTCCAGCTCGACGCCCGGAATGTTGGCCGCCCCCGCGTTGCTGGTGAACGAGGCGAAGGTCGCCGGGTTGAAGTCGGTCACCTGAAGGTCGGTGTAACGGGCGTCGTAGGCGGCCGCGTTGACGATCAGCCGTTCGTCGAGCAACCTTAGTTTGACGCCGGCCTCATAACTCGTGACTCTCTCCGGCAGGAACGGCGTGGCCAGCGCCTGGCTGGTGTCGCCGTTGGTATCGTATCCCCCGCTCTTGAAGCCGGTCGCCACGGTGGCGTAGGCCAGAAACTGTCTGTTTGGCTCGAACGTAAGCGTCGCCTTGGGCGTGAACGAGCGCCAGGTGTGGGGCTGTAGGCCGCCTCGATATTGCCGCCGTAGCCGTTGGGAAGGTCGACCGGCGCGCCGCTGGTGTCGGCGACGGCGCTATAGCCCGCCTTGCTTTCCACCGTATAGCGCGCGCCCACTTCGAACCTCCAGGCCGGCGTGAAGGCGTAGGTGGCGTCGGCGAAGGCGGCGTAGTCGTGGTTGTGCACCGCCTGGTCGTCGATCTTTGTGAACTGGGTGCTGGTGCTGTAGGGCGGCGTGAAGACCGCGATCACGTTGGGCGACACGTCGAAGTTGAACAGCTTGTCGCCCGAGCGCCGCGCGTCGAGGTAGAAGGCGCCGACCAGCCAGGTAAGTCTCTGGTTGTCCGGGGACGCCAGATGCACCTCCTCGGTCACCTGGTCGGCCTTCACATGATAGTGTTGGAGATCCGAATTGAGCGGGTCGGACAGGGTCGAGAAGAAATCCCGCGAATCGGCCTTGCGATAGCCGGTGATGGTCGTGAACGTGCCGAACGGCAGGGTGTAGTCGGTGCGGAGCAATGCGCCGCCGGTGCGCGAATCGCCGGTGGGGCGGATAGCCTGGTTGGTGTCGCTCGGCCCATAGAAGAGCGGGGGGAAACTCGACGGCTGAAAATTGCCGAAAAGTTGCTGGTTCTTGTAGGACGAGGTGTCGATGTTCAGGTCGGCGCCCGCCAGCACCCGCAGATTCGGGGTCGGCGTCCACAACAGTTGGCCGCGCACGCCGCCCAACCGGGTGTAGTCGTCCTTGGCGTCGAGATACCTGTTGTCGAGGATGCCTTGCTGGCTGCGCACGTCAACGACGATCTTGCCGGCCAGCTTGTCATCGACGATCGGGCCGGTGACGTAGGCCCGGCCTTCCAGAAGATTGTAGTTACCGTATGTGAACTCCGCCTTCTCGTGCAGGGTGAAACTCGGCGGCAGGGTATGAATGACCAGGGCGCCCCCGGTGACGTTCTCGCCGAACAAGGTGCCCTGCGGCCCGCGCAGGACCTCGATGGATTGCAGGTCGAACAGATTGGGGTCGTCGTCGGCGACGCCGGTGGTAGGAATGTCGTCGATGAAGACCGAAACCCCCAGGTCCGAGCCGGGCGCGTCATTGCCGACCGTGGTTCCGCGGATCGAGGGATAGGACTCCTGGCGGCTTAGAGCGGTGAACACTAGGCTGGGCACGAGGATGGCGATGTTTCCCAGGTCGACGTCGTGCTGGCGTTCGATCGCCGCGCCGCTGATCGCGGTGATGGCGATCGGCGTTTCCTCAAGCTTGGTTTCGCGCCGCGTCGCCGTGACCACGACCTCGGCGACGCCGGTGGTCACGTCGTCGGCATGGGGAGGTTCGGCGGCCGCCGCGGCGGCGGCGAAGGCGGAGAAAGCCGCCATCGCGCAAGCCGACCTCAATGCCCATTTCGTCATCGTCAACTCCCCTTGCCCGGCTTGGGCCTCCGATCCCCGCATCAAGTCCACGGATCGGGATGGTCACCCCTCGAACCCGGGCGACCGCTCACTCACCTGGACGCCCGCAGTGCCTCGACATGACCCGTCAGCCCCAGTCCGTCAAGCTTTACGGTCTTAGTATATGCATAACTCGCCGCGTGTTTTTCGAGCCCCTGCAGCCCGGCGGCGGGCCGTCCGGCGGCGCCGCAGGTTTGCAACGCTTGACGAGGGCGGCCGGGACGCCGTAACAAGGCCGCTAGGTTCACGTATACCTTTACGGAGCGAATAAACATGAAACTCTTTCACAGGCGGCCCGGCCGGTTCGCGGCGACTTCCGCCCTGGCCCTGCTGGGGTGCGGCGCCCTGGCCTCGACGAGCATGCCGGCGTCAGCGCAGACTCCGGCCAAAGGGGCGGCGGACTATGAATTCGTCGCCCAGGCGTCGCTCGGAGCGCCGGGACTGCAGGACTACCTGACCTTCGATCCGGTCGGCCGGCGGCTCTATGTCTCGCACACCGACCAAGTGACGGTGCTGGACGCCGCCAGCGACAAGGTCGTCGGCTCGGTCGGGCCGTTCCACGATTCGCACGGGGTGGCGATCGTCGCCAAGCTCGGCAAGGGCTACGCCGACAGCGGCGACGACGGGGTGGTCAAGGTGTTTAATCTCACCGACCTGCGCATCGTCAAGGAGATCAAGGTCAGTCCGGACGCCGACGGCATGGTCTATGACGACAAGACCGGCACGGTGCTGGTGGTGGCCGGCGATTCGAAAAACCTGACGGTGATCGATCCGGCCTCCGACACGGTGACCAGGACCGTGGGCCTGCCCGGCAAACCGGAGTTCCTGACCCTCGACGGGGCCGGCAAGGTCTATGTCAATCTCGCCGACGTTGGGGCGATCGCCAAGGTGGACATCGCCAGCGGCAAGGTGGAGGCGACCTGGCCGCTGGCCGGCTGCCAGGCCCCGCACGGCTTGGCCTATGACGGTGCCACCCGCCGGCTGTTCAGCGGCTGCGCCAACCAGCGCCTGATCGTCGTCGACGCCAACGACGGGCGCAACCTCGCCAGCCTGCCGATCGGCTCGCTCAGCGACACCGTCGTCGTCGATTCCCGCCGAGGCCTCGCCTTCAGCGCCAACGCCGACACCCTGACGGTGATCGCCGAGGGCGCGGGCGACAAGTTCAGCGTAGCGCGCACCATACCGACCTTCTTCGGCGGGCGCAGCATGGCCATCGACCCCGCCACCGGGACGCTCTACGTCGCCCACGGCCACATGGCGATCAAGAGCTCCCTGAAGGACCTCCTAAACCTCCGCTTCGGCTGGGACGGCGTCGATCTCGCGGTCTTCCAACCGCGGTCCTGATCGCTGGCCGCGACGGCCATTCGAAGTTCGGCGCCCGCGTCCATTTCGCCGACTTGAAGCGGCCGACCGACGTATGAACTGCGTCTGACGAGCCTAACCCGGCGAAATTTCCTCAAGCGCCCGGCCCCGGGTGCGGGGGCCGAAGAACCAGACGATCGCCGCGGCTCCCGCCAGCATGGCGGCGATGGCGGCGAACACGGCGGTGACGCCGGAGGCCTGCAGGAGGAAGGCGATCAGGTACCCAGACACGACGGCCGACAGGCGGCTGAACGAATAGACCAGGCCCACCGCGCGGGCCCGAAAATGGGTGGGGAAAAGCTCGCTCTGATAGGCGTGGAAGCCGATCGACATCAGGATGTTGAAGACCGAGAGCAGGACGCCCAGGGCGATCCACGGTCCCGCGCTCGACTGGCCCGCGAAGAGGAGGCCGCAAGCCGCCGCGCCGAGCGCCCCGATCACGATCTGCCACTTGCGCTCAACGCGGTCGGCGATGGCCGAGACGAGGATCGGGGCGAGGGGATAGGAAAGGGCGATGGCGGCGGTGTAGGCGAGAGACTTGGTGATGGTGACGCCGCGCGCCTCGAGCAGGGTCGGGGCCCAGTTGGCGAACCCGAAATAGCCGACGCTCTGGAGGACATGGAAGGCGGACATCATCGCGATGCGCCGGCCGTAGGGCGGCGCCCACATGGAGGATGCGGGCGCCGTCGCTGGCGCGTCCGTGAGCGGGGGCTGAGGTTCGGGCCCGGGAAGCGAGCGGCCGGTCTCCCGCTCGACCTTGGCCTCGATGGCCGCGAGAACCGCCTCGGCCCTCGCCGCCTGGCCATGATCGGCCAGCCAGCGCGGCGATTCGGGCAGGGCCCGCTGCACCCACCAGATGGCGAGGGCGCCGATGGCCGGGAACCACCCCAGCCATCGCCAGCCGTCGATTCCCCCCAGGCCATGCGGGATGACGACCAGGGCTAGGCCGGCGCCCAGGGGGACGGCGAGGAACTGGATGAAGGTGCTCACCGCGAAGGCGCGGCCGCGGATCGCCCGGGGGGCCAGTTCGGCCAGATAGCAGTCGATGGCCACGATCTGCATGCCGATGCCGAGCCCGGCCACGAACCGCCAAGCATCGACGGCGGCGGCGGTGGACTGAAAGCTCATCAGGGCGCTGGCGGCGGCGTACCAGATAAGGGAGACCGCGAAGATCGGCTTGCGTCCGACCCGGTCAGCGATTCGTGAGAAGGCGAGCGACCCCAGCCAGAGCCCAAGGAAGGTGGCGGCGACGAAGCTCGCCTGATCGTTCAGCCCCAAAAGGCCCATGGCGCCCTTGTGGAACACCCCGGCCTTGATCAGGCCGGGCGAGACGACGGCCGTGAGGCCAATGTCGTAGATCTCGAAGAAGGCCCCGAAGGAGATGAGAACCACGAAGAACCACACCGTTCGCGAGGCCGGCAGTCGGTCAAGCCGCGCCGCCACCACCAACCCGTCTTGTCTTGCCACGGCCATCTCCTTCCCGTGAAAGCGTTGCCGTTACGAGGCCCCAACCGCGTCGTCAATCTATATGCAAGTAGTATACTCATTGGGACGCACCTCTCCAATGGGCGGAGGGAGGGGCCCGCGCGCGCAGGGACGTGGAAGGGTGAGAGGACTTGGTTGATGCCCCGCAACCGTCAATCCTTCTATGGTCGACAATGGACCCTCCTTCTCCTCTGGGTTCGGTGGTGCGACATTTACGGCGATCATAAAGATTGACGGATTGAAGCCGATTGCCTAGGTCCGGAGGGTCGGGGCAACCGACGTATGGGCGAGGACGAGCATGGAGGGCGGCGCGACCGACAGTACGGAATCGCTGGCCGGCGAGACGCGGATCGTGGTGCCGAGCGGCATGCTGGGGGCCGGGGTTTCGCGCGAGCAAATTCGCCACGGGATCGCTCTGGGCGCCCACGCCATCGCCATCGACTCTGGATCTACCGACAGCGGGCCGGCCTATCTGGCCCGGGCGGTCTCCAAGATGGACCGGGGCTCGATCAAGCGTGATCTGGAAGTCCTGATGGGCGAGGCCGACGCCGCGAGAATTCCACTCCTCATCGGCAGTTGCGGGACAGCGGGCTCGGACGCCGGGGTTGACTGGACGGCTAAGATCGCGGTGGAGGTGGCGGGCGAACTTGGGATAGGTCCCAAGATCGCCCTTCTCTACAGCGAGCAGTCGGCGGCGGCGGTCAAGGCCAAGAACGCCGCCGGCAAAATCCGGCCGCTGCCGCCGGTCCGACCCCTGGCCGACAGCGCGGTCGATACCTGTGAACACATCGTCGCCCTGATGGGCCCCGAACCCTACATTGCGGCCATCGAAGCCGGCGCGGACATTGTGCTCGGCGGACGGACCACCGACACCGCCGTGCTGGCCGCCGTGCCTCTCATGCGCGGGGCCGGCGCGGGACCGGCTTGGCACGCCTCCAAGGTCGCCGAATGCGGCGGCCAGTGTACGATCAACCCCCGGGCGGGCGGAGTCATGATGCGGGTCGGCAAGATGGCGTTCGACATCGAGCCGCTAAGCTTTGACAACCAATGCACCGCCGAGAGCGTCTCGGCTCACATGCTCTACGAGAGCACCGACCCCTTCACCTTGACCGAACCGGGAGGGATATTGGACGTTACGGACGCCGACTACCGCCAGATCGATTCAAGGGCCACCCGGGTCACCGGCTCTCTCTGGCGGCCGGCGCCCTACACCATGAAGCTGGAGGGGGCCGGCGCGGGCGCCTGGCAGACGGTCATGCTGATTGGGATCGCCGATCCGCAGGTGCTGGCCGATCTGGAAGGCTTCGAGGCGCGGCTTCACAGCGCCCTCACCGAACGCATCGAGCGGGGCTTCGGCGTGGAAGCCGGCGCGTTCGACGTTTCCTTGAGGTTCTACGGCTGGAACGCCGTCTCCGGACGCGCACCGCCGGCCGGAACGCCGCCGCCCAAGGAGGTGGGAGTCCTTTTCGTGGTCACGGCGGAAAGCCAGGATCTGGCCGACCAGATGGCCAAGGCCTGCAATCCCTACTTCTTCCACTTCCCGGTGAAGCCCGGCATCGAGCTGCCGAGCTATGCCTTTCCCTTCACCCCCGCCGAGATTTCCCGCGGCCAGGTGTTCGAGTTCCTGCTCAACCATGTGGTGGAGGTCGCCGACGGCTGCGAACTGGTGCGCACCGCCTGGATCGATCTGGCCGTCGCCCCGGCCGTGGCGGCCGCCCATGGCTAGGCTTTCCGAGGTGTGCCGTCATATCCGTTCGAAGAACGCCGGGCCGTTCTGGGTCACCGTCGATCTCTTCTTCGAGACAGAGGCGATGTTCCGCAAATATCGCGACAGCCCGGCGCTCGGGCCGCCCCTCTTCGCCGACCTCTATGGAACCAATCTGGACCAGGTCAAGCGCATCCCGGTCGATAGCCTCCAGATGATCAAGATCTCCTATCCGAGGCCGGCCCCGCAGGGCTGGCGCGGCGAGCGAGACATGCACAGCGGCCAGCAGTTCGCGCGCCTGCTGGATGTCGAGATCGATTGACGGTGTTGCGAGACCGTTGGAGGGCTGGCATGGATTTCCGCCCGCTCCCTTATTTCAGGACAGTAGAGAGTGCCACTCAGAGCGAGGTAGCGACCGATGCACCACCGACCGCCCGATGAGCATGAGGCTCTAACCCTAACCGAAGGACTAGGCTGACAATGCGGTCCGACATGGTGCGGGGGTTCATCCTCGGAGTCGGTGCGTCCATCGTTTTGGGGCTCGCCCTTGCCTATCTACTTTTGCGGAGCGGCCTTATTCCGGCCAACGCCGACGGCGCGCCCGGTGGCCTGGAAGTCTGGGCGGCCAATGCGTCCCTGACCGCAACCCTGCGCCATGGGGCCCCGAAAGGTCCAAATCCCGTCGTCCTGACCGACGACCACCTGATCGACGGTGTGACGCTGTATGGCCAGCACTGTGCGATTTGCCATGGGACGGCAACAGGGAAAGCGTCGGCCTCGCCTGTCGCGAGAGGCCTGTATCCCGAGCCGCCACAGTTGGCGACCGACGGGGTCGAAGATGATTCGGAGGGCGTCTCTTACTGGAAGATCAAGCACGGAATTCGCCTGACCGGCATGCCAGCTTGGGGCGCTTCACTCACGGATCAGCAAATTTGGACCCTCGCCCTATTCCTCAAACACATGGACAGGCTTCCACCGGCGGCGCAGGCGGCATGGCGGCAGATCAAGAACTAAAACCGGGGCCCCAGTGTCTGATTTGATCGCTGCATGCATGCGCCCCCTAAAAGAGATTAACCTATGGAACCCTTACCTGACGAGCCGCCCGAGCGCATTTCCAAGGTTTCCCACCTAGCCAGACTGTCGGTGGGTGACGACGATTCGGAATCGCGCGAGAGAATTACCTTCCGAGCTTCACCAATGAGGCAGCATTCCAAAGTTGAGGTTGACCCGCTGCATCGGGTTGGCTGCCCCCCGACAGCGGACGTTCCGAAGGTCGCCTAGGAGTCGATTGTGTTGAAAAACTCCATTTTCTTCGTTGCCCCGAGAAATTTCGGGCCATGGGCGGGAGGATCAAAAGAGGACGCGGAGGGCCACACAACAATGCGATAAAGCCCTGGCGCGCCCCCAAGCTTGAGCGCGGGGCCATCGAACGCCGATTCTGGCTCGAATGGCGTTTTTGCCGATTTTTCGAGCGCTCCGATTTCGGAGTTTTTCAACACAATCCACCCTTCTGCGACGTTCCCAAGGTCAGGTGGTCGGCTTCAAGCCAGTGGCCGTTGGAGGCGTGGAAACGTAGGGCGTGAACGGAACCATGCGTGAGATTTCATTCAATAGCTTCCGTGGCAATCACCCGGCCAAGGGCACGATGGTCTGCGCCGGCCAGTGGGCGAGCACCTTGGCGAGGACATCGCCACCGACCGGGCAGAACATGCGCGGCTGATAATTGATGATCTCCGTGTTGCAGCCGATGGCGTGGAAGGCCGAGCGCCATGCCGCCGCTCCGACGATCTCGATGCGCCAGGCGTCCATCACCTTGGCGCGGCGCAGCCAGAGGCCATGGGCCAGAGCGATCGAGGCGCCGTCTCGCAGGATCATCGGCTCGGCCGCGCCAGGCGACGCGATGGCTTGCGCCAGGTCGGTCAATCCCAGCGCCGTCTTCAGGTTGGTGACGGCGGTGGAGTCGAGGACGCGCCCCAGCCAGCGGCGTCCGTCGGGCGCCTTGACGCGGCGGACCTGCGCCTGCTTGGCGGGCAGATGGCCCCAGACCGGCAGGAGAAGCCCGGTGACGAGGGTGATTTCCCGGGTGTGGAACGGGTTCGTGGCGGCCACCTGGGCGTCCCAGGTCGCCCGCCAGATCGCGGGATCCGTGGGTCCCCAAGCCGATTCCGCGTAAGACGTCTCGCTGGCGACGGTCGATCGGTCAGGGCGGATCAGCTTCACCGCCTTGACGAGGCGGTCGTCGTCGTCGGTGGTGGTCAGGCCCTGGACGCAGATCGCCGCGCCGCCGGAACGCTTGTTGAGCACATAGGCGATGGCGGCGCCGTCGAAGTGGGCGATGCGCTCCAGGGCGGTCTGCGCCGTGGTGACCTCGCGAAGGGTCTTGACGGCGAAGCGGACGAGCCGCGTCTGCGCGCCGCTGACGGTGTCGGTGCGAAGGGTCTCTTCGGCGAGCACCTCCAGGCTATCGGCGATGATGTCTTCGAGGCCGTGATCGAGGAGGCCCGAGGCCTGGGCGCGCTCGACGATGCTGGCCAGGAGCGCATCGAAGGTGGCGAACAGGCTGTCCTGGTCGGCGATCCGCAGCGCGAGGATCCGGTTCAGGAAGGTTGTGATCGGCGGTAGTTGATCGGCGGGAAGCAATTGCCCCTCGTTGTCGGTCAGCCGCAGCGCCGTCTTGGTCGCGAAGGCATCGAGGGTCCAGCCTTCGACGGCCTTCCAGTAGAGCGCGGTGTAGAAGCCTTGCAGGGCGCGTCTCGCCCACGGGCTTTCCAGATTGTCCGCCGCGCGAAAGAGGCCGTTGCTCGAGGCGCGACGCTCCCCGCGCGTCAGGGCGCCCAGGCTGTCCAACCGCCGCGCGATCGTCGAAAGGAAGCGCCGTTCGCCGTTGATGTTGGTGGTGAGTGGGCTGAAGATCGGCGGATGGGCCTGGTTGGTGCGGTGCGAGCGGCCGAGACCCTGGATGGCGACGTCCGCCCGCCAGCCGGGCTCGGCCAGGTAGTGCCGGCGCGGCTGCTGGTTGGCGGCGCTCAAGTCGCAGTGGTAACTGCGACCGGTTCCGCCGGCGTCGCTGAAGACCAGGATACGCTTCTTGCCCGCCATGAAAGCGTCGGTCTCGCTTCTCGCGGCCGAGGCGCCCCGACGTTCCACGACGCGGCGGCCGTCCTGGGTGACGACCCGCCGCGAGCGCCCGGTGATCTCCGCCACCCTGTCCGTCCCGAACGCCTCCAGGACCGCGTCAAGGATGCCCGGCACCGCCGGGAGGCAGGCGAGGCGCGTGACGAGGTCCTCCCGCAGCGCCAGGGCTTCCTGGCTCACCACGGGACCATCCTCGCCCATCACGGGGATCATGGTCACGTTCCCGTCCGCGTCCTCGATTGCCTGCATCTTCTGGATCGGGAAGGCCCCCATGAGGTAGTCGAGGACCTGGTCCTTCGGGGTGAGGTCGATGGAGAGATTGTTCCACTCCTCGGGCGGGATCTCCGCGAGGCGCCGCTCCATGACCGCCTCGTTGGTGGTCACGATCTGGACGATGGCGGATCGCCCTTCGGCCAAGTCCTGGCGGATCGACGAGATCAGCGTCGGCGCCTTCAGCCCCGCGAGAAGGCCCGCGAAGAAGCGCTGCTTGCAGCTCTCGAAGGCGGAGATAGCGAGAGATACGGCAAGGCCGCTCTTGGGAGCCCCGCTCTCGTCATAGAGGCCGACCGCTTCGAGGGCCGCTCGCAGATTGGCGTGGATGATCTGGTAGGCGTCCGCCCATGAGTCCCAGATCCCGATGTCCTGCGGCGTGAGGTCGTGGCGAACCGCGTCGTAGATGACGCCGTCGAAGCTGAGGGAGCGCGCCACATAGAGGCCAAGGGCCTTCAGTTCCCGGGCGATCAGCTCCATGACCGCGACGCCGCCCTTGTCGCAGGCGTCCATGAAGGCTTCGCGCGTCGAAAAAGGCGCCTCGGGGCCTCCCCAGAGGCCGAGGCGCGAGGCGTAGGCGAGGTTCTCAGGCGTTGTCGCGCCGGTGGCGCTCACATACATGATCCGGGCGTGCGGCAGGCGGTTCTGCAGGGCCAGGCCCGCCATGCCCTGCAAGCTGGCCTTCTTGAGGCCGCGCGCGCCCTTGCCGGCTCCGGCCGCGTTGGCCATGGCGTGCGCCTCGTCGAAGACGATCACCCCGTCGAACTCCGCGCCCAGCCAAGTGACGATCTGGTCGAGCCGCGAGGGCCGGGAGCCCCTCGCCGGCTGTCGAAGGGTGGCGTAGGTCGAGAAGAGAATTCCGCGGTCCAAGGCGATGGCGTCGGCCTGTTTCCAGGCCCCGTGGGGCGCGAAATCGCCCGCCGCGCCGCCGATCGACGTCCAATCGCGCTTCGCGTCGTCGAGAAGCGGATCGTTCTTGGAGAGCCACACGGCCCGGGTCCGGCCGTGGGCGGCGTTGTCGGCGATGACCCCGGCGATCTGGCGGCCCTTGCCGCAACCGGTCCCGTCGCCGAGGAAGAAGCCCCGCCGAAAGGTCACGGCGCCGGGGACGTCGTCCTTCACGAGCGCCACTTCGTGCGCGGCGTCCCCCAGCGCCCAGTGGCCCGGGAGCGTCGAGGCATGAGCCTCGCCGGCGTAGATGATCGCCTCGAGCTGCGCATCCGAGACAAGGCCTTCGGCGAGCATTCGCGCCGGAAGGATCGGGCGGTAGGTGGGACGGGGAGGGGACACCGACGCCATGGCGGCCGCTTCCACGAGGGGCGAAGGGTGCGGCTGGGCGCCAGGGATGGTCAGGCGGGCGATGTGGTAGGCTTGGTAGAGCCCGACATCACGGCCTTCTTCGGCGCGGTCCTTCGTCTCATAGACCAGGGGCTCCGCGCCCTCGATGAATGCGAGCCGATGGCGGGACGTCGCCAAGGCCCGGGCGGCCGGCCGCAGGATGGCCGTGTTGGTCACGACGCGGAATTGACGGGGCTGCGCGCTCGGCCGCGGATCCAGGGAGGCGGCCATCCTGGCCAGCTGCGCCAGATCGTCGGCGGCCTGGACGTCGATCGTCGCCGGGGAGGCGCATCCATCCCTGTCGATCACCAGGAGGCCGGTCTCGACGCTCGTGCCATGCTTGGCGTAGGCGCGGCTCGGGAAGGCGATCGCCGCCACCAGGCGACCGCGGCGCGCGAGCGAGGCCAGGATAGCGCGGTCCTGAAAGAGGCGGGTCGGAACGATGGCGGAGAGCCGCCCGCCGTCCGCGAGGCAGGCGAGGCCCGCCAGAAGGTGCGGCTCCAGATGCTGGTAGGGGGGGTTGGCGACGACCGCGTGGAAGCTGCCGGAGGATGTCAGCAGATCGGGCAGCAGCACGGCGTCATGGCGCGTGCGGGCGCAAAGTGGGAACAGCCCGTCGAGCAGACCCGCGCGACCCGGGGCGATCTCGTTCACTTCGACCGTGGCCCCACACGCCTGCGCTATGGAAGCGATCATGCCCGTGCCGGCCGAGGGCTCGAGCACGAGATCGCCGCCGCGAATCTGAGCCGCCGCGACGGCGACGGCGGCCAACTCGGGCGGCGAGGAGAACTGGTCCAGAGCCACCTGTTCTTCGCTGCGGCGGGTGTGGGTGAGGGTGAGGCTGTTCAGGGTCGCCAGAAGGGCGGCGATTTCCGCGGGCGCATCCTCGAGCCTGGAGACCTGGGGAGCGAGGCGGCGAACCTGCAGGACGACCGCGGCCTCGATCGCGTCGTAGGCGTCGCGCCACGACCAGCAGCCCTCTGCGTCGGTTCCGCCGAAGCTCATGGTCATTGTCGCCGAGACGAGCTTGCGATCGAGGGCGCGTGACCTCGCCAGGTGTGGGGTCAGGGCGCGAGCGGCCGCCAGGATGTTGGCCGGCTTGTCCAGGGGCGTGAGCACGTCGAACAGCGTCAGCGAGGCGTTCATGGTGGGCGGGTCCAGCTCGCCTGAGGGCGCAGGGCGCATCCCTCCGGTCCCCTTCAGGCTCGCGAAGCTGAGCTCCACGCCTTCCTTCTCCGAGGGCGGCCCCGATCGCCGAGCGGGTCGAGGGTCAGGCCTCGTCGCCGCCGTCGCCATCGGCGGACGAAAGGGCCGCCCCCGGCTGGGAGTGGGCCTCGCGCCGTCACACAAAATCGCCTTCCTCGGTGTCGGCCTCTCTAAGGGGCGCTTCCGGCGCTCCGCTCGGCTTCCGGGGCCGTGCCGGCTTCCTCCGCGCGCTCCTCAGGATCCTGTGGGACCTCGACGATCGGCGCCGAGGGCCACGCGAGGCTCGCCGGCGCCCACTGCCGCTCCGCCGCCGCGCTGGCGACGAACGTCACCAGTTCGTCCTTCTTCAGGCAAGCGGCGCGGGCGTCATCGACCCCCATCTCCACCAACAGCCCGTGAAGCTGCTTCTTGCCGTGGCGGGCGAGGTAGGTCTCGTCGGGCGTCCAGTGCTGGGCGATGTCGTAGCCGCACAGATCCGCCAGCTCCGCCGCCTCCGCGCGGGCAGCGTGCCGGATCCTGTCCTTGCGGGGCTCGCGCAGGTCGAGGGTCAGGGCGACG
>JBPCMA010000017.1:0-24471 GCA_051002715.1 Caulobacteraceae bacterium
GCGAAGGCCCGCGCCGCCGGCCGGGGAATAGAAGCGGTGGCCGCCAATCTGGGCCACCTGGACCATGCGCGGACCCCAAAGGTCGCCGAGGGCGACGGTGTGGTAGCTGGTCGCCTCCCCCACCACGGGGACCCGTTCGCCGGCCAGGGCCCGCTCGGCGATGCGCCGCGCCCGCGCCCAGGCGGCGAGGTCGAGCGGCCGGCGCATGGCCCCATCGCAGACGAAGCTGAACTGGCAGCCGCCTCCGACGAGACGTTGATAGACCACTCCGCACACGGTCTTGGGAAAGGCCGGCCGGGCGAGGCGATTAAGCACCACCTGGGCCACGGCGGCCTGTCCGGCCTCGCTTTCGCCGCGCGCCTCGTAATAGACGGCGGCCGATAGGCAGCCGACTTCCGGGGGCGCCAGGGCGGCGGCGACCGGGGGATCGGGCGGCGGGAGCAACGGCATGGCGCCGCCTCCATAGCCCATCTGGGCGACCGCCGCCAAGCGCGGGCAAGCCCGATCGCCGACGTCGAGCCGAATGAATGCGCCGGCCTTCGTTGCGGCGACGCGCGGCAAACGATAGGTTCGCGCCGCGCTCGACGCCGGCAGCCCCAGGAGTGGTTAATTTCGTGACCGATTTCATCGAGGAGGTGGACGAGCGCGTCCGCTCCGAACGCTATCTGACGCTCGCCAGGCGATGGGCGCCGTGGTTTCTGGCCGCCCTCGCGGCGGCGGTCGTCGGCTGGCTGGGGGTGTGGGGCTACAATGCCTGGCGTGACCGCAATATCGGAAAGGCCTCCATCGCCTACGACAAGGCCCTGACCTCCCTGGCGCAAGGCGACCAGACCGGCGCCTACACCGGCTTCGAAACGCTCGGAAAGTCGGGGCCGGCGGGCTATCGGAGCCTCGCCCTGATGCAGGAGGGCAATATCCGCTCGGCAGCCGGCAAGGGCGCCGACGCGGCGGTCTTTTACGACGCCGCCGCCAAGGCCGCACCGAACGCCATCTTCGGCGACCTGGCGCGCCTGCGCGCCGCCCAGGCGCTTCTCGACACCGCGCCCTACGGCCAGACCGAGACGCGGCTCACCCCCCTCATCGGCGAGAAGAAGCCCTTCACTCTGGAGGCGCGGGAGACTTTGGCCCTGGCCAAGCTGATGGTCGGCAAGACGGCGGAAGCGCGCGGCGATTTCAACGCCCTGTCCCTCACTCTCGGGGTTGGCGACGCCATGCGCGGCCGCGCCCAGGCGGCCATCGCGCTAATCGATGCGGGCGAAGCGGCGACGCTCGCCCAGGTGGTCAAGACGGCCGCCTCATTGCCGCCACCCAAACAGCCCGCT
The DNA here is from genome assembly GCA_051002715.1 of Caulobacteraceae bacterium. Classification (GTDB taxonomy): domain Bacteria; phylum Pseudomonadota; class Alphaproteobacteria; order Caulobacterales; family Caulobacteraceae; genus Acaudatibacter. The sequence goes on from JBPCMA010000017.1 coordinate 1,323, forward strand.
TTCGCCGCCCCGGGCGGCAATGACGGGGTGCCGCCTGATCAGGGCGCCGCGCAGGGCGCCTCGGACAACCCTTCTGGAACCGCGCAATGAGCCCTGTCCGTCTCCTCGGCTTGATCGCCGCCGTGGCCGCGCTGGCGCTGGGCGGCTGTTCGACGGTCTCCAAGGTGGGGAGCCTCAACCCCTTCCACGGCAAGAAGGTGAAGTCGAAGGCCCCCGGCGTGCGCATCCCGATCATCGCGCCGGGCGACCAACTCGCCGTCTCCGACGCCCTGAAGGGCCAAGACTTCCTGCTCCCCCCCCCGACGCCGCTGACGGAATGGCCGCTGCCGGGAGGAACGCCCGCCCAGTCGGTGGAAAACGTCGAGGCCGCTCCCGCGTTTCAGATCGCTTGGCGACGGAGCTTCGGCGCGCCGACCACCAAGCGGCGGCATGTCACCGCTCCGCCGATCGCCGCCCAAGGGCGCATCTTCGTCATGGACGGCGGGGCGACCATTTCGGCCCTCGACGGGGTGACCGGCGCGCGCGTCTGGCGCACCGACATCATGCCCAGGTCCAAGCGCAACCGTGAGGCGTGGGGTGGCGGCCTGGCCTTCGAGGGCGGCAAGCTCTACGCTTCGTCGGGCTTTCGCGAAGTGGTCCAGCTCGACGCGGCGACCGGCGCGATCGGCTGGCGAACCCGCACCGAGGCGCCGGTTCATGCCGCCCCCACCGTCTTCGCCGGCCGGGTCTTTGTGGTCGACGTGAATGACGAACTGATGGCCCTCGAAGCGGCCAGCGGCGCCCAGGCCTGGACCTATCAGGCCCTAACCGAGCCGGCCCGCATTCTGGCCGCCTCCAGCCCGGCCGCCGACAACGAGACGGTGGTGGCCTCCTTCGCCTCGGGCGAACTGGTGGCGGTGCGCGCCGCCAATGGCAACGAGCTGTGGAACGCCAGCCTGTCGCGCGCCAACCGGACCAACGCCCTCTCGGAAATCCGCGACATCGCCGGCCGGCCGGTGATCTACAAGAACGACGTCTATGCGGTCAGCCACTCCGACGTGTTCGCGGCGGTGGATCTGCGCACCGGCACGGCGCGCTGGACCCTGCCGGTGTCGGCCTTCACCAGCCCGTGGCCGGCCGGCGACGCGGTGTTCGTGGTCGATGACAAGGGCCAAGTGATCTGCGCCTCCCGCGAAAGCGGCGGCGTCTATTGGATTCACGATCTAAACGCCGGGTTGAAGAAAAAACAACGGGCCTATTGGTCGAGCCCCTTGATGGCCGCCAGCCACCTGATCACCGTCTCCAGCAAGGGCCAGGCGGTGGCCCTCGATCCCAAGACCGGCGCGGTGCTGCGCACATTGAAGCTCGGCTCGGGCGCCCTGATCGGCCCCATCGCCGTGAACGGCACGATCTATGTGGTGACCGAAAGCGCCCAGCTGATCGCGATCCGCTAGGGTGCCCCTCCGCCCATGGTGACGATCGCCATCGTGGGGCGGCCCAATGTCGGCAAGTCGACCCTGTTCAATCGGCTGGCGGCCCGCCGTCTGGCGATCGTCGATGACCGGCCGGGGGTGACCCGGGACCGCAAGTTCGCCACCGGCCGCCTGGGCGATCTCGATCTCGAGCTCATCGACACCGCCGGCTTCGAGGATGTGACGGGAGAGAGTCTGGAGGCGCGGATGCGCGCCCAGACCGAACAGGCGGTGTCGCAGGCCGAGGTGGTGCTCTTCGTCATCGACGCGCGCCAGGGCGTGGTCGCCCTCGACGAGGTGTTCGCCCAGGTGCTGCGGCGCGCCGGCAAGCCGGTAATCGTGGTGGCCAACAAGAGCGAGGGCCGGGCGGGGGACGCCGGCGGCCTGGAATGCTACAACCTAGGACTGGGCGAGCCGGTGGCCATCTCGGCCGAACACGGCGAAGGGCTGGGCGATCTCTTCGCCGCTGTCCTGGCCGCCGCGCCGGACGAGGAAGGCGCGGGCGAGGGCGAGGAGGAGGAAAGCGGCGACAAGCCCATCCGCATCGCCATCGTCGGGCGACCCAACGCCGGCAAATCCACCCTGGTCAACGCCCTGATCGGCGAGGCGCGCCTGCTCGCCGGGCCGGAGGCCGGCATCACCCGCGACGCGATTTCGGTGGATTGGAATTGGGGCGGCCGGCGGGTGCGCCTGGTGGATACCGCCGGCCTCCGGCGCAAGGCGCGGATCGAGGAGGCGCTGGAAAAGCTCTCCGTCCAGGACGCCCTGCGCGCCATCACCTTCGCCGAGGTGGTGGCCTTGGTCATGGACGCTACCCACCCCTTCGAGACCCAGGACCTGCAGATCGCCGACCTAGTGGAGCGCGAAGGGCGCGCCCTGGTGTTCGTGCTGGCCAAGTGGGACCTGGTGCAGGAACCGGGCGCGCGGCTGAAAGGCTTCATCGAACGCGCCGGCGAGATGCTGCCGCAACTGCGCGGCGCGCCGGTGGTGCATCTGTCGGCCGAGACCGGTCGGGGGCTCGACCGCCTCATGCCGGCGATCATCAAGGCGCACCACGACTGGTCGACCAAGCTCAAGACCCGCGACCTCAACGACTGGCTGAAGATGGCGGTGGAGCGGCACCCGCCGCCGGCGGTGAACGGCCGGCGGGTCAGGCCCAAATACATGGCCCAGACCAAGGCGCGGCCCCCGACCTTCGTCCTCTTCGCCAGCCGCGCCGACAAGCTGCCCGACAGCTATCGCCGCTATCTGGTCAATTCCCTGCGCCAGAGCTTCGACCTGCCCGGAACGCCGATCCGCATCACCGTCAAGTCCGGAGCCAATCCCTACGCCGAAGAGTCCAGCGATCCGGTCAAGGCCTTTCAGGCGAAGCGGCGGCGCGCCCGCTCTATCAGCCGGTGGGATCGCTCAAAAGAATAGCTTGACGCCCACAGGCCAAGCTCTCCGAGGTCGTCCGCGACGGTGGGTTCACGCGCGTGCGAAGAGCAACGGAAGGACCGTTCAACATGGTTCTGGAAGCTCGCGCCTAGAGCTGGGACGACTCGTCGCCCGGACGCGCGCCGGTGGGCGTGGACTTCCAGTCGGTGAACCTAACGACGTGCTTGGGCGGGCCGGGGCCCGCCGCCAGCGCCAACTCGACGATCAGCGGTCCGATTTCCGCCGGATCGGTGAGGGTGGCCGGGTCCTCGCCCGGATAGGCCTGCTCGCGCATCTTGGTGCGCATGGGGCCTGGATCGAGGAGGATGGCGCGCAGGGGAGAGCCGTCCACCTCGTCGGCCCAGCAGCGGACCAGAGCTTCCAGGGCCGCCTTGGTGGCGGCGTAGGACCCCCAGAAGGCCTTGGGATGGTTGGCCCGCCCGGATGTGAGAAAGATCGCCCGCCCCGCCTCGCCGGCCCTCAGCAGGACCTCGAGCGAGCGGATCAGGCGAAAGGCGGTGGTGAGGTTGGTCGCGACAATCTTGTCCCACAGTTCGGGCGGGATGTGAGCCACCGGCCGCAGGCCGCCCAGCACGGCGGCGGCGTGGACCAGGATGTCGAGTCGCCCGTGGCGCCGGAAGATTTCCAGGCCGAGCTGATCGACGCCCGGACCGTTGGTGAGATCCATGGGAACCAGCGTCGCTTGCTCTCCGCCGAGGGCCAGGATCCCGTCATCCAGCTCTTCCAACCCCCCTTGCGTGCGGCCCACCGCGATGACATGGGCGCCGGCCCCTCCCAGAGCCAGGGCGCTGGCGCGGCCGATGCCGCGGGTGGCGCCGGTCACCACCGCGACGCGGCCGGCGAGAGGCCTTTTCCGATCGGGCATCGTCTCAGGCCTCCTCGGCGGCCCGCGCCCCGTAACGCTGGGCGATCAGGGCGCAGGCCATGAGCTGAAGTTGATGGAAGATCATCAGCGGCAGCACCAATAGGCCGACCGCGGCGGGCGGGAAGAGGACGCCGGCCATGGGGACGCCCGAGGCGAGGCTCTTCTTCGAGCCGCAGAAGACGATGGTGATCTCATCGGCCTTGGCGAAGCCGGCGCCCCTTGCGAAAAGGGCGGTGGCGGTGAGGACCACCCCCAGCAGCGCGGCGCAGACGAGCGCCAGTTCGGCGACCCTCCAGGCCGAAACTTGGCGCCAGATGCCCTGGACGACGGCGGCGCTGAAGGCGCCGTAGACCACCAGCAGGATCGAGCCGGGATCCACCAGGCCGACCAGCCGGCCATGCCGCTTCATCCATCCGCCGATCCACCGCCGCGCGATCTGGCCGGCGAGGAACGGCAGCAGAAGCTGGAAGATCAGGGCCTCGGGTTCCGATGCCGAAAATCCGCCGGCCCGCCGGCCCAGGGCGGCCGCCAGCAGAAGCGGGGTCACGAAGATGCCCAACAGATTCGACGCCGAGGCGGCGCACACGGCGGCCGCCACGTTGCCGCGCGCGATCGAGGTGAAGGCGATCGACGACTGCACCGTGGAAGGCAGGCAACACAGGAACAGCACCCCCTGGGCGAGGAAGGCGGGCAGTATAGCCGCCGGCAGCCACTGGGCGGCGAGGCCAAGCACCGGAAAGAGCCCGAAGGTGGCGGCGAGCACGGTGAGCTGCAGGCGCCAATGGGTCAGGCCGGCCACCACCGCGTGGCGCGAGAGCCTGGCCCCGTGCAGGAAGAACAGCAGGGCGATGGCCGCCTTGGCGGCCAGCGAGAAATCCGTCGCCGCCCGGCCGCGCGCCGGCGCCAGGCTGGCCAGGGCGACCATGGTCAGGATGGCGAGAATATAGGGGTCGGGGGTGAGACGGCGACGCCAGGAGGCGGGGGCGTCGCCCCGCTCACGCATCGACCAGGAACGACAGTTGCCGTTCGGCCGGTTCGTTGCGGCCCCGCGCCGTCTCGCGGTCGAGGAGGCGGGTGGGGTAGTCGCCGGTGAAATAGTGGTCGGTGAACTGTGGCGAATGGGGATCGCGCGGTCCCGCGCCCATGGCCCAATAGAGCCCCTCGACGCTGAGGAAGGCCAGGCTGTCGACCTCCAGCATCTGGGCCATTTCCTCCAGGCTGCGGTCGGCGGCCAGCAGCTTGTCGCGGTCGGGCATGTCGATGCCGTAGTAGTCGGGCCATTTGAGCGGCGGCGAAGCGCTGCGCAGATGAACCTCGGCGGCGCCCGCTTCGCGCACCATCCGCACCACCCGCACCGAGTTGGTGCCGCGCACGATGGAATCGTCGATCAGCATCACCCGCTTGCCGGCCAGAACCGCGCGGTTGGGGCTGAGCTTCATCCGCACGCTCATCTCGCGGGCGTCCTGGGTCGGCTGGATGAAGGTGCGGCCCACATAGTGGTTGCGGATGATGCCCATTTCGAACGGAATGCCGCTTTCCTGGGCGTAGCCGATGGCCGCCGGAACACCCGAATCAGGGACCGGCGCCACGACATCGGCGGGCACGCCGCTTTCCTGCGCCAGGCGCCGGCCCAGGCGCTTGCGCACCTCATAGACCGAGCGGCCGTTGACCACGCTGTCGGGCATGGCGAAATAGACATATTCGAACACGCACGGCCGCGCCTTGGCGGCGGGGAAGGGGCGGATGGATTCCACCCCGTCGTCGGAAACGACCACCATCTCGCCGTGCTCCACGTCGCGAACGAAGCGCGCTCCGACCATGTTCAGCGCCCGGGTCTCCGAGGCGAACACCGCTTGGCCGTTCAGGTCGCCCAGCACCAGGGGGCGGATGCCAAGCGGGTCACGTACCCCGATCAGCTTCTTGTTGGTGAGAGCGACCAGGGCGTAGCCGCCCTCGATGCGGCTGAGGGCGTCGATGAAGCGGGCCACGACCCTGCCCTTCCGCGAGCGGGCGATGAGATGGAGGATGACCTCGGAATCCGAGGTCGACTGGAAGATCGCCCCGTCGGACACGAGTTGTTCGCGCAGATGCAGAAAATTGGTGAGGTTGCCGTTGTGGGCGATGGCGACGCCGCCGGTCTGCAGGTCGGCGAACATCGGCTGGCCGTTGCGCAGGAAGCTGCCGCCGGCCGTCGAATAGCGGGTGTGGCCGATGGCGGAGCGACCGGGCAGTCGCCGAACGAGGTCGGCGCCGGAAAAGGCGTCGGCCACATGGCCCAGGTGGCGCTCGGTATGGAAGCCGTGGCCGTCGAAGGCGGCGATGCCACAGGCCTCCTGGCCGCGGTGCTGCAGGGCGTGCAGACCCAGCGCCACCACCCTGGCGGCGTCCGGAACGCTGAACACCCCGAACACGCCGCATTCCAGGCGAAGCTGGTCGTCGTCGGGCGTCATCGCGTCTTCTCCTGAACCAGATCGTCCATGCTCTTGCGCTCAGCGTCGGTCTGGCCGCCGCCGTCGGTCACAGCCTTCGCCGCGCCCTCGGCCACGTCGTGGGCGGTCTTGAAGCCCTGGGGGGCGAAGGCGCGCAGGGTGGCGCTCGCCGCGTTGGCCAGCGGATAGAGTCGGGCCCGGGCGATCCAGGGTGGCAGATGATCCGGCGTCGTGGCGGCGTCGATCAACAACAGGGCCGCGCCGATGACGACGAGGCCCCGCACCAGGCCGATGACGAAGCCGAGGGCGCGGTCGAAGCCGGAAAGCGCCGTCCGCCGCACGCCTTGGGTCAGCCGCGAACCGATCATGCGCAAGAGGATATAGGCAGCGATGAAAATGACGAGGATGGCGACGGCGTTGGCCATCCATGGAGTGGCCACGAAGTGCCGGGCGACGGGGCCGGTGAAGCGCAGGCCATAGACGGCGATCGCCGCCGAGGCGACGAAGGCGATCACCGTGGTCACTTCCCGGGTCGCGCCGCGCGCTAGGCCAATGAGCCCCGAAACGATCAGCACCGCGCCGGCCAGCATGTCGAACTGGGTCATTTGGGTCGCTAGTCCCACCGCCCATCGCCGATTCGCGCCACCGCGTCTGCCAAGCGGGTCACGCCGGTCACGGCCACCCCCGAAGCACCGTCCGGCGCGATGGGCGCCAAGGCGCGGGAGAAGCCCAGCTTAGCCGCTTCCTTCAGGCGCATCTCCATGCGGCTCACCGGACGAACGTCTCCCGACAGGCTGATCTCGCCGAACACAACGCAGTCCTGCGGCAGAGCGCTGTCCAGGGCGGATGAGGCGAGGGCCGCCGCGGCCGCCAGATCCGCCGCCGGCTCGCTGATCCGAAGGCCCCCGGCGACGTTCAGATAGACATCGTGCGTGGCGAATCCAAGGCCGCAGCGCGCCTCCAGCACCGCCATAACCATGGCGAGGCGCCCACCATCCCAGCCGACCACCGCCCGCCGGGGCGTTCCATAGACGGAGGGTGCCACCAGGGCCTGGAACTCCACCAGTACCGGGCGCGAGCCTTCGATTCCCGCGAACACCGCCGCTCCGGCCGCCCGCTCGTCGCCGGCCCCCAGGAACAGAGCCGAGGGGTTTTTGACCTCCGCCAGGCCCGCGTCGCTCATCTCGAAGACCCCGATCTCGTCGGTGGCCCCAAAGCGGTTCTTGGCCGCGCGCAGGATGCGAAACGGGTAGCCGCGCTCGCCCTCGAAGGCGAGGACCGCGTCGACCATGTGTTCGACCACCCTGGGCCCGGCGATCTGGCCGTCCTTGGTGACATGGCCCACCAGGACCACCGCTATGCCGCGCCGCTTGGCGAGCCTCGCCAGTTCGCCGGCGCAGGCACGCACCTGGGTGACCGAGCCCGGCCCCGCCTCGTGGGCGTCGCTCCACAGGGTCTGGATCGAATCGACGACCACCAGGTCGAAGGCGTCCTTTTTGAGCGCATCGACGATGTCGCGCAGGGCCGTCTCGGCGGCCAGCTTCACCGGCGCGCCGGCCAGGCCCATGCGCTGGGCGCGGGCGCGGATCTGGGCGGCTGCTTCCTCGCCGGAGATATAGGCGCACACCGCGCCCCGCCGGGCCGCTTGGCCGCACACCTGCAAGAGGAGGGTCGACTTGCCAACTCCCGGATCGCCGGCCAGCAGGATCGTCGAGCCAGGCACGACGCCGCCGCCGCACACGCGGTCGAATTCGCCGACCCCGGTGACGATTCTGGGCGGCGCGGGCGAAAGGGCGTCCAGCGCCTCGAAGGCCAGGCCGCGGGCTTTCCCGCCACGCGTCGGGGCCAGGGCGCCGGGCGGGGCCGAGACGATCTCCTCGGCTAGCGCGTTCCACGCACCGCACGCCCCGCACTGGCCGGACCACTTGGAGTGGACCGCGCCGCAGGACTGACAGGCATAGATGGCGCCGTCGCGGGCCATGGCGCTCCGATTCTATAGGTCGGTCACCCTACCGCACCTGGGCGCCGCGCGTCCTGTTTGGTCGGGCGAAGGCCGCCTCGTCAGAACGATGAGGTTGGGCTAGCGTTCGATGCGGAAACCCGCCCTGAGAACGAAAGGAATGAATGTGATCTTGCGGCGCATCCCACGCGTGGGCCTGTTCGCGCGGGTTTGGGCCATTCTGCTTCGGACGGAGCTCGAGTGGGAGGTCATCGACGCCGAGCCGGCGACCCTCCTTGGGCTTTTCGTCGGCTACGCCTGTGTCCTGGCCGCGATCCGGCCGCTGGCGGAAATCTCCCAGCACCTGCTGGTCACGCATCGGCTGCCGGCTCCGGCCTTGGTGATCACGGCGATCCGCTATGGGGCTTCGCTGATCGATGTGCTGGTCATCGGTCTTGTCATCAATGTTCTGGCCCCGATCTACAAAGGACAAAGCCACCTCGCTCAGGCGATGAAGCTGTCGGTCTATTCCCATACCCCCGGCTGGGTGGTGGGCGTGCTCTATGTGATGCCGATCCCGGACTTCCTGGCCATGATTGGGGGCGTCTACGGGTTCTACATCCTCTGTCTGGGAATTCCCCGGCTGATGAAGGCGCCCCGGGAAGACATCGTCGGTTATTTCATCGGCGTCGGATTTGGCGTGTTCGCCGTGGCCATCATCAGCGGATGGCTCGTCAACTTGGTCAGCCTGTTCATGCTGGCAGGCGCGCCGCAAAATGGAGCGGCGGGCACGGCGTTTGCCCGCTAATTGCCCTCTCGCCATGGGCGCCGGTTTGGATTAGCTTCACCGCAGGGATATCGATCTCACGACGGGAGGGCTGACGATGAGTGTGGTTGAAGAACCCCAAAGGGGCGGTCTGGTGGCGCGGGCGCGGGGCATACTGCTCCACCCCAAGGCTGAGTGGGACATCATAGATACCGAAGCGGCCAGCACCCAAGGGCTGTTCACCGGTTACGGCTGCATCCTGGCGGCCATCCCGCCGGTCGCGATGATCATCTCGCACCTGCTGTTCATCCATTGGACGATCGTGCCGATCATCGTGATCGCGGTGATCACCTACATCGCCTCGCTGATCGGCGTGTTCATCGTGGGCCTCATCATCGACGCCCTGGCCCCGAGCTTCGACGGCCAAAAGAACCAGGTTCAAGCGATGAAGCTGGCGGTCTATTCCTACACCGCCGCGTGGGTCGCTGGCATTCTCAACATCGTGCCGCTTCTGGGCATCCTGGCTTTAATCGCCGCCCTCTACGGCCTCTACACCCTCTACGTGGGTCTCCCGAGGCTGATGAAATCGCCGCCGGAAAAAACGGCGGGCTATTTTGTCGTGACCCTGATCGCGGCCATCGTCATCAATGTGATCATCGCCTGGATCATCGTGCTCATCACCGCCAGCCTGGTGGTCGGAGCGGCGGTCACCGGCGCGGCGGCGTTCACCAGCGCGGCCGAGCATAACGGCAACCTGGCCAGGCTGGAGGCGGCCTCGGCGCAGATGGCCGCGGCGGCCAGCGCCTCGTCGGCGGCCACGAAGGGTCAGGCGAATGGCAAGGCGGTCGCCGCCGTCGATCCGGAAAAACTCAAGGCCCTCCTGCCCGAGACCGTGGCGGGGCTGCCGCGCACCGAACTTTCGGCCGAATCGGGAGGCGCCGCCGGCATGTCGGGCTCCAACGCCACGGCGGTCTACGCCAAGGACGGGGCGCGGGTCACGCTGACGGTCACCGACATGGCCGCCATGGGCGCCCTGGCCGGGATGGCGGGCTCGGTGGGGGTTCAAAGCAGCAACGAGACGGGCACCGGCTACGAAAAGATCGGCAAGGTCGGCGGCCGCATGACCACGGAAAAATGGGACAGCGCCGGCAAGAGCGGCGCCTTCGGCGTGCTGGTGGCCGATCGCTTCATGGTCATGGCCGAAGGCTCTGGGGCCAGCATGGACGACCTCAAGTCCGCCGTGGCCGCCGTCGGCCCCGACCGGCTGGAGGGTTTGGCCAAGGCCTGACCGAACGATCGTGCCGCGGGCTTTGTCGGCCCGCGATCCCGGTTCGAGCGAGAGGGGGCGACCATGACCATCAAGCATACTTGGATTTCACTGATCGCCGTCGCCACGCTGGGCGGCTGCGCCACCCAGAACCAGTTCGCCGGCGCCTCCACCCAATACAATCTGCAGACCGAACAGGCCCAAGACCGAGCGCTGTTGCTCAACGTCCTGCGCGCCAGCCGGCGGCGTCCGCTGGTGTTCTTTGACCTCCAGACCGTTCAGGGAGTCAGCCCGGCATCGGGCGCGCTGGGCTTTTCCCTTCCGCTCGCACAGAATGGAACACCAGTACACAGGCGGCGACCTCGATCAGCCCGTCGCTCTCGTTGTCCGGTGGCCCCACGGTGAGTTCCAGCCTGATCATCACGCAGGAATTCTACAAGGGGATATTGAAACTGGTCGAACCATCACAACTGGATTATTTTATGCAAAGAGGAATAAATCCAGAATTACTATATAATTTATTCTTTTCGGAGGTAGTAATAGGATTTCACTATCATGGATCGACGGGGATTGCGTACGATGAGGTGACGCTCAAGAACTATCCCGGAAACGATGAAGACATATCTCGGTTTCAAAAATTTATCGAATGGATGGTGGATCAGGGGGTGACAACCGCCTCCGAACCAAGCGATTCGAAGCTATACGGGCCGCCCCTGACAGCTGACGACCTCGTCGGCAGCGACTTTGTGGCGAGGGCCGCGGCGGCGGGGCTTCAGGTCAATGGCTTGGGCTGGTGCGAATTGACCCCGGAGGAACAGGCATTGCTTCTCCGCCGAAAAGAACTTCATATTCTTATAAAAGAGCCCAAATATTTGAAGGCAGCTTGCGATACAATAACAAAGCCGAATCCGCTAGACGATAAAACTACGACAGAAGGAAAGGAGATAACGGCCACGTCCGTTTTGGTTGACTATAATATCCCGCCAGTCATTTATCGGATGGAAAAGGACGATCCGAAACAGGACGTTCGATTCTGCATAGATCCTTCCAGGATACATTCCTCGCCCGGCAACGCAGCGTCGGAGAGTGGTGACAGCGAATTATTTTGCAATCCGGAAGCCGGGTCGCCCTCCGGAGGCAAGCAGCCATCCGCGAAATCGCCGGCACGCAATGTCAATCCGCTTGCTATCAGCGGAATGTTTTTCAAAAATGCGCCAACTATAAAAGCGACCGGCGACAGAAATAGTAATGCGACTAGCAAATTAGCCCGCCTTGATAATGCGAGTAAACTCTGCGATTTTCTTAGCAAAATAGCGGCGAAAACGGCAAAAGGGAACGATCTACACTGCGACAAGCCAGATTGGGATTACGGCGTCTCGCTTACCTTTATGCCGAGATCCGTCTATGGGATGATCTACTATCTTGGCGAAGTCGTGCGGCGTGAGAATTATCCGGACACTTTGGCCGGGGCCGCACCGACGCCCTACGCCTCCAAGCCAGGCGCGGCGAAGAACCATTCAGACACTTTGGCCGGAGTCCGCCCGGCGCTGAGAACGCTTTCCGTGAGACCGCAATGGGTTACCAAAACGACCAACGAGTTCAGCTGCTCCGGGCTGAAGGGTCAGCTGACGGAAGAGGAATGCGGGGCCATTTTCCATCTGGAGGCGGTGCGCAAGGCTGAGCCAGGATTTCTGCGTGTCGACTATGACGGATGGAACTTCGTCGTTCCCGATCCGTGGAATCCGTACGACGCGCGCACATCGGGCAACACCTATGAAGTCATGGATATCGTGACCGAACTCCTGGCCCTGAACCGCTCGGCCAAGGACCTTCCGACCAGCAGCGTGTTCACGCTTCGCGGCGCGCCTTGAGGCGCGGACGCTACCGTCGGCGATCGCACCCCTTCACCGCGGCTCGAACCGCCCTTCCCTCGCGTGGTTGGAGAACTTGGTGAGGTCCTCGTTGTAGTGCAGGCGCACCACGCCGATCGGGCCGTGCCTTTGCTTGCCGATGATGATTTCGGCGAGGTTGCGGATCGGATCCAGTTTTTCCTGCCACGTCAGGTGTTCTGGGGTGCCCTCGTTGGGCGCCGAGCGGCCGAGGTAGTAGGCTTCGCGGTAGATGAACATCACCACGTCGGCATCCTGTTCGATCGAGCCGGATTCGCGCAGATCGGCCAGCTGGGGCTTCTTGTCCTCGCGGTTCTCCACCTGGCGCGAGAGCTGGGCGGCGGCGAGGATCGGCACGTTCAGCTCCTTGGCCAGGGATTTCAGGCCCTGGGTGATCTGGCTGACCTCCTGGACCCGGTTGTCGATCCGCCCGTCGCCGGCGGTGACCAGTTGCAGGTAGTCGACGACGATGAGGTCGAGGCCGATGGTGCGCTTGAGCCGCCGCGCCCGCGCCGCCAGCTTGGCGATGGAAATGCCGCCGGTGGCGTCGATGTAGAGCGGCGCCTCGGCGATCTCGAGGGAGGCGTCGCGGATGCGGCCATACTCGACGGCGGTGATCTCGCCCTTGCGGATCTTGTCGGAGGGAACCTCGGTGACCTCTGCCAGGAGGCGCATGGCCAGTTGCTCGGCCGACATTTCCAGGGAGAAGAAGGCCACGACCCCGCCGCCCACCGTTTTGTGTCCGCCGTCCGGACGTGGCTCCCAGGCGTAGCGGCGGGCGACGTTGAAGGCGATGTTGGTGGCCAGCGAGGTCTTGCCCATGGACGGGCGGGCGGCCAGGATGATCAGGTCGGAGGGGTGCAGGCCGCCCAGCTTTTGGTCCAGGTCGGTCAAGCCCGTGGAAAGGCCCGACAAGCCGCCGTCGCGGTTGTAGGCGTCGCCGGCCATCTCCACCGCGCCGGCCAGGGCGCTGGCGAAATCTATGAGGCCGCCGGTGACGGCGCCGGTCTCGGCCAGGGTGTAGAGGAGTTGCTCGGCCGCCTCGATCTGCTGGCGGCCGGAGAGCTCGGGATCGCCAGCCTGGGCGGCGGCGGCGATGTCGCCGCCGATGCGGATCAGGTCCCGCCGCAGGGCCAGGTCGTAGATGACCCTGGCGTAGTCGGCGGCGTGGGCGGCGGGCGGCGCGCGGTCCACCAGATCGGCCAGATAGCGCACCCCGCCCAGTTCCTCGAAGGCCGGATCGCGCTGGAACTGTTCGGCGATGAGAATCGGTTCGGCCAACTGGCCGCGGCGGATGTAGCCCTGGACGGCGTCGTAGAGGCGCCCGTGAAAGGGCTCGAAGAAGTGGCGGCCCTGCAGATGGTCGCTCAACCGCTCATAGGCGGCGTTGTCGTAGAGCAACACGCCCAGCAGCGCCTGTTCGGCTTCGATGTTGCAGGGGGCGTGGGCGAGGTCGGGAGGGGCCGGGGCGGCGCGCAGATCGAGCAGGGGGACGAGGGCCATGGCTTAACGATAGCTTAACGCGGCCTCGTGGAAACGGCCTAGTTGGGCGGTCTTCACAGGAAAGAGCCGGGCCTGTGGATGGGCCGGCTCGGATTAGCCTTGCGCCCGGCCCGGCCTTTGGGGGAAAGGCTGGGGCCGGGCGGTTCGGCGCGCACGACGCTTACGGCTAGCGGTTGCTGGCCAGGGCCATCGACGCGGGGGCGCTCTTGCCGCTGTTCAGGGCGGTGACGATCGGATTGTTGAACCGGGCCACCGAATGGTCGGTGATCGTGTTCACGCAGCTCCGGTACAGGTGGTCCTGGAGCAGATCCGTCGAATCCGGCGACGGGTCGCAGATCGTCTTGGCCGCGTTGCGGATGCGCTGCAGCATGACCTTCGCGCCGGCTTCGGTGGAAAGGTTCAGGTCGGCGTAGGACACCTTGATCGAAACCGTGTCGGCGGTCTGGGCCGAGGCGCTTTGACCGGCGGCGGCCAGCCCGAGGGCGAGAACGGCCGAAAATCCGGTGAGGGCTGATTTGGTAAACATGGTCTTGGTCTCCGTTGGTTTGGTTGATTTGTTGTCGGGATCGACGCGAAGACCAATGCGCTCTTGACCGTGAAGGCGAGCGCGAGACGCGGGTGAGATTTGCGTCAAAAGTGCGTCAAAAAAAGCCCGCCGGCGTCGAACAAGCATGGACCGGGCGGCAACGGCGTGTTTGATTAGGCCGTTGCGTTACGGCCGGGCTCTATCGTCGATAGGCCGGCCTCGGGCTTACGCGTGTGCTTTCCTCAATCACCAATCGCGGGAGGGTTTTCCATGGAGGCGTCAGCGGACAACGATCGGCTCGTGACCGTTGTGAAATCAAGCGCACCGGCTTTAGCCGAGCCAAAATTTATCATTAAACTTGGCGAAAAATATTTTATCACACTTGCGCTGTGGGAATACGATTTAAGTAAGGCGCAAGGTGAAGATCAGAAAGAGGGTTGCCGAGATACACAAAAACTTTTCGAAAATGGAAAGAAGATCGATGCTGTCCTCATTCCTTCGGGTAGGGCTTCCGACAAGGGTACTGGAACCCGCACCGGGCCGCAATTAGAGGGCGACGCAACCCGGCCTTGAATGGGGCGCCGTGACAAGTCTGGAGCGGGCGCTTGCCGCCGCCCGGTCGTGCGGCGTCACGCGATTGGCCGACATCACCCGCCTGGACCGAGTCGGCGTGTCGGTCTTTCAGGCCGTTCGTCCCTGGGGGCGCGCCCTGTCGGTCCATCAGGGCAAGGGCCTGGACGCCGAGACAGCCAAAATCGGCGCCCTGATGGAAGCAGTGGAGGCGGACCACGCCGAAAGTTTCGCGGGCGAGTCGCGCCGCTGCGCCTTTGGCGAATTGCCGCCCGAGCGGCGGGCGGCGTCCATGGCCGATTTCGCCCGCCACACGGCGCGGCCTCCGAGCGAGGATAGACCGCGGAGATGGGTCGGCGCCGAGCGCCTGAACGGCGGTGGGACCCTGTGGGTTCCTTTCGATGTCGTCTCGCTTGACTTTACCCGGCGCGGCGACACCCGCCTCGACCGATCGAGCAATGGCCTGGGCGCCGGATTCGACCGAGACCACGCCATCGTCACGGCTCTGCTGGAAGTCATCGAGCGTGACGCGGTGCAGGCTTGGCGCGCCGGTCCGGTGGAACAGCGCACGCGCGATCGCGTGGCCGCTCTATCCATTCCTTTCGCTTGGTTTCGCGATCTTTACGAACGGCTCAAAAGCGCGGGCCTGAGTCTTTCGATCTACCACGTCCCGGCCATCGTCCCGCTTCCCGTCTTCGTCTGCGAACTTGCCGAACGCTCCGGGGAGGGGCGGTGGCGAAACTTCGGCGCGGCCTGTCGCCCCTTGACCGAGGCGGCGCTGCAAAGGAGCGTGGTTGAGGCGGCGCAATCGAGGTTGACGATGATTTCCGGCGTTCGCGACGACATTGCCTACGCCGAGCCCGATGACGCCATTCGCGGCGGTTTGGGCTTGGCTTTGCCAATGCCAACCCACCTTCGGCCTCTCTCCTGGGAGTCCGTTCAGTCGATCCACTCTTCCACATCGTGCGCGACCCCGTCGAATTTGGCGAGACTGCTGGCGGCGGCGGGTTTTCCCGACGCGGCGATCGTGGACCTGTCGCGCCCGGCCCCGATCGCCCATGTCGTCAAGGCGGTCGTTCCGGGCTTGGCCGACTGGGAGCGGGGCCGGCGCGAAGGCTCGACGCGATCATGACGGCCGATTTGCGCGGGCGAATCGTCGTCTTCGCCGGGCCTTCCCTTCCGCCGGCGCGGCGGCCGAACGATCCAAGGTTCGCCTGGGCGCCGCCGGCCGTCGCCGGCGACGCCCTCGCCCTGCTGGACGCCGCGCCACGAGCGGTGATTCTGATCGATGGCCTGTTCGACGAATGGCCGGCGATCCGGCACAAGGAACTGCTTGCGTTGATCTCCCGAGGCGTGCCGTTGATCGGCGGCGCGAGCATGGGCGCCCTTCGCGCCGCCGAACTGTCTTCCCACGGCATGATCGGCGTAGGCGCCATATTCGCCGCCTACGCCTCCGGCCGCCTCGATGGTGACGATGAGGTGGCCGTGGTGCACGGGCCGGCGGAGTGGGACTGGGCGCCGTTGACCGAACCGCTGGTCAACGTCCGGGCGACGATTCTGGCGGCGGTTCGCGGGCGCGTCGTCGACGTGGCGGCCGGACGCGACATTCTCCTTCACGCGTCGCGGATGTTTTACAAGGAGCGCACTTGGCCAAGCCTTCTTAGCGCCGTGATTAAATCACACGGCCCTGGCGACCGCGCGTTGAACGCTTTCGAGAACTGGTTGCCGTCCGGGCGCATCGATCTCAAACAGATGGACGCCCTGGCGTGTCTCGACGAGGCGCTCCTGGCGCGGTCCCGGACATCGAGGCCGTCGGCGCCGGAGACGCTGTTCACCATCGCCCTTCAGCAAGAGATCGCCCGCCGCGATCATCGCCGAGCCAAGGTCGCCCGCGCGGCGCCAAGGAAACGCTCTTCCATTTCCTTGAGTTGAAATGGATGGTGGCTCGCGACCCAGGCCACGATCGCCTCGATCTCCATTGGCCGGTCTTCGGGCCAGATCATGGCCATGCGCGCCCGCGCAGCTTCCACGCCCTCGTCGGTGGCGATGCCTCCCATCCGCGCGTTCATGGCGGTGTAGAGTAGTCCCCAGGTGTCGGGATTGGCGATGAGCTCGAAATAGCTCGCCGCGCGATCATGGTCCCCACGCAAAAACGCCAGCAAGCCGAGATCGGAAAAAAAGCCGTCCTCGGGGGACGGATTGAGCAGAAGGCATCGATCCAGCAAGGTCTGCGCCTTGGCCAGATCGCCGAGGAACAGCAGGCCGAAGCCCACCTCCATCACCCGGCTCGCCTGGAACGGGTTCAAAGCGAGCGCCTGATCGAAATGCATACGCGCCGGCTCCCACTGGCGCCGCCGCAAATAGCTCCATCCGGTCACCGTGTAGGCGTTGCAATGGCCGCGATCCAGGCTGAGCGCCCGCTTGGCCAGTTCCAGGGCCCGGGTCCGCTCGCCGGGCCCGCTGCTAAACGCTCGCGTGCAGCCAAAATCGGTGTTGTAGAGGTAGGCGAGGGGCAGATAGGGCAGGGCGAAAGACGGCAAGCCGGAAATCATCGCCTCGAGCTCGGCCGCGACCGTGCGGGCGGCCGAAAAATTCGGCGCCGAATAGGCCGCTTCACGGGCCAGAAGATAGCGCTGATAGGTGGAGTCGGCGGGCAAGTTGCTCGGCCGGCGCAGGATGTCGGCGTTGATCGTCGGAAGAACCGCGCCAATCGTCCGCGCGATCGTTCCGTCGATGGTCTCGACCACATCGAGGCCCGAGACCGAGAACCGTTCCGACCACACGACCTGGCGGTCGGATATCCTCAATAGTTGGACGACGAGCCGCGCGCCCTCGGCGCCTCCGCGCAGGCTGGCGCCCAGCACGTAATCCTCGGGCCGCGCCGCCGAGGCGTCCGCGTATACCAGATCCAGCGACCGCGGATCGGTGATCACCCGCAGGTCGCGAAAACGCGCCAGGCCCGAGACCACCTCGTCGCGCAAGGTGGTGGCGAGCCTGGCTTCGTCGCCGGTCGGATCGCCGGCCTCGAAGAGCGCCACGACCACTAGCGGCGGCGCCGCGACATCCGGCGCGGGCGTCTGGCCGCCGAGATTTTCCGCGAGATTTTGCGGCTGCGACGCCGGCTTTCGCGCGTCGGTTTTGGCCAAGGCGTCACGGGCCGCGGCGCCGGGCGCCGCTCCAAATTCCTTGTCCATGGCGTCTTGCAAAATCTTGAATCGCCGATGGGCGGCCGAGGTGTTGCCGGTGGCGGCGTCGGCCCTGATGGCCGCGGCGACGACGGTCTCAGCGAGCGGGTCGCGATGAAGATAGGCTTCGGCGATCGCGCGAACCTTGGGCCAATCTCCGGCCGCTTCCAGCTTTCCCAACCGCGCCTGGACCGCCGTCGCGATGGACTGCTCGAGGCGTGGCCGGGTCTGGTCCAGCCAATCCTGGAACAGGCCGCCGATCTCGACATCCTCCAGCAGCCGCCCATCGCCAAGCTCGTCGAGGGCCGCGACGAGGATGTCGGCGTCGTCGCCGGCCAGCGCGCGTTGCAGATCGTTCACGCCCGACGACAACAGGCCGGGGCGAAGGGCGATACGCTCGCGGCCGACATCGAGAATGTCCAAGCCCGCGGTCGCGAGATTGTCGCGAAGTTCAAGCAGGCATTGCCGCAGGCTGGCCCGCGCCTGAGGTTCGCCCCGATCGCTCCACAGAAGCCCGCACAGCCTCTCGCGCGTGGCGGTCTGCTCGGGGGCGAGGGCGAGATAGGCCAGAAGGCCGCGCGCCCGGCGGCTGGTCACCGCGACCGTCGCGCCGCCCGGCCCGGCGAGCCGAAATCCGCCCATGAGGCGAAGGCGCGCGCGATCGGGTGCGGGGTCGGGGTCCGACATGCCTTAAGCCATCCCAGCTTTCGCCGGCCAAGGTAGTCTCGCTCCGCGCATTTAGCTACCGGCCCCGCGCCGGCCGCGCCC
Source organism: Caulobacteraceae bacterium (assembly GCA_051002715.1). Taxonomy (GTDB): domain Bacteria; phylum Pseudomonadota; class Alphaproteobacteria; order Caulobacterales; family Caulobacteraceae; genus Acaudatibacter. Next base: position 19,918 of record JBPCMA010000017.1, read on the forward strand.
GCCGGAAGATCTATTCGTCGCGGTCGCCGTGTTCCTGCTGGCCGGCCCCGCCTTCGACCATGTCGGCCGCCGATTGGGCTGACGAGACGCGGTCTTCCTCGAACTGCGAGGTGATGACGTTCTCGCCCCTGGCCTGGCGTTCGGCTTCGTCGGGGCTGCGGGCGATGTTGATGTTGACGGTGAGCGTCACCTCGGCGTGCGGGCGGATCTTGATCGGATGCACACCCAGGCTCTTGATCGGTTTGTCCAGCACCACCATGGCGCGGTCGATCTTGCCGCCCTCGGCGTTGACCGCCTCGGCGATGTCGCGCCCCGAGACCGAGCCGTAGAGCTGGCCGCTCTCGCCGGCCTGGCGGATCATCACATAGGAGGTTCCGTCCAGCTTCTCGCCCGATTTGGCGGCGGCATCGCGCGCCTTGGCGTTGCGCGATTCGATCTCGGCGCGCTGGCCCTCGAAGATTTTCCGGTTGGCCTCGTTGGCGCGCAGGGCCTTGGCGCGGGGCAGCAGGAAGTTGCGGGCGAACCCGTCCTTCACCGCGACCTCGTCGCCCAGGGCGCCCAGGCGCTCGACCCTCTCGAGCAGAATGACTTTCATGTGCCCGGCCCCCCTATTTCACGACGTGGGGGAGAAGGGCGAGGAAGCGGGCGCGCTTGATCGCCTGGGCCAACTCGCGCTGCTTCTTGGCCGAGACGGCGGTGATCCGCGAGGGGACGATCTTGCCCCGCTCGGAGACATAGCGCTGCAGGAGCTTCACGTCCTTGTAGTCGATCTTGGGCGCGCCGGCCCCGGAGAAGGGGCACACCTTGCGCCGTCGCATGAAGTTGCGCCGGCCGGCCGGGGCGGGGGCGTCGGGGATGGCGGTTTCGTCGGTCATGATCGTCTCAAGCTCCAACCGTCGCGGCCGGGGCCGGGGCGTCTTCGAAGCGGCGCTCCCGCTCGCGGTCGCGCCGGGCGAGCACCGGCGAGAGTTCCAGGTCGAGCGCGTCAACCTTGACGGTCAGGAACCGCAGCACGTCCTCGTTGATGGAAAGCTGGCGCTCCATTTCCTTGACCGCCGGGGCCGGGGCGTCGATGGCCAGCAGGGAATAGTGGCCCTTGCGGTTCTTCTTGATGCGGAACGTCAGGTTACGCAGGCCCCAGTATTCGATCTTGGCGATATGGCCGCCGAGGGATTCGATGAGGGCCTTCAGTTCTTCATTCAGCGTTTCAGCCTGGGCCGGCGAGATGTCCTGCCTGGCGATGAGCACATGTTCGTAGGTGGGCATGGCGTCCTTCTTCCGGGGGAAGAGCGGCGCGGCGGGCGCTCGGAAGCAAGCGCGCCAGGGCGATGGTTCTAAAACGCGGCGGCCGGGAGACTCCCGGGCTCTTTGACGCTCCGCGAAAAGACCGCTCTTCGTGAGGGAGGGGTCGATACGCGAGGGAACGCCCAAAAGCAACCCGCCTACGTCGGATGCGCCGCCCGCCACGCCGTCACCGCAGCCAGGGTCTGGGCGACGTGCTGATCGGGGCTGAGGTTCGAATAGGCCAGCAGGATCTTGCCGCCGGGGGCGATGACGTAGGAGGTGCGGTCGGACCAGCCGGGCCGCAGGGCCAGGGTCGCCTGATAGGATTTGGCGATGGCGGCGTTGGGGTCGGAGGCGACGGGAAACTTGCCCGAACAGTGCTCCGTTTCGGTCGAGAAGGCGGCCAGCTGATCGATGTTGCCGGCGGTGATGCCGATCACCGTCGCGCCCTGGGCGTGGAACTGGTCGATGGCGTCGGCGAACAGGTGGGCTTCCAGATTGCAGCCGCTGGTGTGCGCCGCCGGGAAGAAATACAGGACCACCGGCCCTTTTTTCAGCGACGCGTCCAGATCGAAGGTCAGGGGCTTGCCGCCCTGATAGCCGGCCGCGGTGAACTCGGGGGCGGTGGCGCCGACTTTCAGGGCCGCGTGGGCGGGGAGGGCGCAAAGGAGGGCGAGAGCCCCGGCGGCGGCGAACGAGCGTATCATGGCGTGATCTCCAGCGGATGGGCGGGCGTCGAGGCAGGACTATGCGCCTTTACGCTTAAGACGCGCCAGCGGATTTCGCCCGCGCTTGTCGGGATAGGAGGTTTCGCCTAACCCTCGGACGCGTCGCCGCCCGCAGGGAGCCCCACATTCATGCGCTTCGCCTTTCTCTTTCCGGGCCAAGGCAGCCAGACGCTGGGCATGGGCGCCGAACTGGCCGACGCCTTCCCCGCCGCGCGGGCGGTGTTCGAGGAAGTGGATGACGCCCTGGGCCAGAAACTCTTTCGGCTGATGCGCGAGGGGCCGATCGAGGACCTGACCCTCACCGAGAACGCCCAGCCGGCCCTCATGGCGGTGAGTCTGGCGGCCATGCGGGCGCTGGAGGCTGAATTCGGGATCGGCGTAGAGCGCGCGGCCTTCGTCGCCGGCCATTCGCTGGGGGAATATTCCGCGCTCGCCGCCGCCGGCGCGATCGTTTTGGCGGACACGGCGCGCCTCCTGAAGGTTCGCGGTCAGGCCATGCAGCGGGCGGTGCCGGTCGGCCAGGGCGCCATGGCCTCGCTGATCGGCCCCAAGAGCGACGTGGCGCTTGCCGAGGCGGCGGCTCTGGCGGGATCGGCGGTTGGCGTCTGCGTGGTCGCCAACGACAACAACGCCGGCAATGTGGTGATCTCCGGCGAGGCGGCGGCGGTGGATCTGGCTATCGAAAAGGCCAAGGCGCTGGGCGCGCGGGCGATCCCGCTCAACGTCTCGGCCCCCTTTCACTGCCCGCTGATGGCCCCGGCGGCCGAAGAGATGGCGCGGGCGCTGGAAGGCACGACGATCGACCCGCCGCGCGCGCCGCTGGTGGCCAACGTCACCGCCCGCCCGACCCTCGATCCGGCGGTCATCCGCCGCCTCCTGATCGAACAGGTCACCGGGCGGGTGCGCTGGCGCGAGAGCGTGGAATGGATGGCCGGGGAAGGGGCGGTGACCTTCTTCGCCGAGGTCGGGGCGGGCAAAGTGCTGACCGCAATGGCGCGGCGCATCGCGCCGGACACCTCCGCGCTCGCCCTCAATCTGCCGGCCGATCTCGAGGCTTTCGCCAAACAGATTTGACGGGGCGGCCGGTGACGGGTCTTTCTTGAGGGAGGTGCGCGCGCCGCGGGCCACTCGCCGCGGCGCGCTCCCCCGGAGCCCACCGGGCAGAAGCGCAAGCCTCGGGCCCGATGTCGCTTGGACCTGGCGGCGGCTGGAACGCCTTTCCGCGATGGCTGCGTGACCGCGGGCGAGCGAAACAACGCCGAGGAGGCGATGAAAGCCATGTTCGCCGCCGCGGGAAAAGGCGCCTGGCGCGGCGCATGTCGGATTTGACGAATTTTTGACGATCCTTTGACGGAAGCGATAGGATCGGCGCGAAAACGCGAGGCCTTCTTCATGTTCGACCTGACCGGTAAGACGGCCCTGGTCACCGGGGCCAGCGGCGGCATCGGCGGGGCGATCGCGCGTGCGTTGCACACGCAGGGCGCGCATGTGGTTTTGTCGGGAACCCGCCGGGCGGCGCTCGAACAGGCCGCGGAAGAATTCGGGGCGCGGGCCTCATGGGTGGCTTGCGATCTGGCCGACCGGGCGGCGGTGGACGGCTTGGTCGCGGCGGCGGAGACGGCGGCGGGCGCGCCCCTCGACATCCTCGTCGCCAACGCCGGGATCACCCGCGACGGCCTTCTCCTGCGCATGAAGGACGAGGACTGGTCGAGTGTTCTGCGGGTCAATCTGGAAAGCTATTTCCGCCTGTCGCGCGCCGCCCTTCGGGGGATGATGAAGCGGCGATCGGGGCGCATTGTCGGCATGACCTCGGTGGTCGGTGTCACCGGCAATCCGGGACAGGCGAACTACGCCGCCTCCAAGGCCGGAATGATCGGCTTTTCTAAGGCCCTGGCCCAGGAGGTGGCCAGCCGGGGCGTCACCGTCAACTGCGTCGCCCCCGGCTTCATCGAAAGCCCGATGACCGCCGCGCTGACCGACGAACAGAAGGCGCGAATTCTCGCCACGATCCCTCTGGGCAGGCTCGGTCTGGGCGCCGACGTGGCGGCGGCCTGCGTCTATCTCGCCAGCGACGAGGGCGCCTACGTCACCGGCCAGACCCTGCATGTGAACGGCGGCATGGCGATGATCTAGCCCCGCCAGGTCGCGCGGCGAGCGGAGGCGAGGCCTGGCTCCGGGACAAGCGCGCCGCCTCTGGAGGGTTTTCCCGTCCTCCCCCCAAACCTCGCCTGTTATTCCGGAAGGGCGCGGAGCGAAGCGCAGCGACTTGTCCGGGACCCATGGGCGACATTCAACACGAAGCCAAACCATTGTGAGCGCGGCCCGGATGGGTCCCCGGACAAGCCCCGCCTCACGGCGGGCCTTTCCAACGATGACGGCGGGGGGAGGGATGACGCGATGAGCGATGGGCTACGCCGCCATCACCCCCGGCCTCGCCAGCATGGGCGGAGGCGCCCGCCACGCCTCGTGCGCCGCGCTCACCGGCCCGCTCGCCTCGGCTCCCAGGCTCGCCGCCGCCGCGACGAACTGGTGGGCGGCGGCC
>JBPCMA010000018.1:0-4370 GCA_051002715.1 Caulobacteraceae bacterium
AGGCGGGGCTCAAGACGGCCTGCGTCACCAAGGTCTTTCCCACCCGCTCGCACACGGTGGCGGCCCAGGGCGGTATCTCGGCCAGCCTGGGCAACATGGGGGCCGACGACTGGCGCTGGCACATGTATGACACGGTCAAGGGTTCGGACTGGCTGGGCGACCAGGACGCCATCGAATACATGGTGCGCCACGCCCCGGCCGCCGTCTATGAACTGGAACACTGGGGTGTGCCGTTCTCGCGCACCCCCGAGGGCAAGATCTACCAGCGCGCCTTCGGGGGCATGACCCGCAACTATGGCGAGGCGCCGATCCAGCGCACCTGCGCCGCCGCCGACCGCACCGGCCACGCCATGCTGCACGCCATGTATGGCCAAGCCCTGTCGAAAGAGGTGGAGTTCTTCATCGAATACTTCGCCCTGGATCTGATCATGGACGAGGGGACCTGCCGGGGCGTCACCGCTTGGCGCCTCGACGACGGGACCCTGCACCGCTTCCGAGCCCAGCGTGTGATCCTGGCCACCGGCGGCTACGGGCGGGCCTATTTCTCCTGCACCTCGGCCCACACCTGCACCGGCGACGGCGGCGGCATGATGCTGCGCGCCGGCCTTCCCCTGCAGGACATGGAGTTCGTACAGTTCCATCCCACCGGCATCTACGGCGCCGGTTGCCTGATCACCGAGGGCGCCCGCGGCGAGGGCGGGTATCTCACCAATTCAGCGGGCGAGCGGTTCATGGAGCGCTACGCCCCTTCCGCCAAGGACCTGGCCAGCCGCGATGTGGTGAGCCGCGCCATGACCATCGAGATCCGCGAGGGCCGGGGCGTCGGCGCGAAGAAGGACCACATCTTCCTCCACCTCGACCATCTCGATCCCAAGGTGCTGCACCAGCGCCTGCCGGGCATTTCCGAGACGGCCAGGATTTTCGCCGGAGTCGATGTCACCCGCGCTCCGATCCCGGTGCTGCCGACCGTCCACTACAACATGGGCGGCATCCCGACGAATTTCCACGGCGAGGCGGTGACCCTGGCCGGGGACGATCCGGATACGTTGGTTCCCGGCCTGATGGCCGTGGGCGAGGCGGCCTGCGTCTCGGTGCATGGGGCCAACCGCCTGGGCTCCAACTCCCTGGTCGACCTGGTGGTGTTCGGCCGCGCCGCCGGGCTGCAATGCGGCGAGACGCTCAGTCCCGGCGCGGCGCAGCCCGAACTCCAGGGCGCCTGGACCGACGCCGGCCTCGCCCGCTTCGATCGCCTGCGCCATGCCACGGGCTCGATCCCCACCGCCGCCCTGCGCCTGGAAATGCAGATGGCGACCCAAGAGGACGCCGCCGTCTTCCGCACCGGCGAGACCCTGCAATCGGGCGCCGAACGCCTGGACGCGATCCAGGCCAGGCGCCGCGATCTCCACGTCACCGATCGCGGCCTGATCTGGAACACCGACCTGGTGGAGACCCTGGAATTCGAAAACCTTATCGCCCAGGCCATCGTCACCGTCGCCGGCGCCCTCAATCGAACCGAGAGCCGCGGCGCCCACGCCCGCGAGGATTTCCCGGATCGCGACGACGCGAACTGGATGAAACATAGTCTGGCCTGGTTCGACGACGCCACCGGCGCGGTGAGGATCGATTACCGCCCCGTCCACGCCTTCACCATGAGCAACGACGTGGCCTATATCGAGCCGAAGGCGCGGGTGTACTGAGGCATGCCGACCGGTGGCTGCTATTGCGGGACGGTGCGCTACGAGGCGGCGGGCGAGCCCACCGAGCGGGCGCTCTGCCACTGCACGATCTGCCGCGCCACCACCGGGGCGCCGGCGGTGGCCTGGTTTACCGTCCAGCGGGCCAACTTCCGCTACACCGCCGGCGCCCCTACCTCATTCGCCTCGACGCCCAAGGCGATGCGGGAATTCTGCGGCGTTTGCGGAACTCAGCTCACCTTTGTCCACGAGGACTATGGCGATCGGATCGATATCACCACCGCCAGCCTGGACGATCCGCATGCCGCGCCGCCGGTCGAGCACATCTGGACGCGCAGCCGGCTTGACTGGATGACGCGCCTCGACGCTCTGCCCGAGCACACTATGGCGGACCGGCCGTGACGCCTCGCGGGGATTTCACGAAAGACCTTGGCTGAAATGGTCCAACTCACCCTCCCCAGGAACTAGAAAATCGGCCGTGGCCTTCACCACCCCGCGCCGCCCGGCGCGGGGCGGGTCAAGACGTTTCGCATCTATCGGTGGGACCCGGAGGGGGACGGAAACCCGGCCTGGGACGACTACGATGTCGATGTGGACGCCTGCGGGCCGATGGTGCTGGACGTGCTGATCCACATCAAGAACACCATGGATTCCACCCTCGCCTTCCGCCGCTCGTGCCGCGAGGGGGTGTGCGGCTCGTGCGCCATGAACATCGGCGGGCGCAATACGCTCGCCTGCACCCATGGCTGGGCGGAAATTCCGGGCAAGGCGGTCCAGATCGCGCCCCTGCCCAGCCAGCCCGTGGTCAAGGATCTGGTGGTCGATCTCACCTTGTTTTACGCCCAGTACGCCTCCATCGAACCGTGGCTGCACACCACGACGCCGCCGCCGCAAGGCGAGTGGCGCCAGTCGGAGGCGGAGCGCGCCAAGCTCGACGGCCTTTACGAGTGCATCCTGTGCGCCTGCTGCACCACCGCCTGCCCCAGCTACTGGTGGAACCCAGAGAAGTACCTGGGCCCGGCGACGCTGCTGCAGGCGCGGCGCTGGCTGGCCGACAGTCGCGACGAAGCGGCCGGCGAGCGGCTGGACGCCCTGGAGGACCCCTTCAAGCTCTACCGCTGCCACACCATCATGAACTGCGCCCAGGTCTGCCCCAAGGGCCTCAACCCCGCCAAGGCCATCGCCGAGATCAAAGCTCAGCTGGTGGAGCGGATGGTGTAGGACGTGTTTTGAGGTCGAGACAATAGCCCCGGCCTGAAGGGGAGGGAAGATTTTTACTCCGAAAACGGGTCGCGGATGAGGATGAGGTCGTCGCGGTCGGGGCTGGTGGAGACGAGGTCGACGGGCACCCCGATCAGGGCCTCGATGCGGCGGACGTAGCGGGCGGCGGCGGTGGGCAGGTCGTCCCAGGCGCGGGCGCCGCGAGTGCTTTCGCGCCAGCCCGCCATTTCCTCGTAGATCGGCTGGACGGCGGCCTGGTCGCTCGGGCCGGCCGGCAGATAGTCGAGGGTGCGCCCGCCCAGGCGGTAGCCGACGCAGAGGTTCAAGGTGTCGAAGCCGTCCAGCACGTCGAGCTTGGTGAGCACGATCCCCTGGACGCCGCCGATGGCCGCCGACTGGCGGGCCAGCACCGCGTCGAACCAGCCGCAACGCCGCTTGCGCCCGGTGACGGTGCCGAACTCGTTTCCTTGGCGGCCCAGTCGCTCGCCGGTCGCGTCGGTGAGTTCGGTGGGGAAGGGCCCCTCGCCGACCCGCGTCGCATACGCCTTCACGATCCCCAGCACCCAGCCGCCCGCCGCCGGCCCCACGCCCGCCCCGGCCGCCGCCTGGCCGGCCACCGTGTTGGAGGAGGTGACGAAGGGATAGGCGCCATGGTCGACATCCAGCATGGTCGCCTGGGCGCCCTCGAAGAGGATCCGCCGCCCGGCCCTCATCGCCTCGCCCAGAACCCGCCAGGCCGGTTGGAGGTAGGGGAGAACCTTGGGCGCGACGGCCGCCAGCTCGGCCCGCAGGGCACCGCCCGCGACCTCCGGCAGGCCCAGGCCGGCGCGCAGGGGCTGGTGGTGGGCCAGCAGCCGCTCGATCTTGCCGGTCAGGGCGCCCTCGTCGATGAGGTCGCAGAAGCGGATCGCGCGGCGGCCGACCTTGTCCTCATAGGCCGGCCCGATCCCCCGCCCGGTGGTGCCGATCTTGTTGGCTCCGGCCCGCGCCTCGCGCGCCGCGTCGAGGTCGCGGTGCAGGGGAAGGACCAGGCAGGCGTTGTCGGCCACCACCAGAACCTCCGGCGTGATCGTCAGCCCCTGGGCGCGCACCTTGTCGATCTCGGCCAGCAGCGACCACGGATCGACCACAACCCCATTGCCGATGATGGAGAGCTTGCCCTGGACCACGCCCGACGGCAGCAGGGAGAACTTGTAGGTGCTGTTTCCCACCACGATGGTGTGGCCGGCGTTGGCGCCGCCCTGGAAGCGCACCACCACGTCGGCGCGGTCGGCCAGCCAGTCGATGACCTTGCCCTTGCCCTCGTCGCCCCACTGGGCGCCGATCACCGTCACATTGGCCAAGACAGGTCGAGCCTCCCGCTCAAAGGAAAGGCGGGGCGGCCTTTCCGAGGCCGTTTAGCGCGGCGGGGACGGAAGCTCCAGGGATAATGTCCTGAGTTTCAGGCGAACCGCT
>JBPCMA010000019.1:0-5758 GCA_051002715.1 Caulobacteraceae bacterium
CATATTGCCCCCCAGAAAGGCGATGCCGTTGCCCGCCCCGTTGGCGTCGATCACCCCCGCCGCGCCGTTGGTGATGGGCCCGTTGACAAACCCCGAGCCGACGATGGTGTTATCGACGTTGTCCAGCGATCCGCCGTAGATGCCGCCGAAGGAAATGTGGGGGTCGTTGAGTTGGACCTGCCCGCCGCCGGTGAGTGTCGTGACGACGCTCTGAAAGCCAATCTGCGCGGTAGCCGAGATCGTGCCCGTGTTCGCGAACGTGCCGCCGCCCAGAACAAAGATTCCAGCCTTCACGTCGATCGTGCCGGCGTTGGCGCCGTCGGCGAGGGCCTGGAAGTTTGATTGCTGGTAGACGCTGACGCCGATGTCCAGGGTCGCGTTGGCGGCGACCTGGAGGGTTTGGATCTGATCGTTGCCGCCCTCCGTCACCGTATAGGGCGTGCCGCCCAGGACGCCGAGCGTGGCATTGTCCGAGATGCCCGGAACCGCCCCGCCGCTCCAGTTCGTCCCGGTGTTGAAATCGCCGCTGACCGGGTTCAGCCAATGGATATCGGTCATGGTCGTGTCTCCTCGAGGATTTGGGGCCGGCTCTTAGGTTAGGTTCAGTCTCGGCGACGCCAGCAGCGCGGCGGGTGGGCGCCAGGCGTCGGCGACAGCGTGGATGGTCACGCCCACGGCGCCGAAACTGGCCATTCGCCCCCGACATCCTCGGCCCACTGGATCCCGCTCATCGACGACATGGGCTTGACCTCTGCTATTTTGACGGCCCGCCTCGCGCCCGATCGCGCTTGTATGACCGGTGGGATCGTGATAGAGACGATCCGGGGCCGGCCCATGCGTCGTTACCGGCCAAAACCGGGCATAAACGGCCATGACCCCCTCCGACCTCGGCAGGACCCGGCTGGAGTCGTGGAAAGAGGTCGCCACCTATTTCCACCGCGGCGAGCGTACGGTGCGGCGCTGGGAGACGGAACGAGGGCTGCCGATCCGCCGGCTGCCCGGCTGGTCCAAGAGCCGGATCTACGCCGATGTCGCCGAGCTGGAAGCCTGGCGGCGAGGCGCGGCGGCGGCCCTGGCGGAACCCGAACCGATCAAGGGAGCGCCGAACCCGCCTCGGCCTTCATCTGGCCCAGAGACGCGGCGGCGGGCGCCGTGGCTGGCGGGGCTGGCCGGTCTCGCCATCGCGACCGCCGCCCTGATCGCCAATGAGCCGAGCCTCACCGGGGCCGCCACCAAGGAGTCCGGCGCCGAGGCCGGCCCCGCCTCCCTCGCCGCCCAGAGGCTCTATCTGGCCGGCATGGACGATTGGGCCAGGCGCACGCCGGCCAGCTTGAACCGTGCGGTCGCCGAGTTCAGCGGGGCCATCGCCCGGGACCCCGGCTACGCCGAAGCCTATGCGGGCCTCGCCGGCGCCTACGATCTGATGCGCGAATACACCCTGATGCCCTCGGCCCAGGCCTTTCCCCTTGCCAAGACGGCGGCCGCGCACGCTCTGGCCCTGAACGACCGCGTCGCCGCCGCGCACGCCGCCCTGGCCTTCGCCGACTTCTACGGAGACTGGAACGCCGCCGACGCGAAGGCGGAATTCGCCCGCGCCATCGCCCTCGGCCCCCGCAACGAGACCGCCCATCACTGGTTCGCCACTTTTCTGATGACCCAGGGCGACTATGCCGGCGCGCTTCGCGAAATCGACGCGGCCCTGGCCCTCGACCCCATCTCCCCGGCCATCGCCGCTGACCGGGATGTCGTTCTCTATTCGTTGGGTAAAAAGGCCGAAGCAGTCGGCGGCCTGAAAGCCCTCGAAGTGGCCGATCCGGCGTTTCTGTCGCCGCATAACTATTTGGCCTACTACGACCTCGTCGATGCCCGCGACGAGGGCTCGCTCGCCGAATCGACAATCGCCGCCCGGCTCACCGGCGATCGAACGCGGTTGGCGATGGTGGAGGCAGCCGAGCGCGCCCTGAGGGTGGGCGGGCGGCCGGGAATGCTCGGCGCCTTGGTTCGGGACAGAAACCCAACAATTTCAGTCCGGACTCGGATCGGCCTATGCGGTAGCCCAGGTTTGGGCTCTCATGGGCGAGGCGACGCGGGCCAGGGCGTGGTTGCGCCTGGCTTTCGACCGCCGCGAGACCGAGGTCACCGACATCGTCCCCGACCAAGCATTCATCCGCCTGCGCCCCGACCTCGAGTTTCAGCGCCTAGAAGGGCGGGTCAGGGCGTCTTGAGGGATGGAAAAGGCCTCGATGACGGCCGCGTCGGCGCCGACGTCGGCGCTTGCCGCGAGGTCGGCGGCGGTTTCGCCGCTGACCGGATGGACCCAGGCGGCGGCGATCTCGGCCAACGGTCCCATGACGAAACGGCGGCGATGGGCGCTGGGGTGGGGGATCGTGAGGCTGGGTTCGTCGATGATCAGGCGGCCAAAGGCGACAAGATCGAGGTCTAGCGTCCGCGGGGCGTTGGGCTCGCCGCGCCGGCGGCCGAACGCCGATTCGATGGCCAGGAGGGCGGCAAGCGCGGCGCGCGGCGACAGGCCCGTCTCGACAAGGGCGACGGCGTTGACATACTCAGGCAGGGCCGGATCCGGCCAAGCGGCCGAACGCCACAAGCTCGATCGACGGATGACGGTTATGCCGGCCGCCGAGAACCGTCCGAGGGCGGCATCCAGAAGGGCCGAACAGGAGGCATATCGGCCCTTGACGTTCGAACCCAGGGCAACGATGACCGCGTCGTCGAGTTGCTTTGATTTATTCATTATTTCAAGGAATTATACCCATGACCTTCTATCCCACCGACCGCCTGGCCCTGTTCATCGACGGGGCCAACCTCTATTCCGCCGCCAAGGGGCTGGGCTTCGATATCGACTACAAGAGCTGCTCGACGAGTTCCGCAAGCGCGGCCTGCTGATCCGGGCCTATTATTACACAGCCCTGGTGGAGAACGAGGACTATTCGCCGATCCGGCCGCTGGTCGACTGGCTGGACTACAACGGCTTCACCCTCGTGACCAAGACGGCGCGGGAGTTCACCGACCGCGAGGGGCGCAAGCGCTGGCGCGGCGACATGGACATGGAGATCGCGGTGGACATGATGGAGTTGGCGCCGCGCTGCGACCACATGGTGCTGTTCTCCGGCGACGGCGATTTCCGCCCCCTGGTGGAGGCGGTGCAGCGTCAGGGGGTGCGGGTGACGGTGGTCTCCACCATCAAATCCCAGCCGCCCATGGCCAGCGACGACCTGCGTCGCCAGGCCGACGCCTTCGTCGACCTGGCCGATCTGTCGGAGATCATCGGCCGGCCAGCGCGCGATCGGCTGCCGCGCTTCCTGCACGAGGGCGGCGGGCGCGAAGGGCCCGATCGCGACGAGGCTTGAGCGGCGATGGAAGGAGCGGCGATGGCCGCGCCCGAGCCGCCGAGGAACTGCCCGCTTTGCCCGCGCCTGGTCGCATACCGGGCCGAGAATCGGGCGGCCCATCCCGATTGGTTCAACGGGCCGGCGCCGTCGTTCGGCGATCCGGCAGCGCGGCTGCTGGTGGTTGGCCTGGCCCCGGGCCGGGCCGGCGCCAACCGCACCGGCCGCCCGTTCACCGGCGACCACGCCGGGGTACTGCTCTACCAGACCCTGATCGCGACCGGATTCGCGCGCGGCCGATATGAGGCGCGCATCGACGATGGCCTGACCCTGGTGGACTGCATGATCGCCAACGCGGTGCGCTGCGCCCCGCCTGGCAACAAGCCCTTGCCGGCCGAGGAGGCGACATGCCGGCCGTTCCTGGCGGCGCGGATCGCCGCCCTCCCCCGCCTCAAAGCGATCGTCACCTTGGGCGACGTGGCGCGGCGAAACGTGATGCGAGCTCTGGGCCTGCCGGCGTCGGCGGCGGCCGGCGGGCATGGGGTGGAGACGGCCGTGAAAGGTTATCTGATCATCAATAGCTATCACTGCTCTCGCCTCAACACCAACACCGGTCGCCTGACGGCGGCGATGTTCGGGGCGGTGTTCGAGCGGGCTCGGGAGGTGGTGGGCGGCGCGGATTGAGTGAGCGTGAAAACGATCTCGCGGCCGGTCAGCCGTCCAAGAGGATTTCGAGTTCCCGCCTTTCGAGCTGGAAGGGATTGGCGACGCGCATGCCGCCCAGCACCAGCCCGTCGTGGAGATCTTCCGACAGGAAAAGCCGGGCGCCCGCACCACGCGCCGCCGACCAGATCACCGCGTCCCAGACTTGAAAGCCGTGTTCGCGCACCAGAACAGCGGCGTCGCGGGCGACGAGTTCCGTCGTCGCGGCGGTTTGAAAAACCGTCGACCAAGCCGCCACCTTGACGATCGCGCTGGGCAGGCTCTGGGCGCGCCGGCGGCGCACGACCGCCAGAAATTCGAGCATCGCCTGAACCGCCAGAACGCCCTCGGGCGCCGCGGTGGCGATGATAGATCGAGCCAAGGCGCCTTTGGCCGTCTCGGGCTCTAGTTCGGCATAGACAAGGATGTTGCTGTCCAACGTCGGCCGCGCCCTCATCGCGGCGCGTCGCCGTATTTGTCGTCCTCGGTGATCGTCCCGACGCGGTAGCCGGTGGCGGGCGTGGCGCTCATCAGCGTCGTCATGCGTTCAAACGCCGCGCGCCATTCGCCGTCATCTCGAGGATCGTGGGCGCGGGGGCGAAGTTCGGCGACCGTCTTGCCGTTCTTGGTGATCAGCACGGTCTCGCCATCCTCCGCTTCCTTGAGGATTTTAGAGAAGTTCTGGTTGGCTTCGCGGGCGGTTGCGATACGCATTGTTCTACAGTAGCACATCTAGCCGGCACTGGAAAGGCGGCCGGCGGCTTCCATTTTCGCGGCAAGCGCTCTGGCGGCGGAGGCGCGATTCTGCCATGGTTTCTAACGTTGGGGCGCCAGGCAGGGGAGGACGACATGGCCTTGAAACGACGTTCGCTTGAGGCGCGGCTGCGGCTTGGGGCCGCGATGCTGGCGAGCTTGCCCATGGTTGTCGGGCCGGCTCTGGCCGCGCCCCTGTCCGGCGTCAACGACAATAAGACCGCCACCCCGATCAAGCATGTGATCGTCATCGTAGGCGAGAGCCGCAGTTTCGATCACCTGTTCGCCACCTATGTGTCGCCGTCGGGCGACGCGGTGCGCAACCTCCTCGCCGAGGGGATCGTGGACGCCGACGGGACGCCGGGGCCCTCTTTCGCCGCCGCCACCCAGTTCAAGGCGTCGGACACGGCGACCTACAGCGTCAGCCCGACGATCGCCGGCCCGTATGTGAGGCTGCCGCCGCCCAACGTGGGCTTCACGCCCAGCCAGCAGAGCCGCACCAACGCGCCGTTCGTGTCCGCCAAGGTCGCCGAGCAATACGACCACGGCGTGCCGCACAACGCCCTGGTGACCTTGACCACCGGCGCCACGGGCCTGGCGTTCGAGACCATCGATACGCGCATCGCCCACGCCAACCACCTGCCGCCCGGGCCGTATCCACTCTCGCCCGGCGTCACCTCCGACGACTACGCCAACAGCCCGACGCACCGCTATTATCAGATGTTCCAGCAACTGGACTGCAACGCCCGCTACGCCACCGCCGCCAATCCGAGTGGTTGCCGCGCCGACCTCTTCCCATGGGTCGAGGTGACCGTCGGGGCCGGGTCCAGCGGCTCGCCGCAGCCGCCCCACTTCCACATCGAATCGACGCACGAGGGCGCGACGGCGATGGGGTTCTACAACGTCCAGGGGGGCGATATTCCCTACCTGAAGTCGCTCGCCGACCGCTACACCCT
>JBPCMA010000020.1:0-8965 GCA_051002715.1 Caulobacteraceae bacterium
GCGGTGGGCGGGGGAGCGGCCGGCTGAGCGCGCTGGGCCAGCGCCGCGAGCGGATAGGTCATTAGGCCCGCCGCCGCGGCGGGGACGAAGAAGCGTGAAATGAGCATGAGCGTCCTCTCGTTGGGGAAGCCCCCAAGGGGCGTCCGTTGGCGTCTGTTGGCGTCCGTCTCCCCCTGCCCTAATCAAGGGCGGCGCGTTTCGTCAATTGCCGGCGGGCGCCGTCTTCTTGCCGGCGTGCGACATCGGGCGGCCGTACTTGGCGCGATTGGCGGCGGTGTCGGGCACCGGGCCGTTGGTCACCGTGGTGTTGTCGCCCTGTTGAAGGGCCTGGACCTGGCCGGGCGGGGCCTGGGCGGGATCGACCGTCATGGCGTTGGTGTTCATGCCGGCCGCGCCGGCGGACGGCGCGGGGGCCATGGGGGCGCCCGGCGCGTTCATGGGTGCGTTCATCGGCGGCGTGGCGTCGACGCCCGGCCCCGACATGGGCGTCTGAGCCTGGCCGAACGCCAGGGCGGGGATGGCGACGATGGCCGCCGCAGCGGCGGCGGCGAGGATGGAAGCGGAAGTCATGGGGCGTTTCCTCGCTGGGGTTGAGGGGCCGGCGGCGCGCGCCGTCGTCCAGCCACTACGCGCGAAGCCCGGCCAAGGTTCCGAGATCACGGGTTCGTGAAGACGCGTTGAGCCCGCCGTCGATTCGAGGGAGCGTTCCGGCCTCAACGCAAAACGCAGGCGCGCACCCACCAGGCAGGGTGGGCGGCGGCGAGGCGGCCGGCCAGGCGGCGGGCGGCTTCGCGGTTTTCGCAGAGCGCGAAGCTGCTCGCGCCGGAACCGGACATGCGGGCGAACAGGGTCTCGGGCTCCTCGCGCAGGGCGGCGAGGGCTTGGGCAATACGCGGCTCGCCGGCGATGGCCGGGGCCTCCAGGTCGTTGCGGGTCGTCGCCAGGAAGGCGGCAACTGCGGCGGGGGTGCGGAAGGCGGCGGGAAGGGCTGGGCGGTCAGCGCGGGCCGGGGCAGGCGTCTCGCCGGGCGATTCATCGAAGGCCCGGTAGACCGCCGCCGTCGGCGACGGCGCGCCGGGGTTGACCAGCACCGCGGCCAGGGGCGGCAGGCGCGGGGCGGCGGCTAGCCGCTCGCCCCGCCCCTCGGCGACGAGGGCCCGGGCGGCGAGGCAGGCGGCGACATCGGCGCCCAGGTCGCGGGCGATGGCTTCGAGGCGCGCCGGCGGCAAGGCGCCGATGAACCACGCTACGAGTTCGAGCGTGGCCGCCGCGTCGGCCGAGCCGCCGCCCAGGCCGGCGGCGAGCGGCAACTGCTTGTCGAGCGTCAGGCGAAATGGAGACGGCGGGGCGGCGAACTCGGCGAACAGCCGGTCGCGAGCGTGGCGAACCAGATTGTCCGGCCCCACGCTCGAGAATGCGGCGAACGGGCCCTCCACCTCGAATGCCATGGCGGCGGCCGGCGCGAGGCGCAGCGTGTCGCCGATGTCGGCGAACACCATCAGGCTGCAGATCGGGTGATAGCCGTCGGGGCCGAGCGGGCCGACATGCAGGAAGAGGTTCACCTTGGCCGGGGCCAGACGCTCGGACGCGCGCGCCTCCACGCCTTCCGCCGCCCCGGACAATCGATTACGACCCCGCGACCCGCGCCGGCCGGGCCGCGCCGTCC
The DNA here is from genome assembly GCA_051002715.1 of Caulobacteraceae bacterium. Taxonomy (GTDB): domain Bacteria; phylum Pseudomonadota; class Alphaproteobacteria; order Caulobacterales; family Caulobacteraceae; genus Acaudatibacter. The sequence goes on from JBPCMA010000020.1 coordinate 1,667, forward strand.
AGGCCCGACTTGAGCTTGGCCTCGACCTCGGCCCGCAGCTTGGCCGTCGGCTCCAGGGTCAGCACCCGGCTCCACTGGAAGCGCGCCTCGGTGAGGCGCCCGACCCGCCAATAGGCGTCGCCCAGGTGGTTGTTCACGTCCGGATCGCCGGCCTCGATCGCCACGGCCGCCTCCAGCTTTTCCACCGCCGTCTTGTAGTCGCCCAGGCGATAGTAGCCCCAGCCCAGGGAATCGAGCATGGCCCCCGATTGCGGTTCGAGATCGACCGCCTTTTTCACCATGACCATGGCGGCGGGCAGGTTCTCGCCCCGGTCGATCCACGAATAGCCGAGGAAATTCAGCAGCTCCGGCTCATCCGGTCGCTGCTTCAAGGCGGCCGAGAGGTCGCGCTCGGCGTCGGCCCACCGGCCGCTTTCCTGGAAGTCCACCGCCCGCATGTAGAGGAGGCGCCAGTCGGCCGTCTCGCCGCGCTCGGCGATCAAGCGGTCGAGCACCTGGGCGGAATCGTCATAGCGCTCGTCGGCGCGGAGCAGGTCGGCCAGGGTCGAGCCGGCGTCCTGGCTGCCCGGCGCGGCGGCCACGGCGTCGCGGGCGATCTTGAGGGCCGCCTCCTTGTTGCCGGCCCCTTGATAGGACCAAGCGAGCTTGCCGCGCGCCGCGACGAATTCGTCGGAGCCGCGCTTTGGCGTCAGATAGGCGGCGCGGGCGGCGTCGAGGTCGCCGATGTCGGTCATGATGTCACCGACTAGCATCCAAGCCTCGTCGCGGCCAGGATCGAGGCGCAAGGCCAGGCGCAGATAGGCCAGCGCCGTCTCCTCCTGCTTCTGCACCATGAGGACGGTGGCCGGCGCGATCAGCGCCTCCGCCGCCGCTTGGCGGATGGTGGGGAGGGGCGGCGGCGCCTTATGGGCCTGGGCGCGGTCCCGCGCCTCGATCAGCGCGGCGTCGCCGGGATTGCGGGCGATGGCCTGGTCGTAGATGGCCACCGCTTCGCCCGCCCGGCCGCGCCGCTCGAGCAGTTCACCCAGATTGAGGCTGGCCAGGCCGCCCGGATCGCCGCGGGCGATGAGCGAGCGGAAGGCGGTTTCGGCTTCGTCGTAGCGGCGGAAGCGCTCGTAGAGCTTGCCTTGATCCAGGCTGGCGAAGAACTGGGCGATGGGCTCGCCGGCGATGACCGGATGGACGGTCGCCCCGGCCACGTCGCCGGCCGCCGCCGCCGCCCACGGGGCCAGCAGGGCGGCCGCCCCCTGGTGCGGCGCACCGACGTCCGGCCCGGTCAGGATGGCGTGGGCGCCCCTGGCGTCGCCCTCGGCCAGGGCTTCCACCCCGCGGGTCAGGGCGCCCAGGTGGCGGATGGCCGGCTCGGCGGCGGGGTCGACGGGGGCGATGGCCGAGGCGCGCTTCACATCGCCGGCCAGCAGCGAGGCGCTGAAGGCGCGGGCGTCCAGCAGATGGGCGCCGGCCCCCGGATCGAGGCTGGCGGCCCGCCCGAAATAGGCCGCTGCCGTCGCACCGTGGCCGCCGTTGACGGCGGCCTGACCGGCCAGGAAGAGGCCATAGGGCGAGGTGTCCCCCGAGCCTTGCGGCGCCGCGGCGTTCGCCGCGATGCGCGCGGCGGGAGAGGGGCCGGCCGGCGCGGTGGCGCAAGCGGCCACGGCGAGAGCAGCCAGGGACGGGATGGCCATTGACCGGAGGGCCAGGGGCGGGAGGGCCAGAAGGCGGCGGCGCGCGGGCATGGCTTCCTCCTTGACCCTAGAATGTGGCGCGGACAAGGGCGAGCCGCCGACGCAAGCCAATTGGGGAGATGCCTACATGTTCGGATAGTTTGGGCCGCCGCCGCCCTCCGGGGTGGTCCAGACAATGTTCTGGGAGGGATCCTTGATGTCGCAGGTCTTGCAGTGGACGCAGTTCTGGGCGTTGATCTGGAAGCGCGGATTGGATCCGGCTTCGTCGTAGAGCACCTCATAGACGCCGGCCGGGCAGTAGAGGCGGGCCGGCTCGCCGTAGAGGGGCAGATTGACCGCAATGGGAATGGCGGGGTCGTTCAGTTTCAGGTGGGCCGGCTGGTCCTCGGCGTGGCTGACAGCCGAAAGAAAGACGCTGGAGAGCTTGTCGAAGGAAAGGACCCCGTCTGGCTTGGGATAGACGATAGGAGCGAAATCCTTGGCTAGGCCCGTCGCGGCGGCGTCGGTCTTGCCGTGCTTCAAGGTTCCAAACACCGAGAAGCCGCCGGTCAGGTTGGCGACGATCAAGTCGGCCATGACCACCGCCCCGCCCAGCCAGGTGCCCAGTCTCGACCACAGGGGCTTGGCGTTGCGCACCACATAGAGCTCCCGACGCACCCAGGACTTGTCGTAAGCGTCCTGGTAGGCGGTGAGCGCATCCCCGCCCCGGCCGGCCTGGAGGGCGTCGAACGCCGCCTCGGCGGCCATCATGCCGGTCTTCATGGCGTTGTGGCTGCCCTTGATGCGCGGCAGGTTCACGAAACCCGCCGCGCAGCCGATCAGCGCCCCGCCGGGAAAGGCCAAAGAGGGGACCGACTGAAAGCCGCCCTCGGTGATCGCCCGCGCCCCATAGGCGATGCGCATGCCGCCCTCCAGGTAGCGGCGGATCGCGGGATGGTGCTTGAGGCGCTGGAACTCGTCGAACGGCGACAGCCACGGGTTCTGGTAGTTCAGGTGGACGACCAGGCCGAGCGCCACATAGCGGTCGCCGAAGTGGTACATGAAAGACCCACCGCCTGTCTGGCCGTCCAGGGGCCAGCCGACCGTGTGCTGCACCAGGCCACTCTGGAAATTCTCCGGCGCGACCTGCCAGACCTCCTTGAGCCCGATACCGTATTTTTGCGGCTCCTTGCCCTCGCACAGCTTGAACCTCGCCTGGATCTCCTTGGCCAGGGAGCCGCGGGCGCCCTCGGCGATGAAGGTGTATTTGCCGTGCAGCTCCAGGCCGCTCTGGTAGTCGGCCTTGCGCGCGCCGTCCTTGCCGATCCCGAACACCCCGGCGACCACGCCTTTCAGCGCGCCGCTCTCCCCATACACGGCCTCCGAGGCGGCCATGCCCGGATAGATCTCCACCCCGAGCGCTTCGGCCTTGCCGGCCAGCCAACGGCACAGGTTGGCGAGCGAGGCGATGTAGGCGCCATGGTTGTGCATGAACCGCGGCATGGGAAACATCGGGATTTCGAAGTCGCCGGCCGGCCCCAGCGCCAGGAAACGATCCTTGGCGACCGGCGTTTCCAGCGGCGCGCCCTTCTCCTTCCAGTCGGGAATGAGTTCGTTCAACGCCTTGGGGTCGATCACCGCGCCCGAGAGGATGTGCGCCCCGACCTCTGAGCCCTTTTCCAACACGGCCACCGAAACCTCGCCGCCGGCCGCCGCCGCCAACTGCTTCAGGCGGATGGCGGCCGAGAGGCCGGCCGGCCCGGCTCCGACGATGACCACGTCGTAATCCATCGCCTCGCGCTCGACATCGTCGCTCATGGCTCGCGTCCCTTGGTGGCCGTCGGCCCATCCTAATCGAAGCCGCCGCCGGGGCGGTCAAGGAGAAAACCGCCGCGCCTCCCCAAGGCGGGGCGGCGGGTGTAAGGCTCGCGTCATGCCCGCCGACCCGCGCGCCGTGGAAAGCCTGCTCGCCTTCTGGGCCGACGCCGGCGTGGAGGGCTGCTACGCCGAGGCGCCGGTCGACCGGACGGCGGCGAGCGGGCCGCCTCGCCGGTCGGCGGCCGGATCGCCGATCGCGGGACCTTCCCCCGCGACAGCGGCGGCGATCGAACCGGAAACGGTGGCGGCCGCCCAGGCGGCGCGCGCCCTGGCCGACGCGGCGCCCGATCTCGACGCCCTGAAAGGCGCCATCGCGGCGTTCGACGGCTGCCCCCTGAAGGGCGCCGGGGCCCGTCAGGCGGTGTTCGCGCGCGGCGCGCCGGACGCGCCGGTGATGGTGATCGGCGAGGCGCCGGGCGCGGACGAAGACAGGCAAGGCGCGCCCTTCGTCGGTCGGGCCGGCCAACTCCTGGACAAGATGCTGGCGGCCGCCGGCCTGGACGGGCGGGTGTTCATCACCAACACCGTCTTCTGGCGTCCGCCCGGCAATCGCACCCCGACACTGGCCGAACAGCGGGCCTGCGCGCCCTTTCTGGAGCGGGCCGTCGCCCTGGTGGCCCCTAAGCTGCTGCTGCTGGTCGGCGGCGCGGCGGCCAAGTCGGTGCTGGGCGAGGCCCAGGGCATCCTCGCCATTCGCGGCCGGTGGTTCGAGTGGCAATCGGCCAACGGGGCGTTGGCGATTCCCGCCCTACCGACCCTCCATCCAGCCTTTCTGCTGCGCCAGCCGGGCGCCAAGAAAAAGGCCTGGGCCGACCTGGTCACCCTGGTCGAGCGGCTCGACCGGCCGGAGCGACCGATATAGGCAGCCTAGCTTTTTGTTCTTGATTTGTTCTCTTCCGGCGCGCACCATGGCGGCATGGCCGCCTCTCCTCTTCCGGCGCGCGGGCGCGGCGCGGCGTCCAACACCTCGGGCCGCTATGAATCCCTGACCGGCAAGGTTTTCGACGACGGCTGGACCGGGGACGACGCGGCGCGGGCGCCGCTGCGACCACGGTGACGGCGGAAAAGGCGCGCTCGATCATTGCCCGCAACGACAGCCCCGATGTCGGCTTCGACCGCTCGATCAACCCCTACCGGGGTTGCGAGCACGGCTGCATCTATTGCTACGCCCGCCCGGCCCACGCCTACATGGGCCTCTCGCCTGGCCTCGATTTCGAGAGCAAGCTGTTCTTCAAGCCGGGGGCGGCCCGGCTTTTGGAGCGCGAATTTTCCCGGGCCGCCTATGCGCCCGGCGTGATCCATATCGGCGGCAACACCGATCCCTACCAGCCGGTCGAACGTCGCCTGCGGGTCACCCGCCAAGTGTTGGAGACTCTCGCCCGCTTCCGCCACCCCTTCTCGATCATCACCAAGTCGGCCCTGATCGAACGCGACCTGGACATCCTGGGGCCGATGGGCGCGGCGGGCTTGGCGCGGGCGGCGGTATCGGTCACCACCCTCGACCGCAAGCTGGCGAGGGTCATGGAGCCGCGCGCCGCCACGCCGGAAAAGCGCCTCGCCGCCGTGCGGGCGCTGGCCGGCGCCGGCGTCCCCACCGCGGTCATGTTCGCCCCGGTCATTCCCGGTCTCAACGATCATGAGCTCGAGGCGGTGCTGCAGCGCGCCGTCGAGGCGGGGGCGGCCGGCGCCGGCTATGTGGTCCTGCGCCTGCCCCTGGAGATCAAGGACCTGTTCCGCGAATGGCTGGCGGCCAATCGGCCCGATCGCGCCGAACGGGTCATGTCGCTCATCCGCCAGATGCGCGGCGGGCGCGACTACGATCCGCAATGGGGCAGGCGCATGAAGGGCGAGGGGCCGATCGCCGATCTCATCGCCCAGCGCTTCAAGATCGCCCGGCGCCGCTTCGGCCTGGACCGTGCCCTGCCGCCCCTCGACGCCAGCCAGTTCCGCGTCCCGCCGAAGGCCGGCGATCAGATGGAGCTGTTCGGGTGAGAGCGCGCGGCGCCGTTTAGCCTGCGGTCGCCACCCGCGCCCTTCTCGAACAGCATGGCCTTGGTGAGGAAGGCGGTGTCCTGGCCCAGGGGAGCGAGGCCCGTGCCGGCGAACAGGGCGGTCAGGTCGGCGGCGCCGTAGGTGGCGTAATAGGGTTCGTGGAAATAGGCCGGAAAAGCTTCCAGCAGGCGGCCCAGGCGCGGCTCGTCGGCCGGTTGGAGGGAATCGGCGAAGGCCAGCAGGCCGCCGGGCTTCAACACCCGGGCGATCTCGGCGGCGACGGCGGCGCGCACCTTGGGCGGCAGTTCGTGGAAGAGATAGACACAGGCCACCGCGTCCAGGCTGACGTCGGCGAGGGGCAGGCGTTCAGCGTTGGCCTGGATCAGCGACTTCACGCCGGAGAGGCGGCGCGCCTCCTCCAAGTAGGCGCCCGACAGGTCGACGCCGATCAGCCGGGCGCGGGGGAAGGCGGCGGCCAGATCCTTCAGGAAGGCGCCCGAGCCGCAGGCAAGATCGAGGATGGCCACGCCGCGATGGTCGCGCCCGCGCCAGGCGGCGGCGAGCAGGGAAAGGGCGCGTCGACGCATGGCCCCCGCCGCGCCGGCGAACAGGGCCTCGACCTGGGCTTCGTAGCGGCGCGCGCTATCCTTGGTGAACCAGCCGCCGCTCTGATAGTGGAAGTTCTGGCGGTAGTAGGCGGGATAGGCCCCCTCGGCCGGCGCGTCGCCCCCCGCCTCGGCGGCCCCGCCCCGCCGCCGCCGCGCCTCGACTTCCCGCGCGTCGGCCAGAAAGTCGGCCGCGCCGCGCAGCATCGCGCCTGGGCGGCCCGGCCCGTCGTCCATGGGCGGATAGAGGCCGAGCGCCACGTCGCGGGCGTCCTTGTCGAACGCCTCCCGCCAGGCGCGCCGCACGAAGCCCTCCGGGGCCGGCGCTGCGGTCGGCGCGAAGCCCTCCGGCTTGGCGCGCGCCGGCTTGGCGATGGCCCGCGCCGCCATGCCGGCCGCGCCCCACCACACCGCCTTGACGGCGCCGCGAGCCGCCTGGGCGGCACGGTCGGCGGCGAAGGCCCGCCGGGAGTTGTCCTTGCTCAAGGCGCTCACCTGGAAAACACCCCCACCAACTCGATATGGGGCGACCACAGGAATTGGTCCACCGGCAGGACCCGTTCGAGGGTGAACCCGGCGCCGGTGAGAATGGCCGCGTCTCTGGCGAAGGTCGCCGGGTTGCAGGAAACCCCAATCGCCCGCGCGACGGCCGAGCGCGCCAGTTGCGCGCACTGGGCCTCCGCACCGGCGCGGGGCGGATCGAATACAACCAGGTCGATCTTCTTCATCTCTTCGGCCAGCATCGGCCGGCGGTCGAGGTCGCGGGCCTGGGCGTCAATGGGATGCAGGCCCGGCGCGCTTGCCATGGCGGCGCGCAGGGCGGCGATGGACGGGGCGGAGGCGTCGGCGGCGATGGCCGGGGCCAAGGCGGCCAGGGGGAAGGTGAAGGTCCCCACCCCGCAATAGAGGTCGGCCATGCGCCGGGCTCCGACCGCCTCGCTGGCGATGAAGTCGGCCATGGCCCGCTCGGCGTGGGGAACCGCCTGCAGGAAGGCGCCCGGGGGCAGGGCGACCGTCGCCGGGCCGAGGCGGACCAGGGCGGGGCGGGCCTGGTAGAGGATCTCCCCGGCCAGGGTGACGCGGGCGATGTCCGTCTCGCCGGCGAGGCGCGCCGCCCACATCCGGGCGTCGGCGGAAAGGCCGCCGTCCCGCCGCTCGGC
>JBPCMA010000021.1:0-12598 GCA_051002715.1 Caulobacteraceae bacterium
CCCTGCGCGCCGCCCTCGCCGCCCATCACGCCAGGCCCGTCACGCTTGAGCGCCCATCAAAGGCCGCGTAATGCTCGACCCCGGCAACGCCCGTCCCGCCATTTTCAACAATGAACGGGACATCCCCTACGACGCCCTCGGCCGGCGCGATGTCCTCACCTTCCACGACGGCTCGACCCAGAGCTACGGATACGACAACGCCGACCGGGTCACCTCCATCGCCCATGTGTTCCCGAACGACGCGGCCGACAACCTGACCCTGACCTACACTTACGACCCCGCCGGCCGGGAAACCGGCCGGACCACCTCCAACGCCGCCTATCGCTACATCCCGGCGGTGGCGAGCACCGCCTACGCCGCGGCCAACGCCTTGAACCAATATCCCAGCGTGGCGAGCTATCCCTACAGCTACTGGCCCGAGGGCGGCCTCTATCAGGACGAGGCGCGCCAGAACCGCTACAACGAGCTGGGTAAGCTCACCTTCGCCTACATCACCCCAACGCCCGGCGTCATCGATACGAGCAACTGGTGGAAGGGGACGGTGGACCCCCTGGGCCACCTGATGCAGCACATCCGCCATCCGGCGGCCGGGGTTCCCTACCCCAACATCCAGCACTCGACCGATGGCCTGAGGCCCGAGACGGTGCTCGACTGGCAGTACCAGGTTCCGGTCAGCGGCCCGACCGTGTTGCAGGGCGTGCGCAAATACGTGCTCGGCCCCGATCCGGACGAGCGCTGGGCCTTCATCGATCTGAACGGGACGGTGGATTCTCCGCACGTCGATCGCGACGGCACGATCGTCGCCTTGAGCAACGGCGGGACCGTCGCCCAGAAATACGCCTACGACGCCTACGGAGGGAGCGCCGCGCCGCTCTCGGACGTGGGCCCCGGATCGAACACCTACCCGTTCCGCTACACCGGCCAGAGGCTCGATCCAGGCACCGGACTCTACGACTACAAGGCCCGGGACTACTCCCCGCCGCTGGGGCGGTTCCTCCAGCCCGACCCCGCTGGGACCGATCAGGGGCCGAATCTGTACGAGTATGTCGCAGACGATCCGGTGAACCGGACCGATCCGAGCGGACGCCAAGAAGAAGAAATGGAAGCGGAGCCACCGCTTTCAGAGATTCTGGGCGAACAAGAATCAGCTCAACGCCGAGACGAAATCCGAGGAACAAATCCCGCCTACGGCCTTAGTGAGTCCCCGTCGGCGATGGCCGCGCGCCTTCAGCAGTATGACATATTCGGACGGGGTAATTTGAATGGAAGTTCTACAGACGTTGTTGGGCAATCTACAAGCCCCGTCGCCGAGAGAATTCAAGGAGTATTGTCGGGCGCTTCGTTCCAGAAATCGCTTGAAGGAGGGAAAGGTTTCCAGTTTTCTAGAACAGATGGCAGCGTAGGCGCGGAGGGTGCGTTCCGCGCCATTGCAGGTAGATCATCAGCGGGCGCTGGCGATACTTTCAAAACCTCCATAGGCGAAACCGCGGTTTCGGTGAACATTTATCCATCCTCTGGGCAAGGTGGTGATCCGGCCTTTCGAGGAGCTTCTACAGTTGATATACGCACTAGCACGACGGTCACCGGATCTAGGATACCGGTTCAAACATACGTCAAAATTCGATTTCCAGACAAGTAGCTTTCGGAAACCGACGATGAACAAGTTTTTGATATTCTTTAATTTAGCTTTTTCCGAAGGAGATAGTTCTGACTCAATGCTTTCTCGGACTCTTGAATTTCGACGGTCCTTGTTTTGTCATGGTCTGGCATGGTCGGCCGCAGGGAATGTTGTCATCCTTCGGACAGAAACCTCGATGGAAGAATTGACGCGCGATTTGGTGAACTCCATTGATGGAGTTTCTGATTTTGTATCGGTTATAGAAATTCCCAATAATACAGCAATCATGTATGGCGGTTGGCTTGTTGATAGTGAATCGTTTCTTACGCTGCTTCCAAGCGCGATCGACGTGACTTATGAGAATCCCGGTCCGCCGGTATGCACGGAGATGGGCGCTTGATGAGACGACAAGATAAAAGCCCCGCCATCGGTTGGGCGGTGTGTGGTTGTCAAGCGACTGTCTTCAAATCGGTTTTTGCCCAGGACGGCGACGGCGCTTCGAGGCTTGGCGAGGCGGGTGCGCCGGTGCTTTGCGGGATTCTCCAATCTTTCCAAAGCCAGGAGCGACGGCGCGGGCGAAATACCCCTCTGGACGGGTGATCTTGGGGGACGGCTGGAGGGTCTTGCGGTGAACTGCAAGATAAAAGCCGCGAGGTGCGTGGGCGGGGGTCGGCTGGAAAGCTGAGTGCGATCAACGCCCTCGCGCCGTGCGGGACACATCGCCGCCGGAACGCGCGAGGTGCGCGGGCCGGGCAACTCTTTGAAACGCAACGGATCGGCGCGAGGTGCGTCCGCCTAGTTCAACACCATGCGAAAGGCCATCGGCTTCCACTGGCCGTTCCGGCGAGCGCGAACGAAGAAAGCCAGGGCCAGCAGGCCGCAGACGCCGACCACGACGATGGAGGCCTCCGGCCCGAAGACGCCGCCCGACAGGAGGGGCGGGCCGGTCAGGGTGGTCTTCAAGAGGCCGGTTCCGGCGTGGCCGGAGACCGCCGCGCCGAACACCCCGCCCTCGGTGAAGTTCCACGCCGCGTGCAGGCCGATGGGCAGCCACAGGTTGCGCGTCGCCGCATAGGCCAGGGCCAGCAGCAGGCCCGCCTCGATGACGATGGCGGCGGTGGAAACCATCGTCGCCCCGGGGTTCGCCGCGTGCATGGCGCCGAACATCGCCGCCGACAGGATAAGGGCGGCGCCGGTGCCGAGGCTCTGTTCGAGGATGCGGAACACGCCGCCGCGAAAGATCAGCTCCTCGCCGATCCCGGCGGCGATGGAGGTCATGGCGATGGCGAAAACCGCCGTCGTCCCGGCCGATAGGCCATCCACATGCGCGTAGCCGAGGGTCCACAGAACGGCGTAGGCGGCGCAGAACAAACCAAAGCCCAGGAGAGCCCCGATCAGGGCGCCGCCCGGCCAGAAGGCGATCTCGGCGGCCCGCCGCCGCTCGATCACCCGGGTCAGCCCCGCATAGACCGCCAGCAGCAGTGCGGCCAGAGCCATGCCCACCGCCGCCCCGACGAGCCGACCCCAGGGCGTTCCGACCAAGGCGGCGACCTTGAGGCCGGCGATCTGGGCGCCGGCGTAGCCGGTGACCAGAACAAGGAAAAAGATCAGCAGCCGGACGACCGCGATGCGGGAGGCGAAGCGGAAGATCCCCGAACGGCGCGGCGCCGCCTCTGCATTCGCCATGACTTCGCCCCTGATTCGCGGCGATCAACCTCCAGCCGATGCGGCCCATTGGCAAGTTACAAGGCGGAAAGACAGCGCCGGCGAAGGAGGGGATGGGGGCTTCACGCCGACGATCGCGCCGGCCCGGCCCCCTCCACCACTTCGGTCCCCCTCCCCTAGCTTCGCGAGGGAGGAGAAGATGAGGTGATCACCGCATCCTCTCTTCCCCCGCTCGCGGGGGAAGTCCGGCTGAAGGCCGGGATGGGGGCTTGCCGCCAGCGGTATCGCCCCTTCAGCCCCCTCGACCGCCTTCGACGGTCCCCCTCCCCTAGCTTCGCGAGGCAGGAGAGCTTGCGGCTGACCGTCTTGGCTTTAGGATCGCGGGATGGATGACGCTTGCCGGATCGACGCCAACGCCGCCGCCCTCGACGCCGCCGTGGCCCGCGCCGCCGAAGCCCTTTGGGCGCGCCAGAAACCCGACGGTCACTGGGTGTTCGAGCTGGAGGCGGACGCCACCATTCCGGCGGAATACATCCTGCTCAAAAGCTATCTGGGCGAGTCGGCCGATCCCGAACTGGAGGGCAAGATCGGTACCTATCTGCGTCGGGTGCGCGGGGCGCACGGCGGCTGGCCGCTCTATCACGGCGGGGCGCTGGATGTCAGCGCCACGGTCAAGGCCTATTTCGCCCTGAAGACCATCGGCGACGACCCGGCCGCGCCGCACATGGCCGCCGCGCGCGAAGCGCTTTTGGCGGCCGGCGGGGCGGGCGCCTGCAACGTCTTCACCCGCATCCTGCTGGCCCTCTTCGGCGTCCTCTCCTGGCGGGCGGTCCCGCGCATGCCGGTGGAGATCGTCCTGCTGCCGCGGTGGTTTCCCATTCATCTGTCGAAAATCTCCTATTGGGCGCGCACGGTGATCGTCCCCCTGCTGGTCCTGCGGGCGCTCAAGCCCCGGGCGCGCAACCCGCGCGGCGTTGTCATCGACGAGCTGTTCGTCCAGCCGCCGGCGACCATCCGCTCCCTGGCTCGCGGCGCGCACCAGAAGGAGCCGTGGGCCAGCGGCTTCTTCGCCCTGGACGCGGTGCTGGGGGTGGTCGAGCCGCTGTTTCCCAAGGCCTCGCGGCGGCGCGCCGTCGAAAAGGCGGGCGCCTTCGTGGACGCGCGGCTGAACGGCGAGGACGGCCTGGGGGCGATCTTCCCGGCCATGGCCAACGCGGTGATGATGTACGACGCCCTGGGCTATCCCGAGGATCACCCGAACCGGGCCACGGCGCGGGCGGCGATCGACAAGCTGCTGGTGGTCAAGGAGGACGAGGCTTATTGCCAGCCGTGCCTGTCGCCGGTGTGGGACACCGCCCTGGCGACCCACGCCCTCATGGAGGCGGGCGAGGCGGAGAGCGAAGCGGCGGCCCTGCGTGGCCTGGCATGGCTCGAGCCCATCCAGGTGCTCGAGGTCGCGGGCGACTGGGCCGGCGAGCGCCCGGCCGTGCGGCCCGGCGGCTGGGCCTTCCAGTACCGCAACGATCACTATCCCGACCTGGACGACACGGCCGTGGTGGTCATGGCCATGGACCGCGCCCGCCGGCGAGGCGAGGCGGGGGGCGCCGCCGCCTACGGCCAAGCGATCGAGCGCGGGGCCGAATGGGTGGCGGGGATGCAGAGCCGGAACGGCGGCTGGGGCGCCTTCGACGCTGACAACACCTTTCACTATCTCAACAACATTCCCTTCGCCGACCACGGGGCCTTGCTCGACCCGCCGACCGCCGATGTCGCCGCCCGCTGCGTCTCCATGCTGGCCCAGCTCGGCGAGGCGCCGGAAACCCCCAGGATGAAGGCGGCCCTCGCCTTTCTCGAGCGCGAACAGGCGGCGGACGGCAGCTGGTTCGGGCGCTGGGGGGTCAACTACATCTACGGAACCTGGTCGGCGCTCGCCGCCCTGAACGCCGCCGGCGTGGCGCCGGACGCGCCGACCGTCCGCCGCGCCGTGGACTGGCTCGCCGCCATCCAGAACGCCGACGGCGGCTGGGGCGAGGGCTGCGACAGCTACCGGCTCGACTATCGGGGCCACGAGGCCGCGCCCTCGGCCCCCTCGCAGACCGCCTGGGCGCTGCTTGGCCTGATGGCGGCGGGCGAGGCCCGTCATCCGGCGATGGCGCGCGGCATCGCCTGGCTGGCGGCGCGTCAGGAGGCGGGCGGCGGGTGGCCGGAGGAGACCTACACCGGCGGCGGTTTCCCCCGCGTCTTCTACCTGCGCTACCACGGCTACGCCCAGATCTTCCCCCTGTGGGCCCTGGCGCGGTACCGCAATTTGCAGCGGGGCAACGCCGGGCGGGTGGGGTGGGGGATGTAGATTTCCCTTCTCCCCTTGCGGGAGAAGGATCGTTGAAAATGGATGGTTTCATTGGGCGACGTTCGATCTGAAACCCTCCTCGTCCTCGTCGGCATGGGGCGCGAGGCGCGGATCGTCGGCGGGGGGGCGGCGATCGGGGCGATCGGCCTGGCGGCGGGGCTGGCGCGGCGGCCGGCGGGGATCGTCAGCTTCGGCCTCGCCGGCGGCCTCGATCCGGCGCTGAAGGCCGGCGACCTGGTGGTCGGGACGGCGGTGAACGGCGTCGCCGCCGACGCCGCCTGGACGGCGCGGCTGACCGCCGCCCTGCCCGGCGCGCGCTTGGGCGCCTTCGCCAGCGGCGAGGCCATGATCGCGACGCCCGAGGCCAAGGCGGCGCTCTTCGACCAGACCGGCGCGGTCGCGGCGGACATGGAATCGCACCTGATCGCCCGGGCCGGAATTCCCTTCGCCATACTGCGCGCGGTGTCCGATCCGGCCGGCCGCGCCCTGCCCCGCGCCGCCCTGGTCGGCCTCAAAGCCAACGGGGAGGTGGATATCGGCGCGGTGCTGAAGGCGCTGGCCGCCGATCCGCGCCAGCTGGCCGCCCTCCTGCGCACCGCCCGCGAGGCCGGCGCCGCGTTCCGGTCCTTACGAGACGCGCGCCACCTTCTTGGCCCGTGGCTGGGTTGTCCGTATCTCGTCCAGCATCGCCTCGACATGGCCTGAGAAGACGAACTTGGCTGGTCGCTGATTGACGACGGAGATGTCAGGCGCCATCGCCCCCGTCGTCCGCACGCCCCGCAGGCTGACGCCCAGCGCTCTCAGCGGATGTTTCAGCGTATCGGTGACGGCGCTGGCCTCGAAGCCGGAATGGACCATGCAGTCGGCGCACTTCTCGTAGTTGCCGACGCCATAGTCGTCCCAGGCGGTGTCGTCCATCAGTTCACGGAAGGTCGCCGCGTAGCCTTCGCCCAGCAGGTAGCAGGGCCGCTGCCAGCCGAACACGGTGCGGGTGGGATTGCCCCACGGGGTGCAACGGTAGGCCTGGTTGCCGGCCAGGAAATCCAGGAACATGGTCGACTGGGTGAACGACCATTTCTTGCCGCCGCGCCCAAGCGCGAAGATGTCGCGGAAGAGCTGCTTGGTCTTGGTGCGGTTCAGGAAATGGTCCTGGTCGGGGGCGCGCTCATAGGCGTAGCCGGGAGAGATGGTCGTGCCGTCCAGGCCGATCGCCTTCATCTCGTCGAGGAAGGCGGCCACCTTCTCGGGAACCGCGCCGGCGAACAGGGTGCAGTTGATGCTGACCCTGAAGCCCTTGGACTTGGCGAGCTTTATGGCCGCCGTCGCCGTCTCATAGACCCCGTCCAGGCACACCGATTTGTCGTGCATGGCCTTGTCGCCGTCCAGGTGGATCGACCAGGTGAACATCGGGTCGGGCTTGAACTGGTCGATCTTCTTGGTGAGCAGCAGGGCGTTGGTGCACAGGATCACGTATTTGCCGCGGTCCAGGAAACCCCGCACGATCTTCGGCATGTCGCGGTGAAGCAGTGGCTCGCCGCCGGCGATGGAAACCACCGGCGTCCCGCACTCGTCGATCGCCGCCATGCATTGATCGAAGGAGAGGCGCTGGTTCAAGATCTCGTCCGGATAATCGATCTTGCCGCAGCCGGCGCAGGCCAGGTTGCAGCGGAAGAGGGGCTCAAGCATCAGCACCAGCGGATAGCGCTTCTCGCCGCTGAAATGCTTCTTGACGATATAGGCGCCGATCCGCGCCACCGCTCGTATGGGAAGGCCCACGCCCCCGCTCCTCTTTTACTTCCGCCGCCGCCAGCTTGCCGGTCAATCAAGCCCGAAGTTCGGCGGGCAGGCGAAATTCTATGTCTTCCTTGACCCCGTCCATCGGCTCGACCGTGACCGGGCCTAGGCGGCGCAGGGCCTCGATGACCTCCTCGATCAATTCCTCCGGGGCCGAGGCGCCGGCGGTCAGGCCGACGATCTCCTTGCCTTCCACCCAGGCCGGGTCGAGGGCCGAGGCGTCGGCGATCAGATAGCTGGGGATGCCCTTCTCCTTGCCGATCTCGCACAGGCGGTTGGAGTTGGAACTGTTCTTCGCCCCGACCACCAGGATCACCTCGACCATGCCGCACATCTCGCGCACCGCCGTCTGGCGGTGCTGGGTGGCGTAGCAGATGTCGGAGGTGTCGGGCCCCACGATGTCGGCGAAGCGGGCCTTGAGGGCCTCGATCACATCCTTGGTGTCGTCGACGCTCAAGGTGGTCTGGGTGACGTAGGCGAGGGGGGTCGCCGCGCCGATATCCAGCGCCGCCACATCGGCCACGGTGGAGATCAGATGCACCGGGGCGTCGATCTGGCCGATCGTTCCCTCCACCTCGGGATGGCCGGCGTGGCCGATAAGGATCATCGCCCGGCCCTGGCGCACATAGCGCTTGGCCTGGGCGTGGACCTTGGAGACCAGGGGGCAGGTGGCGTCCAGCACCGGCAGGCGCCGCGCCGCCGCCGCCTTGACCACCGACTGGGCGACGCCGTGGGCGCTGAACACCGCGTGGGCGCCGTCGGGCACCTCCGACAGCTCCTCGACGAAGATGGCGCCCTTGGCCTTGAGGCTATCGACCACATGGCGGTTGTGGACGATCTCGTGGCGCACATAGATCGGCGCCTGGTATTTCTCCAGCGCCTTCTCGACAATGTCGATGGCTCGCACTACCCCGGCGCAAAAGCCGCGCGGCTGGGCCAGGATCACACGCATACAAAGGGCTCCGGGAGGGGTTGGCCGCCGGCGAGGGTAGCGGCGCGGCAACGGATAGCACGTATGAGGCGATTTGGGGAGTGCAAGGGCATATAGCCCTACTTTACCGATGGCCAATGTCATGCGAATGCATTACGTTACGTTCACGCGGAGTCGTTTTCCATGGTCGCCAACGCGCTAATCCAGACCCGCATCGATCCCGCCGTAAAAGCCCGCGCCGCCGAGGTGTTGGAGACGATGGGGCTCACTGTCTCGGACGCGGTGCGTATCCTGCTCGCCCGAACCGCTCATGAGGGGGCGCTGCCGTTTGAACTCACCGCAGGCGGGCGAGACCATGACGCTTGGTTTCGGGCGAAGGTCCGCGAGGCGCTGGACGATTCCAGCCCGGATATCCCGAGCGCCGACGTGGAGGCGAAGTTTGCCGCGCGCCGAGCGGCCACCCTTCGCAAGCTCGCCGCTAAGTGAGACTCGTCTGGTCACGATCGTCGCTCGCCGACCGGAACGCGATCTACGATTACATAGAAGCCGACGATCCCCGCGCCGCGATCGAGGCGGACTTACGCATCGAAGAGGCGACCCGCCGTCTGATCGACTTTCCAGACAGCGGCCGTCCCGGGCGGGTCGAGGACACTCGTGAACTGGTCGTCACCCGTACGCCCTACGTCATCGCCTATCGCGTCAGAGGCGACATTGTTCGCATCCTGCGGGTGATCCACGGCGCGCGCGTCTGGCCAGACGAATTGCCCTAATAGACCCGATCGCACGGCGCCACGCCCCTACGGATCGCCGAAGAACCCGACCACGGCGCGCCGGCCGCCACGCATGAGCGCGACGCAAGCCAAGTCGTTGGGGCGGCCCGCGCCGCCGGCCCATTGGCAGGCCCCGCTGTCGACCGGATATCCGGCGCCGCTCAGATAGACCTGGCCGACCGTGAAGGCGCCGTCGGGGCCGAAGTCGCCGGCGAAACCGAGCTGGCGATCGGCGGCGGCGTCCTTGCTCGGAAACCGGATAAGCATGTGACCCAGCCGATCGACCAGAGGCGTGATCGCCACGCCGTCGCACGCATAGGGCCGGCCATCCACCGCGCTGTGCGCCTCGCAGTGGCCACGGTGATATTCCATGCCGTGCGGCGGCGCCTGAGCCGCCGCGCCGCCGCAAAGGGCCAAACCGACCGCGACGGGCGCGCAACACTTCTTCATGAAATGCGGTGGTAGGCGCCGGCGGCCCGGCGGTCAATGAAGCCGCCGGCGAGCGAACGCGCGCGGGTTGGCCGCCGTCAGAGCGGCCGGGCCAGCATCGCCGCGTGGAACGACGGCGTGCGGGCTTGCACGGCCACGACGCTTCCCGCGTTCGCCCCCAGTCCCGCCATGGCCGCGACGAAGGTGTGCGCTGGCGCGGCGGCAGCCTTGGGATCGACCACGGTCGTCCCGCCGTGGCCGTCGCTGGAGACGGTGAAGGCCGAGCCGGTATAGTTGCCGGCGAGGTGGATATGGGCGGTGTGGGTCCCGTCGGTGACGGTGAGCACGCCGGCCGCGGTGGTTCCGCTGTAGGTCGCCTGGGTCACGCCGCTGACAAAGGCGATGTCGCCCAGGTCGAGCGCGGTGCTCCCGGTGGTGGAAAAGCCGCTGATCGTGCCGCCGTAGCTTTGGGATCTAGCCAGTTCGAGCTTCCCGCTTACGCCGCCGTCATCGGCGAAGGTGACGTTTTCGCTAAACTTGGCGGTGAAATCGGCGACGCCCTGAGTGGCGATGTCGACAACGCCGCCGCCGGTCACCGCGCCCCGCACGGTCAGGGTCGAGCTGAACTCGGCGACCAGGAATCCGGTGTTCTCTATCGCGCTCTTTATCACCAGCGCCCCGCCGGCGGCGCCAATGCCGCCGTCATTGACGACGGTGTTGGCCCCGGTGTCGATGACGGTCACGCCGCTTTTCCCGGCGATCACGCCGGAGGTCTGGTTGACCAAGGCGAGCTTGCCGGCCCCCAGTTGGCCGCCCTCGCCCAAGATCACGCCAGTGTTGCTCAGGGCGCCGGTCGCCTTGGCCCCCTCGACAATTCCTCCCGCGTCGATCTGCAGATTGCCGGTTCCACTCAAGGTCGCCCCGACCTGCGCGATACTCACGACGCCCCCCGCCTTCACCTCCAGCTGGCCGTCGTCGGCGATCACGCCCCGCAGGATCAGAGCGCCGTGGTGTGCGACCGAGACAGAGCAATCCACCGTGGTCGAAGTCAGTGTGGCGTTCGCCCCGGAGACGGTGACGATCCCGCCCCCGGTCAGTGTGCCGGCGAAGCTGTCGGGGCCGCCGGTGAAGCTCAGTGTCGCCCCCGCGCCCACCGACAGGGTCCCGGCCTTCTGGGTCCATTTGCCGGCGTAAGCCAGGGCCGCGCCGGCCTCCACCGTGACAACGCCGGCCGGATCGGTCTGGGAGACATGGGCAATGGTCAGCGCCGTCACGGCGTTGAAGGTCGCCTGGCCAGCGCCCGGCGCCAGAGTCCCGGTCCCGCTCAGGGTTCCGCTGGTCACCAGGCTTCCCGCCACGCTCAGTGTGCCGGCGCTATCGAGCGCCCCTTCGACGGAGAGGGTGTTGCCGCCAGGCACGTCGCCGTCGCCGGTCAGGGTGGCGGACGCGCCCGCGCCGATGTCCACCGCGCCGAAATTGTTGAAGGTCGTCGTCGCCATGCTTCCGGAGATCACCGCGTCGGCGTTGGCCAGCAGCGTGATCGCGCTTGCCCCTGAATCGAGGACGAGGGTCCCGCGACTTCCGTTCACCGCGCCCTGGAAGGCGCAGCCAGCTTCCGCCACCAGGGTGCAGGTGCTGTCGGCCAGCGTCACCGCATCATGGTCGCGCAAACCCACGATGGTCCCGAAATTGGTGAGCCGGGCGCCGGAATAGAGGTAGACCCCTTGATATCCTTCGATCAGCGCGCCGCTGTCGGCCGCCGAGCCATTGGTCAAGTCCGATCCGTAGAAGACGTCGGCCCCGACGCCGTCGACACCGGAGGACCCCCGGATCACGCCATAGTTGACGCCCGTCGCGCCTTTGGACAAAAAGACCCCGAAGTAGCCCGAGATCGTGGCCACGGGGCCCCCGGCGACGCCGTTGACCAGGCGACCGCCCCCGAGGAACGCGCCGGAATAGGACCCCTGAATGCGGCCGAAATTGGCGACCGTGGCATTGGCGGTTCGCAGGCCGGTGGCAGCCTCGATCAAGGCCTTGGCGTCGCTCGCCGAGCCGTTGGTCACGGTGCCGCCGACAAGCAGGTAGACGCCGACACCGGGGAAATTTTTGCCGCCGATCGTGCCCAAGTTGGTCACCGTGCCGGCGGCTCCATCGATCTTCACGCCCGTGGCCGAATCGGCTCCCGCCCCGCCGCGGATGGTCGCCACGGCGTCGGCGGCGCTCCCGTTGGTAACCGAGCCCCCCCCTTTGAGATAGATGCCGACCCCATACCCCTGGACGGTTCCAAAATTGGTCACCGTTCCGGCCGCGCCGGAGATCACAATTCCAGAACCGGAAACTGTATTGTCGCCCTGAATCTGCGCCGCGCTATTGCCGGCGCTCCCGTTGGTGACCGAGCCGCCCCCTTTGAGATAGATGCCGCCCTCACCCCCATGGACGGTTCCGAAATTGGTTACCCCCCCTTTGTAGCCGCTCATATAGACGCCGTAGCCGCCCGATGAGATGAGGGCGGTGACGTTGGCTGTTCCGCCGTTAAACACATAACCACCGGTTTCCAGTTTGATGGCGCTCGGAATGGCCCCTTGCGATGGCTGACCGAATGCCAGGATGGTTCCAAGATTGATCACGTTCCCCGGTCGGCCGGATTCGTTCAACCCACCGAATTCGAACCCGCTGATCAGGGCGGTGGCGTTTAGGCTGTTGCCGTTGGTCACCTCAGCCGCCCCGACGATGTCGACGGCGACGGTGCCCGTGTACACGCTCTTGGTGACTTTGCCGTAGTTGTAAATACCGAACGGGAGACGCGTGAAATCCGTGGTGAGGCCCGCTTCGAGATTGCCGCTTCCCGCGATGACCAGTTTCGTGGTCGGCGACTGAAGCTCGTAGGTCGAGGTATAGGTCCCGATGAGAATTCGCGTCGTCATGGAATCAGTCTCCCCTTCTTGAATAAAACGAGCCGGCCGGGCCAACTTTCATCGACGGCCCGCCCGCCAAGATTGGCGGGAGGGACGGGCGGTGGTCCCCCTAATCCGGCGAGCCGG
>JBPCMA010000022.1:0-28213 GCA_051002715.1 Caulobacteraceae bacterium
CCCGACCTGTGGCTTGGCCGATTCCCTTGGCCGGGCGTGGCGGCCCACAAATATACCCGCGGCCGGCTGATCGTGGTCAGCGGCGAGGCGTGGAGCACCGGCGCGGCGCGCCTGGCGGCGCGGGCGGCGCTGCGGGACGGGACGGGCCTGGTCACCCTGCTGTCGCCGCCCGAGGCATTGTCCGTCAACGCCGCCCATCTTGAGGCGGTGATGTTGCGGCCCTTCGAAACCGAGGCGGAACTCGAGGCGGCCGCCTCCAGCGTCGAGGCGGCGGTGATCGGGCCCGGCGCCGGCGTGACCGAGGCGACGCTTTCCAACGTGCTGGCCCTGGCCCGCACCGGCGCGGCTCTGGTGATCGACGCCGACGCGCTCAGCGTGTTCCGCGACGAGCCCGACGAGCTGTTCCAAATCCTCGACCGCGACGATGTGCTCACCCCTCATGCCGGAGAGTTCGAACGGGTCTTTCCCGGCGTCCTGGCCGCCGCGCCCGAGAAGATCAGCGCGGCGCGCCAAGCCGCGGCGCGCGCCCAGGCGGTGGTGCTGCTCAAAGGTCCCGACACGGTGATCGCCGCGGCGGATGGCCGCGCCGCGGTCAATCTGAACGGCGCGCCGTGGCTGGCCACCGCCGGCTCGGGCGACGTGCTGGCCGGCATGATCGGCGGCCTTGTCGCCCAGGGCATGGAAAGTTTCGAGGCCGCTTGCGCCGGGGTATGGATTCACGGCGCCTGCGCCGACGCTTTCGGGGCCGGATTGATCAGCGAGGACTTGCCCGGAATCATGCCAAGGGTGTTGAAGCAATTGCGGGCGCGAGTCGCCTGAGCGTGGCCCTGGTGGAATGGAAAGACGGCATGACCGGCGTCCTCAAGATTTTTTTAGCGGCCGCGGTCGCGGTGACGACGATCGCGCTGACCGCGCCGGCCTGGGCCCTGACCCACCGGCGCCATCATCACCACCTTCATCATGTCGTCGTCGCGGTTCACCACCGGCGCGTCCTCCATCGCCACGGGCGCGAGGTCGTCATCCATCGTCGCCCCTATCGTCGCCACGCCCACATCGCCGTGATTCACCCCGCGGCGCCGGCGAGGCGGCCGATGTATCGCCATGCGGCGCTTTGCCAGCAAGTGCTGATCCACGGCCGTTGGGTCCAGCACTGCCGATGAGGATCGATCGCGCGCGCCCGCCTGCCTTTTCTCCCTAGAGCCTCGCGCCGGAGCCGCCCATGTGCGGAATAGCGGGCGCCATCCGTCCGGTCGGTCAAGCCATCGCGCCGGCCAGCGCCACGGCCCTGCTGACGGCGCTCGCCCATCGCGGCCCCGACGATGAAGGGATGTGGTCGGAGGGTGGGGTGTGGCTGGGCCATCGGCGGCTTGCCATCGTCGATCTCTCGCCGGCCGGCCGCCAGCCGATGGTTTCGGCATGCGGCCGGTATGTGTTCGTCTTGAACGGCGAGATCTACAATCATCCCGCCCTACGCCGGGAAGTGGAGGCCGCCGGCGCGGCTGACTGGCGAGGGCGATCGGACGCCGAGGTTTTCCTCGAAGTTATCGCGCGCTTTGGGTTGGATCGGGCGCTGGAAAAGGCGCGCGGCATGTTCGCTTTCGCCCTGTGGGATCGCGAGCGCCGCACTCTGCGACTGGTCCGCGACCGATTCGGCGAAAAACCGCTCTACTACGCCGACGGCCACGATTCCCTCACCTTCGCCTCGGAACTTCGGGCCCTCGAACGCCTCCCCGGCCTTACTGGCGGGCTCTCCGCCGACGCCTTGTCGCTGTACTTTCGCTATGGCTACATCCCGGCGCCGCTGAGCGCTTATGAGAACGTCCGCAAGCTTCATCCCGGCTGCATCCTCACCTGGCGCGAGGGGGACGAGCCCACCGTGACGCCCTACTGGCGGCTGGGCGATATCGTCGAGGCCGGACATGCGGATCGGCTGAACGACCCGGCCGCCGCCGTGGAGGCGCTCGACCGGTTGCTGCGACAGGTGATCGAGTGCCAGATGCTCGCCGACGTGCCGCTGGGCGCTTTCCTTTCGGGGGGGATCGACTCCTCCCTGGTCGTCGCCATCATGCAGGCGGTTGCCGCCCGCCCGGTGAAGACCTTCACCATGGGGTTCGAGTCCGCGGCGTTCAACGAGGCGGAGTTCGCCGCCGCCGTGGCCCGACGCCTCGGGACCGACCATACCGAGCACACCGTCACCGACGCCGACGCCCGGGCCGTCGTGCCCAGGTTGGGGGCGATATTCGACGAGCCCTTCGCCGACGCCTCGCAGATCCCAACCTTCCTGATCAGTCGGATGGCGCGGCGCCACGTCACCGTCGCCCTGACCGGCGATGGCGGCGACGAGATGTTCGGCGGCTATGTGCGCTATCCCGGCGTACCGCGCCTGTGGAAGGCCCTGGCGCGGATGCCGCTGCGGCGCGCCGCCGCGGCGGCGCTGGCCATGGCGCCCATGAGGTTGGTGGAAGGCAGCCTGGGCTTCCTCGCTCCGGTGGCGGCCCGCTACGCCTCGCGCGGCAAGCTGGGCCCCAGCCTGCGCCGCGCCGCCGGCTGGGCGGCGGCCGGCGACATCGACGAACTCTACGAACTGACCATGACCGCGTGGCCCGACCCCGAGAGGCTGCTCGTCTCGCCGCCGAGGGCGTCCCCTTCCTGGCGCCCGGCTCGGCCGCCGTTCGACAATGGCCTTGAGGCCATGATGTGGCGAGACAGCATCGACTACCTGCCCGGCGACATCCTCTGCAAGGTCGACCGCGCCGCCATGGCCAATGGCCTGGAAACGCGCGCGCCCTTACTCGATCCGCGCATCGCCGCCTTCGCTTGGCGCGCCCCGCCGTCGATGAAACTGGCGGGCGGTGAAACGAAATGGCTGCTTCGCCGGGTGCTCGATCGCTATGTGCCCAGGGAATTGATCGACCGGCCAAAAATGGGGTTTTCCGTTCCTCTGCACGATTGGCTGACCGGCCCGTTGCGCGGCTGGGCCGAGGACCTGCTCGATCCCGCTCTGATCGCTCGCCAGGGCGTCTTGAATCCCCAGCCGGCCGCCACCGTCTGGAAGCGTTACCTGTCCGGCGACACTTCGGTCGAACACCAGGTTTGGACGGTGCTGATGTTCCAGTCCTGGCAGGCGGCGCGGGGAACGTTGAGTTGAATTTGCACGGGCCGCGGGGATGGGCGCTGCTGTCGGATGGATTGGCGAGAGACTCCGACCCTCCGTTCCACTAGAGTCGTCGGCAGTGGATTTTCCGGGCTGCGCGGACGGTCGGTTCGCGCGCCCCCAACTATCAACGCGAGGAATTGGAAAATGCGTGACTTTCGAACCGCCGCCGCGTCCGCGGCGCTGCTGTTCGGCCTTGGCGGCGCCTTATCGGTCGCGCCCGTGGCCGCCCAGGCGCAGATCGGCATCAGCATCAATGTGGGGTTTCCGCCGCCGCCCCTGCCGATCTACGAGCAACCGCCCATTCCGGACTATGGCTACATCTGGGCGCCGGGCTACTGGGCCTTCGATGAGGGGATCGGCGACTATTACTGGGTGCCCGGCACATGGGTGCTCCCGCCCAGAATCGGGTTGCTTTGGACTCCCGGCTATTGGGGATGGAATGGCGGGCGTTATCTATTCAATCAGGGTTATTGGGGCCGCGATGTGGGATACTACGGCGGCATCGATTATGGCTATGGATACGGCGGCGAAGGTTTTGAGGGCGGCCGCTGGCAAGGCAATCGCTTCTATTACAACAGCGCCGTCAACAATATCGGCAACCGGCGGATAACCACGGTCTACCGCAAAATCGTCGTCACCAGGACGGTCAGCAAGTTTAGCTTCAACGGCCCCGGCGGGGTGATCGTTCGTCCGACGCCTCGGCAATTGGCGGTGGCTCGCGAAGCGCGCGTCTCGCCCACGCCGGTGCAGCTGCGGCACCGCCAGATCGCCCGCGGCGACCCAGGCCTGCGCGCCAGCGTAAATCACGGCAAGCCGGCGGTCGCCGCGACGGAGCGGCCAACCGTGTTCAAAGGGCCCGGCGTGGTCACCGCGGCCAAGGTGGTCAAGCCCTATGAGCGACCGGCCAACGCCCCACCGGTCAAGGCGCCCGCCGGCGCCCGTCCGGCCGAAACGCCGCGGCCGGGGACGGGCGGCGCCGCCACGGCGCAGTCTCCCAAAAGAGTTCGCCCCTCACCGGACCAGCGTCCGCCGATGGTTCGGCCCCAGCCCGATCAGCGGCCGGCCCGGCCCGATCGTCCGCCCAGGCCGGATAGGCCGGTTAATCCCGACCGCCCGCCCAGGCCGGATAGGCCGGTCAATTCCGATCGTCCGCCCAGGCCCGAACGACCGGTCAATCCCGACCGCCCCTCCCGGCCGCCGCCGGATCAACGCCCGGCAATGCCTCGCCCCGCGCCGGACCAGCGGCCGGCGAGGGTCAGGCCGGCCCCTCCTCCTCAGGCCAAGCCCGCCGCGCAGCCCAGGGACAATCGAAAGGATGAGAATCCGGCGCCCAATTAGAGCGCATTTCGCGGACCCTACGCTTTGACGATCTTGTGGCCGTAGCGGTCGGAAAAACGGGCGGTGGCGTTGCGCGTGTCGACGATCACCGGCACGGTTTCGAGCATCAGTTCGTAGTCCACCCCGTGATGGTCGGTGACGATGATCGCGCAATCGAAGGTGGAAAGGATTTCCTTGGTCCAGGCGGTGGATTCAAGGAGACTCAGGCCATCGGCGCGGGCGTGTTCGGTGGTCGGGACGTGTGGGTCGTGATAGGAAATCTTGGCCCCTCGGCGGGCCAGGATCTGCATGATCGGCAGGGCGGGGCTCTCGCGCAGATCGTCGATGTTGCGCTTGTAGGCGATGCCTACCACGAGGATTTTCGAGCTCGACAATGGCTTTTGCAGCAGCTTGTCGAGCGCTTCCGCGGCCGCCTCCACCACCGAGCGGGGCAAGGCGGCGCTGATGTCGCCGGCCAGATCGATCATCCGGGTCGATAGGCCGAAGGCGCGCGCCTTCCAGGTCAGATAAAAGGGATCGATGGGGATGCAATGCCCGCCGATTCCGGGCCCTGGATAAAAAGGCATGAAGCCGAACGGCTTGGTCCGCGCCGCGTCGATCACTTCCCAGATATCGATGCCCATGCCGCCGAACACCGATTTGAGTTCATTCACGAGGCCGATGTTGATCAGGCGGAAGATGTTTTCCATCAGCTTCACCGCCTCGGCGGTGCGCAGGTCCGACACCGGCACGGTCTTGGTGAAGCTGCCGTAGAGGGCCAGGGCCATGGCCCTCTCGGGGAGCGTGTCGGCGCCCACGACCTTGGGGATGGTCTCGGTGGAATAGTCGAGGTTGCCGGGATCCTCCCTCTCCGGCGAATAGGCCAGGGCGAAGTCGACGCCGGCCTTGAGGCCGGTGGCCTTTTCCAGGATCGGCTTGATGACCTCTTCGGTGGTTCCCGGATAGGTCGTCGATTCGAGGACGATCAGCTGTCCGTGGCGCAACACCTTGGCGATGAGTTCGCTGGTCTTCACCACATAGCTGAGATCGGGTTCGCGGTGGGCGTTGATGGGCGTGGGCACGCAGATGAGCAGGGCGTCGGCCTGCGCCAGCAAACCGATATCGGTGGTCACCATCAGGCGATCGGTCTCGTTCATCGCCTGAATGCGCGCATCGCCGATGTGGCGGATGTAGGATCGCCCATCGCGCAGGGAATCGATCTTGCGCTGGTTGACATCGAAACCGATGACACAAAAACCGGTGGAAATTAGAGCCTCGGCAAGCGGCAGGCCAACGTAGCCTAGTCCCAAAATGCCGACGGTAAGCGATTTGGCGCCGGCCGCGGCGATGAATGCCTTGGCGCTGTCATCGAAGTCGCGACTGTCGCGCAGTCGCAGGTTTTCGGCGGCGATGTGTTTCAACCGTATCCCCAAAACGTGTCATTGGCCGCGGCCTTTTGGCGACGACGATCGAGAAGCTCCGCCTCGGCGGCCGTTCCTGAGCATAGTTAAAAAGCCATCCGCCGTGAAGACCGCGCGGGACGCCGAGCCTATAGAGGCTTCCCAGGCGGCCTGTTTTCCGGCCGGCCGCGGCCGCCGACGCCCAATATCGCGACATTCTGGCCCCAGTCGGTCCCGCGCCTAGGATGATCGGTCGACTCGCGGTCGCCGGCCGGCCGATCGCGGCTCAGTTCGATCATCCGCTCCACCAGGCGCTCGGCCGTGCCCCGCAGATTTCTCGGATTGTGGTAGCTGCCGTAGATCTGGGTGCGCTCCGACAGCCGGCGGCGGAAACGGGCGAACAGGTCGCCGTCGGGCGCCCCCGGCGCCTTCCAAAAATGTTCCATGGGCCGGGAGTCGGTCAACCCGTCGATGTCGAAGACGGCTCGGCCGAGCAGTTTCACCGGCACGCCGAATCCCAACGCCGCATAGGCCGCGGTCGAGTTGACCGCCACGACGCCCTTCGAGGCTCGCGCCAGTTGGGCGAAGACGCCGCCTTCCAGAAACACGACACGGTCGGCGATCTTGGCTTTGCGCGCGATGGCGCGGCAGCGGGCGGCGAGATCCTCGACGCCCGGGTCGAGAGGGTGATTCTTGAAGACCAGCCGATGGTCGCCTGGCGCCGCCTTGGCGAAATTGCCGATCACCTTGGACATGAAGGCGACATTGGACTTCACGTCCGAATGCTCGATGAGCTGGCTGTCGCCTTCGCGCTGCAGGCAGGCCAGGAAAAAGGGCCGGGGATCGGCCAGCACGCCCTGCGCCTCGCGTCCCCAGCGGCTCCGGCGCAGGACCCAGACGCCGTATCGCCGGATATGGCCGAAGATCTGCGGCCAGAGCGGCACGGCGTAGGGGTAACGATAGGTGGGAAAGAAAGGGCCCCCCAGGACGACGCCGGTGAAGTAGCTGGTGATGTTCACCGTGTGGAAGGGCGTGATCGGACCCAGGCGAGGCATTTCGTCCGACGCGGAGGAAAGATCGACGTCGTGGTAGGCGCGGGCATCGCGCGCCATACACGAATGAGCGTTGACGCCCGTCGGCTCGAGGGTGATCCAATCGGGCCGATTGTAGCCGTTTTCCAACACCCAGGTCTTGACCCCATTCTCTCGGGCGCAGGCCAAGGCCTCGGCGCTGAAGGCCATGGTGTCGCCGAACACCACCAAATCGGTGATCGACTGCTCGAAAAGCTGCCAGTCCAGCCATGAACGCCACAGGGGCCGCGGCACCTTGGGCCAAAGCCCGTCGTAGAGTCCCCAGCTGACCAGGTCGCCGCCGTTGAGGATTACCCTGAGCACATCGGCGCCCTGCCGCCGGAGACTCCTCGCGAAGTGGCGGCCGAACGGCCCCGAGGGGAGGGTGACAAGGAGAAACCGCCTGTTCGCCAGTGGCTTGGCTCTGACTACGGTGGCCGCCGGGCTTATTTCGCGCGGGCCCCTGGCTGGATCGAAGCGCGGTGACGGAAACAAACAAACAACCCCAGTTGTAAAACGTCCCAAGTACGTCGACCGCCTCGCAAACCGCCGGACGGAGAGCCGACCGGCTTGCGGCGCGCCACGCCTGCAATATAAACCTGAGAGCCCTTACGTAACGGTTTCGTCGGCCGAGCGAAAGCGCGGTCGCCCGCCGAGGGTAAATCCCCCTGGCGCGGGTTCGTTCCTGGGAGGCCGGGGTTTGCTTTCACGCGGGTACCCGCCTTCCCCATCTGGAGGTTGATCGCCATCAAGTCCTTGAAGAGTTTCGTATCGGGCGAATCCATCGGAGATGTTCTCAAGCGCCGAGAGGTGCGGGCCATCGCCTATTTCCATACCGATCATTTCGAGCCTTGGCGCCTGGTGCCCGACCGCGACGGCGGCATGGAGCGCTGCGTGGAGGACGTGGAAGCCTACCTGGCCAAGACCGCGCCCCTAGACTTCGCGCGCCGGGCCTCCCTGTTCTATAAGGCCAACGTCAACTATCTCGCCTCGGCCGATCGTGAGCTGCGGCGGGCCCACCCCGATGATCTCCTGGGCTTCGTGCCGCGCTCGCCGCGCGATCTCGCCATAGGGCAGGCGATCCTCGCCCCGATCGTCGCGTCCGATCACGATCTGCAGGTGCACGTTCACCACGAGTATTTCACCTACAACGACTCGGCGCGCGATCCGGAAACCTTCGCCTACCTGCAGACCCCGCGCGGTCGCTCCTTCGACAACGCCCGCTTGGAGTTGTGCATTCGGCTTGGCCTGGACACGCTCCGGGAGGATGCAGGCCTCGATCTGACGCGCTGGTTCTTCATTCACGGCCACTGGGCGTTGAACGCCTCGGATCCGCACGAATGCACCATCGTGCGGGAGATCGAGATCTTGCGGCGCAACGGCTGTCTGGGCGATTTCACCCAACCGGCCGGCCGCACCCACGTAGATTCGCGCGTCGAGGTCCCCTATCTGGTCGATCCGGTGGCCCTGCCCAAGGGTTACGATTCTCCCGGCGCCGGTCCCGTCCAGGCGGCCGGTGCGGGCGAAGCGGCGGCCCAGCGGTTCTTCATCTGGGCTTCGGCCACGACCCACCGCTCGTGTTCCATCGACACCTATTCCTCCTTTGTGCAACAGCGACTTAAGACGCCGCGCGCGACCGCCCTCGAACACGCCCGCGCCGGCGTGGTGATTGATGGGGTGCTCTATCTGAAGACCCACTGCCATTCGCTTCATCCGGCCTATTGCAAGGCCGACGGCCGGCCCATGCCGCACGCCGACCCGGGCGTCCAGGCGGAACTCCGCGCCCTGTTTCACGCCGCCGACGGCATCGGGGCGGAGGTAAGGTTTCGCACCGTCACCGAGGTCTACGACGAAATCGTCGGCGGGCCGGCCACGCCGGCGCGCGACCTGACGGCCGAGTTCGAACTTGAGTCGGGTTCGCCGATGGCGCCCATCGGCTTGACCGTCGCCTTCGTGACCGCCGACGGCGCCCGTGTTTCGCCGCCGCCGCTCGCGCCGCGGCCCGACTCGTTGCCAGAACCGTCCCTGGTCATCGCCAAGGCGACGCCGGATGCGGACGGCGCCGCCGCCGCCGAGGATCCAACGCCAGCGGTGGCCTACATTGTCCCGCTGGAGGCGGGAGGCGAACTTGGCGGCGGGGAGCGTCCCGACGGGGCCGGCGCCCTTATCGACGCGGTCTGGGCTATCCCGGACCTGATTGGGGCGCGCGATGTGACGCATGTCAACGCCAGCGCCGGGCGGGTGGCGACGGCGCGGGCCGCCGAACTCGGTTCCGAGGGTTCCGGCGTCACCGGCTTCTACGGCGTCAGGGCGCAGGAACAGACCTTGCTCCAGCCCTCCGAGGTTCTCTGCGCCGCCTTTGTCGGGCAGCATTTGTCGGGCGTCCACGCCGCTTATGAGATCGGCTGCGGCCTGGGGGTTCTTTCGACGTTGCTGGCCATGCGCGGGATACTCGCGGTCGGGGTCGAGCGGAACGGAGCGCGCCTGGCGACGGCCGAGGCGATCGCCCGGACCGTCCTGGCGGAATGGCCCGGCGCGCCGCGACCACCGCTGTTCGTCAAGGGCGTTTTTCCCAAGGTGTTGCGCAGGGAGCCCAAGCTCGCCGCCAGCGTGGCCTTGGTGACCAACCTGCTCGGCACCGCCAGTCCCGAGATGCAGGAGACTTTCGTGAGCGGCTTGCGGAGCTTTGGGGCGGTTCTCATCGACGTTCAGCGGTTCTATGTGCGCCGCTCGACGCGGCGGCAATTCCATGAGCTCGAGGAGATATTTACCCTGGGAGGGTTCGACGCCCCGTGGCTCGCCTTCGACCTAGGCCCCGACGGCCGGTTCCTGCTGTTCACCAATCCCAAGCCGCGCCGACCGCTCGGCCTGGAGGCCTTGCTCGCCTCGGTGGGCGCGATTCGCGACGAACCCCTGTTCGTGGCCGCCTGACCTTCGCGGTGACCAGGGCCGCGCGAGACGAGACCTGGATCGACGCCTTCCTCTCCCTCGCCCCACGCCTGCCGGCGCCGACGAGACGATGGATGGCGAGGTGGGCGGCGGCGCGAAGCCTCGCGGGGCCCGCCCTGCGCGCGGCTCCGCGAGATCCGCTGGTCCTGACCCGCTTGGGCCTGCACGGCCAAGCCGTCGCGACGGCGGGAGGCGGAAGGCGCGGGGTCATTGCGCGGGCGGCGGCGGCGGCCTCGCTCGGCGACCTCGACCAAGCCCGGCGATGGCGAGAGCGGGCCCAGGGTCTCTCCACATCGGAGCGCCGGCTGCTGGCGTCGGCCGCCGCCCCCTTCGACCCGCGCCTGGCCTTGTCGCTTCTTCCCTCGCGCGAAGGGGCCGCCCGCGCGGCCTGCGCCCTGGCCGCCCATGACCTCGAATTGGCGCGAGACATGTTGGCGGGCGCGGCGGACTCGCAGCAAAGCCGATTTTTAACCGGCGCCCTGGCCGCCTGGCGCGGCGACTGGCGCGCCGCCCGCCGCGCCCTCAATCGCGCTTTCGCCGCCGACGGGCTTTGGGAACCTCTGGACGGGGACGCCGAGACGCCCACGACCCTGGATTCCTTCGTGCGGTCGCGGCCGGCCGGCACTGCGGAGGGCCCGTTGATTTCGGTGGTGATGGCCGCGCGGGACGCCGCCGCGACCCTCGCCCTCGCCGTCAGTTCGCTGCTGGCTCAGACGTGGCGCAACCTGGAGGTTATCATCGTCGATGACCATTCGGCCGACGCGACGGCCTCTCTCGCCCGCCGGCTGGTCCAGGAGGACGGCCGGGTGCGGGTTTTGGCCAATTTGCGGACCCCCGGCGCCTATGGAGCCCGCAACACTGGCCTCGCGGCGGCGCGCGGCGCCTTCATCGCCCTGCACGACGCCGATGACTGGGCCCATCCTCAGCGCCTTCAGCTGCAGATGGCGAGCCTCGGGCGGGACAAGGGGTTGACGCTCTGTCGCCACATGCGGGTGGATCTCGGCGGCCGCCCGCTTTGCCCGCGGGTCTTTCCGTTTGTCCGTTTGAGCCCGATCACGACGACGGCGCGCGCCGAGACCTGGAAGGTGCTGGGCCCGTTCGACGAGGTTCCGGTGGGCGCCGATTCGGAGTGGCTGGCCCGCTTCGACGCCCGGTTCGGCCGGCGCGCTGCGCCGCGAACCCGCGAGGTCGGCCTGGTCGCGCTGTGGGCGCCGCATTCTTTGAGCGGGTCGGCGGCCAGCGGGCTGCTCGGCGAAGGCTTGAGGGCGCGGGTCGACTATGTGGAAACGTGGCGCCGGCGGCACGCCCGCGGTCAATAGAATCGAGGCGGGAAAAGATTCGCTCGAGCGGATTTTTGCGCATCGGGGGCTATTTCCGCCCGAACCCATCTTGCTCTAGGGGATGTCGCGGTGAGCCCCCTCGACCCGCCATAGCCGTTTTTTTTGCGCCGCCGCTAAACAAGGTTTAAGAGTGTTCGCCGAATAAGACCCGTTCCGCGCAGCGTAGACTCTCTTGATGACAGGCACAAAAAGCGGCTGGGCGGGATCGGCGGGCGCGGTGATCGACGCCCCCTTGGACGGCGAGACATTGGCCATCCTGCGAGCCGAAAACGTCTCCCTGCGGGCGCGCGTGGCCGAACTCGAGCCGAAAGCGGCCGAAAGGGAGGGATTGCGCGCCGAACTGGACGAGGCGCTGCGCCGCAACGAGGAAAAACGGCACGCTCGCCGGGCGCTCGACCGCGAAATCGTCGAGATGCGCAGCATGCTCGCCGAGGCGGAACGGCAATTGGGCAACATTCGTCAGACCTTCATCTATCGCATCGGCGACGCGATCGTGGCGGCACGCACCTGGAAAGGGCTGCGAGGCCTGCCACGCCGCCTGATCGCCCTTCGCCGCGCCTATCTGGAAAAGCGGGCGCTGACCGGTTCGAGCGGCTCGGGGCAGAAGGGGGCGGCGGAGCGTCTTCGCTACGTCGAGGAAGCTCTGAAGGTGCTTTCTTCAGGTGGCCTGGACGCCGCCGTGGAGCATGTCCGGTCCATGCCCGAGCGGCACGCTCATGAAAAGGCGCGCACTCTGGT
Source organism: Caulobacteraceae bacterium (assembly GCA_051002715.1). Taxonomy (GTDB): domain Bacteria; phylum Pseudomonadota; class Alphaproteobacteria; order Caulobacterales; family Caulobacteraceae; genus Acaudatibacter. Next base: position 11,972 of record JBPCMA010000022.1, read on the forward strand.
GGAGCTGGCGCAGGCGGTGCGTCTCGAACAGCCCGGCCGGGCGGCGAGCCTCGGCGTGGAAGCCGCCACGCTCAATCCCCACGAAGTGCGGCTCCGCGCCTTGCTGCTGGCCCTCTTCGATCAGGGGGAGATCGAGGGTCCGGCGACTCTGCTGGCGAGCATGAGCGAGGGGCTGCTCACCAGCCCCGCCGACCGGGGGCGCCGCGAAATCATCCTGGCCCATCGCCGCGAGCTCTCCCAGCCCCTGGTCTTTCCGCAACAGGCGGGGCCGGCCCATGCCGGTGGGCCCCGCTTGGCGGTGATCACGCCCCGCTCGCTGCCCCACCACGCCGAGGCGGTCACCTTCCGTGCTCAGGCCGTCCTTGAGGCGGCGCGGGATGGCGGCCATGAGGCGATATTGGTCACCGGCCCGGGCTATCAGTACCCCGCGGTCGGCGACGGCGGCCCCGTGCAGCGCAAGGTTGGCGCGACCGAGGTCATTCGCCTGGGGGCCGAGGATGCGCCTCCCGAGGCCTTCGACCGCTTCGTGACGGAGGCCGGCGCCACCCTTGGCGCGCTTTTCCTGCGCCACCGAACCACCCACGTCCACGCCCTGGCCGGGACACCGCTGGCGGCGGCGGCGCTGTGGGGCGCGCGCCGCGCCGGGGCGACGTTCACGCTCGATGTCGGAGGCGTCCCCGCGTTCGGCGACCGGTTCGAATCGGCCTGGGAGGCGACCGAACGGTTCGGGGCCGGCCAGCGCCTGTTCGCCGACCTGATCGGTTCCTCCGATCGGGTGATCGCCCGCTCGCGCGCGGTGGCGCTCGACCTGAAGGCGCGCGGTCTGGCGGACGAGCCCCTGGTCATTGAGGACGCGCTGCCCGCCAGTTTCGTGCGCGCCTCCGCCGCCAGCGTCGGAGACATCCGCCGCGAACTTGGCCTGGGCGACCAGCGTCTGATCGGAGTCTTCGAGACGATCGACGGCGACGAGGGCTTGGCCGATCTGGTGCGCGCCCTGCCGGCCATCCGGCGGGACTGCCCGGACGCGGCGATCCTCTTCTGCGGCTCGGGTCGCAACGGCCAGGCCCTCATGCAGCTGGCCGCCCAACTCGATATGGCCGAGCATGTGCTGATTCCGACCGGTTTCGTGCGCCAGCGTACGCCGGACTATTTGAGCGCCTTTTCGGTGGCCGCCTTTCCCAAGCGGCGCGATCCCGGCCCGGGCCTGGCCGCCGCGTTCGAACTGCAGGCCGCGCTGGCGGTGGGCGCGCCGGTGGTGGCCGCCGACAACCCCTGGGCGCGCGACTGGATCGCCGAGGGCGAGAGCGGCCTGACCGTGGCGGCCGGCGACATCGACGGCTTGGCGCGGGCCGTCCTGCGCCTGCTCGGCGACCCGGCTCTGGTCGATCGCCTGGGCCAGGCGGGCCAGGCCTTGGTCCAAGCCAGGAGCCGACGCGACGTTATCGACCCGCGCATCCTGGCGACTCTCGCCGATAACTCCGGCCTCGCCGCCGCCTGACCTTAAGGCCAACCCCCGTGGCGAGATGCGGGCTTCCCGCCGAGCCGGAGACGATCGATGCGCATTTTGGTCACCGGAACGGCGGGCTTCATCGGCTTTCATCTGGCCCGCCGGCTGATCGCCGACGGCCACGAAGTCGTCGGGGTCGACGGCATGACCACCTACTACGATGTGAAACTGAAGGAAGCCCGGCACGCCATCCTGAAGCGGCACAACGCCTTTTCCGAGCAGATCCTCATACTGGAGGACATGCCGGCCCTGACCCAGGCGGCGCAAGCCGGCAAGCCGGAGATGATCGTTCACCTCGCCGCCCAGGCGGGGGTGCGGTACAGCCTGGAAAACCCTCGCGCCTATGTGGACTCCAATCTGGTTGGAACCTTCAATGTGATGGAGCTCGCCCACACCTTGGCGGTGAAGCACCTGTTGCTGGCGTCGACCAGCTCGGTCTACGGGGCCAACCAGGTCATGCCGTTCGTGGAAACCGAGCGGGCCGACCATCCGCTGACGCTCTACGCGGCCACTAAGAAGGCCACCGAGCAGATGAGCCATTCCTACAGCCACCTGTGGGGCATTCCGACCACGGTGTTTCGCTTCTTCAGCGTCTATGGGCCGTGGGGACGGCCGGACATGGCGCTGTTCAAGTTCGTGCGAGGAATGCTGAGCGACACACCCATCGACGTTTATAACAACGGCGTCATGGAACGCGATTTCACCTATATCGACGATCTGGTGGAGGCGATCGCCCGTCTGACCGACGTGATCCCCAGCCGCGGCGAACCAGCGGCGGGGGTGACCGATTCCCTGAGCCCGGTGGCTCCTTGGAGAATCGTCAACATCGGCGCCGGCCAGCCCATCAACCTCATGGACTTCATCGCCGAGATCGAAAAGTCCCTCGGCCGCAAGGCGCGGTTCAACTTCATGCCGATGCAGCCTGGCGACGTGGCGCGGACTTTCGCCGACGCCTCATTGCTGGAGGGCTTGACCGGCTATCGGCCCGCCACGCCGGTGGCCGTCGGCGTGGCCGCCTTCTGCGACTGGTACAAGGCCTATCATGACGTTGCATGAACCGCTCTCCGGCGACCCGCGAGTTCATGAGGGCGCCGTTATCTATCAACCCTCCGACCCGGTGAGCGAGGCGGTGGCGGCCGGCCACGATTTCGGCGGGCCAGGCGCGTTCACCCTGCGCGACGCCCAGGCCGAGGCCCGCGACCTGCTCAATCACGCGCGCTCGGACGGCGGGTTTCGCGCCTCCCTGCCACGGGTCCTCCAACTGGTGAGGCAACATCCCGACGCCGAGACGCTGCAGACCACCGCCGCGCGCCTGATCATGGAGGACGGCGATTGGCGTCGCGCGCTCGTCGCCTGGACCGGTGTCCATCATCGTTTTCCCGGCGCCCCCGAACCTTTTCGCATGTGCGTGCGGATGACCTTTCGCGAACATGGCGAAGCGGCGGCCGAGGCGCTGCTGCGCGAGCGGATTCCCGATCCAGCGAGGGTCGACGACGAGGCTGGGCTGTTGGCGTTGGCGTTCGGTCGCGAGGAGCTGGGCCTCATTCCCGAGGCGGAAGAGGCTTTCCATCGCGCCACGCGGCTCTTCCCGCGGTCCCGCGGCGCCTGGCGCCAGCTTGCCCGCCTGCAGGAAAGCCGCGGCGGCCTGCTCAGCGCCCAGCGCACCACGGGCGAGGCGCTCGCCGCCTGCGGACTCGACGAGTTCGCCACCGACCATGCCCGCCTGACGCGGGAAATCCAGGTTCTGGAAAGCTTCGCGCCCAGCGTGACCCTGGACGACTCGCCTTTTTCGATTAAGGCGCTCAATGCTATTTTGGGCGACGTTCTCGCCGTTCGCCGCGGTCGCCGGCCGGAGGCGCGTCACCATCTTGGATCGACCTTGATGGTGAGCGGATCGCTGGGGTCGGGCGGCGCGGAACGCCAGCTGGTGACCACCGTGCTCTCGCTGCACGAAGCGGTGCGCGAGGGCAGGCGGATCGGCGACTATGAGATGGTGGGGCCGGTGGGGGTGATCTGCCGCTCACTGATCGGCAAGCAGGACAACGATTTCTTCCTCCAGACGCTCGTCGGCGCGGGCGTCGAGGTGACCGACTACAGTCGCCTTGAGCCTTTTGGCGGCCAGATCCGCCTCTCGCGCGTTCGACCCTTCTGTTCGGCCATCGATTTCCTGCCGCCGCGGATGAAGGAAGGCGTGACGCAGCTCGTCGATTACATGCGCTACGAAGCGCCGGACGTGGTGCACATCTGGCAGGACGGAATGGTCTTCGCCGCTGGCCTGGCCGCCCTGATGGCCGGCGTACCGCGCATCGTCCTGTCGGTTCGCACCTTGCCGCCGATCGATCGGGTCAATCGCTGGCGCCTGGAGCTGGAGCCGATCTATCGGGCCTTGCTCGGCGCGCCCGGTGTCATGATGACCGCCAACTCCACCCTGGCGGCGCGAAGATACGAGGATTGGCTGGGCATGGCCAAAGGTTCGGTGCCGGTCATTCACAACGGGGTCGGGCGCTTGCCGGACGATCCGGCGCCGGGCGACGAGGCGATGTGGGCCGCCTTCGACCAACGCACCGCAGACGCCGATTTCACCCTGGGCGGGGTAATGCGACTGGACCAGAACAAGCGCACACTGGAGTGGCTGTCGGTGGCCGAACACCTGCACTGCCGGCACGCCGGGGCCCGGTTCGTGCTCGTCGGCGACGGGGCGTTGCGGCAGGAGGCGCAGGAGTACGTCACCCGTCTGGGCATTTCCGACCGGGTGTTGTTCACCGGCCGATCCAGCTCAGTGGGCTATTGGCTGGCGCGGATGGACGCCCTGATGCTTCTGTCGCGTTTCGAGGGCACGCCCAACGCGCTGATCGAGGCGCAGCTGGCGGGCGCGCCGGTAATTTCGACGCCGGCCGGCGGTTCGGCCGAAACGATCATCGCCGGCAAGACCGGCTTCGTGCTCGCCAGCGCGGAAAAGCCGGACATCGAGGAGGCCAGCGACCGGTTGATGGACCTGGTTCTCATGGGCCCGGAAGGGCGCCGGGCCATGGGCGAGGCGGCGCGCGTCTGGGCTGAACGATCATTCTCGGTCGAGACCATGCTCGAGCGCACGGTGAATGTGTTCATGGCCCCCTTCGACGCGCCGATGCTGAGGGAGGGGCCGGATGGTTGACGCGGCGGCGGCCGATGTCCCGGACGCGCCGATTACGGGCGCGTGGCGGTTCGACCACCTCGGCCTGGTGGTGAAACGACTGGCCAAGGGGCGCGAGATGATGAGCGCGCTGCTCCTCATCGCCGACTGGACGGCACCGATCGAGGACGCCGTCAACGGGGTGCGGCTGCAGTTCGGCCGCGACCTGGCCGGCGTCGTCTATGAACTCCTCGAGCCGCTCGGCGAGGACAGCCCGGTCTATCCGGCCCTTCAATCGGGCAAGGCCATCCTCAATCATGTGGCCTACCGGGCACCCGACCTGGCGGCGGCCGGGGCGCATCTGGCGGCGGCGGGCGCGGCGCGGGTGTCGGCCCCCAAGCCGGCCATCGCCTATGGCGGGCGGCCGATTCAGTTCTTCGTCACGCCGCTGCGTTTCATCATCGAGTTGATCGAGGCGCCGAACCACGTTCACGCCTTCATGCCGGCGCGCCGCGGTTGACCTGGCGCGATGCGATACCTTACGCCGGCCCTCGACCGGCTGGAGAAAACTAAGATGGATGCCGCTCCGGGCGCTCCCCATCTCGATGCGCTGATCGCCCGCGTCGTCGCGCGCTGGCCCGACCACGCCGGCTACATCGCCAAGAGTCTCGACGGTCGCGAGGCGGCGTTGATCGCGGTAAGCGAGGAACTGGCCCGCGTGGTCCAGATGCTCGGCGCGGCCACGCCCGGCGGATTGGACGGCCTCATCGACGATTACCGTTTCCTCTGCGAGTCCATCGTTCTGCCCGAGGAATTGCATTTCCGACGCCACGGAACCTATCGGCTGAGCGCCTTCGCCGACGCCGAACGCGAGTGCTACGCCAACGCCCCTTTCATGAACCGTTATATGAACGGCCTGCTCGTCTCCAACGTCCTGTGGTCGAACCACGCCCACGCCTTCGAAGCCTATCTGAGCGGATACTTGGCCGCGCTTCCCGCCGGCGGGGCGCATCTGGAAATCGGCCCGGGCCACGGGCTGTTTCTATTCTTCGCGGCGTGTCAGGCGCGGCTGGCCCGCATCGAAGCGTGGGACGTCAGCCCGACGAGCATCGCCAACACCCGCGCGGCCCTGACCACGCTGGGCGTGGAGCGGCCGGTTCGCCTCGAACTGGCCAACCTGTTCGACGCCGATGCAAACGGCGTTGGCGAATTCGACGGGATCGTCATGAGCGAAATTCTCGAACACCTTGAAGACCCGGTGGCGGCCCTGCGCGCCGCCGCCCGCCATCTCAAGGCGGGGGGTCATCTGTGGGTCAACATGCCGGCCAACAGCCCGGCGCCCGACCATATCTTCCTGCTTAACGACCTGGATCACGCCACCCGTCTGGTCGAGGACGCCGGCCTGGAAGTCGCCGATTCGGCCGCCTTCCCTATGTCGGGGGTGACTTTGGAGAAGGCGACGAAGCGCAAGCTGGCCATTTCCTGTGTGGTCCTGGCCAGGAAGCCCGGATCGCCGCCGACTGGCAATTCAGAGGAATAATTGGATGGACCGTTCCGACGTCCGCGCCAAGGTGCAGGAGATTTTGCGCGACATCGTCGATGACGACGAGGTGGTCGTCACCGACGAGACCGTGGCCGAGGATGTCGTCGATTGGGACAGCACCAATCACGTCCGCCTGATCGTCGCGGTCGAGGAGGAATTCCATGTTCGCTTTGAGACCGACGAGATCACCATGCCGGAATCGGTGGGCGATCTGGTGGACTTGATCCTGGCTAAGCTGGCGGCCTGACCGCCACGGCGCGCCCATGCGATCCATAGCCGAACTGCCCTGGCTGACCGCGCCCTGCGCCGACTTCGCCGAACAATGCGCCGCGCTGGCCGCCGATCCGGCGAGGGCAGGCCTGGGAGGAGAAGTGGCGCGGCTGGCGACCCATGCGCTCGACGAGCGGCGGGCGCGCCGGCTGGCGCGGACGATGCGGCGCGTCGCCGAGGCGGGCGGGGATCTGTCGCCACTGACCGCCTTCCGCCTCGTCATCCTGGCCAATGCCACCTTCGATTTCGTCGCCGACCATCTGCCGGCCGCCGCTGCGCGCCATGGAGTAGCGCTCGAGGTGGTCCTGCCGCCATTCGACCAGGCAATGCAGCAGGCCCTCGACCCGCTCTCGATGACCAACCGGGCCGGCGCGGACGGCGTTCTGCTGGCCCTTGATCATGACTGGTATGGCCTGGACCGCCCGGCCCTCGGAGACCCGGCCGCCGTTCTGACCGACGCGGCGGCCAGGCTCGGCGCGCTGGTGAACGCCCTTCAGGAAAACACCGCGGCCACCATCATCCTCTCGACCGTTGCCGGGCCACCGGCGAACCTGTTCGGCAGCCTGGACACCCGGATTCCGGGCGCCCCGCGCGCCCTCGTCGAGGCGCTCAACGCCGTGGCCCTGAAGATAGCCGACGAGCGCGGCGCGATCCTCATGGACACCCGCGCGCTGGCTGAGCGGGTCGGCGCTGAACGCTGGTTCGATCCGGTCCACAAGGGGGCCTTCAAACTTCCCTTCGCCAGCGCCTTTGGCGCCATCTACGCCGATTGGCTGGGGCGTGTGCTTGCGGCGGCGCGGGGCAAGGCGCGCAAGTGCCTGGTTCTCGATTTGGACAATACGCTCTGGGGCGGCGCACTGGGTGACGACGGGGTGGAGGGCCTCGTCCTAGGCCCGGGGAGCGCGCGCGGCGAAAGCTTTGTCGCCGTCCAGAAATTCGCGCTCGATCTTAAAGAGCGAGGAATCATGCTGGCGATCTCGTCTAAAAACGATGACGCGGCGGCGCGCGCGGCGTTCGAGGACCATCCGGAAATGGCTCTGACCCTGGCCGACGTCGCGGTCTTTCAGGCCAACTGGCTCGACAAGCCTAGCAACTTGGAGGCCATTGCCAAGGCCCTGAATGTTAGCCTGGACGCCCTGGTGCTGCTGGACGACAACCCCGCCGAGCGGGCTCAGGTCCGCGCCGCCCTGCCCATGGTCGCCGTCCCCGAACTGCCCGCCGACCCTGCCTGGTTCGCCTGGACCCTGGCCAACGCCGGCTATTTCGAGTCGGTCGGCTTCTCTCCGGAGGATCGGCTGCGCGCCGCCGCCTACGCCGCCGACGCGCGCCGCGCCGAGGTGAAGGACCAGGCGTGTGACCTGGGCGACTATCTGAGCTCTCTGGACATGCGGCTGGGCGCCGCGCCGTTCGACGCGGCCGGTCGGGCGCGGACCGCCCAGCTGATCAACAAGACCAACCAATTCAACCTCACCACCCGCCGTTATTCGGAAGGCGAGGTGGCGGCCATCGAGGCCGACCCGGCGGCGATCACCCTGCAGGTGCGCCTGGCCGACCGCTTCGGCGACCTGGGCATGATCGGCGTGGCGATCGCCAAGCTGCGCCAGGCCGAAGACGGCGCGCGCGAGGCCGTCGTCGACAGCTGGCTGATGAGCTGCCGGGTGCTGGGCCGCCAGGTCGAAGAGGCCATGCTGGCGGTGCTCGCCGAGAGAGCCCAGGCGGCCGGCGCGACCCGCCTTGGCGCCCGGTATCGCCCGACGGCCAAGAACGGCATGGTCCGCGACCTGCTCGATCGGCTGGGCTTCACGCGGGAGGCCGAAGATTCCGCCGGTGCTCGCGACTATCGACTGGAGCTGGCCGATCGGGCCCCACCGGCCTTGCCGATGCGCATCGCCCGACCCCCCGCCTGGGCGCTTCCCGGTGAGCCTCCGACCGATCAATAGCGCGCCCGCGGCTGGCGGCGCAGGCTTTCCCACAGGGCGCGCCAGTAGCGCAGGCGACGGCGGCTGGTGTCGGGCGCCTCGCGGCGGCGCTGCTCCAGGAAGGTGATCAGATCCTCGGCGCGGCACGGCAGGCCGCTCACCGGGTGAACATAGATCGGGTAGGCGATCAGCGCGCCGGCGACCAGTTCCTCCACGCTCAAGGCTCGGCCTCGCCGAGGAAAGTCCAGCGCGTCGTGGGTCAGGCCCCAGCCGGCGAAGAAAGGCCGGCCGAAGGTCCACACCGGTTTGCCGCGCAGCAGGGCCTCGAATCCGGCCAGGGAAGTCATGGTCGCCACCCCATCGGTCGCCGCTAGGCAGGCGTCGATGTCGGCCCCGGTGGCGACCGCGTCGGCCAAGCGCGCCACCTCGGCCGCCGGGACCGCCCCGACCCGGTTTCCGGCCTCCACATCGGGATGGGGTTTGAAGACGATGAAGGCGTCCGGATGGGCGTCACGGGCGGCGCGCAGAAGGCCGAGGTTACTGCGGATGCTCTCGCAGCCCTTGAGGATCGACTTGTCGTTCTCGACTTGGCCGACCACCAGCAGCTTGAACCGGTCGTTGGGCCAACCCGGCTGATCCTGCTTTTCCGTCCACAGATTGTATTTGGACAGGCCGGCGGCCACCAGGCGCGTTCTCAGCGCCGCCGCGCGGGCCAGGGTCGCCTCATCGAAGCGTGTTTCCCGCAAGATCGCCTCCAGCCGGGATGGGCGGGTGGCGTCGTAGTAGACGCCCAGGTCATCGAGCACCACCGAGGCGGCGCGGTGAAAATCCGAGCCGAGGCCCCGCGAGCGGATGAAACCGTCTTCCATGCGCAGAACCGGCGCGCCGCCGGCGTCGAGGTGCGCGGCGAGGTCGGGCGTTTCGCGGGCGGCCCAGAACACCACCCGCCCGCCGCGCTGGCGCGCCGCCTTCACGGCCGAGGCGGCCCGGGCGAAAAACTTTGTCTCCCCCCGCGCCGAGTAAAGCAGGGTGCGGGCCGAGCCGTGTTTCCACGGCGCATAGCCCAGGCAGGCGGTGTAGCCGGTGTGCAGGTCGGAGCGGTCGCGAAATTCCATCAGGCGCTCGACGGCGGTCTCGGCGTCGCATGGCGCCCCGGTCAGGGGGTCGACATAGCGCGCGTAGAGCAGATAGGCGGCGGCGAACAGCTCATCGACCCCGCGGCGGCGCGCGCGGCGCGGGCTGGCCAGTTCGTCGGCCGTGGCGCCCCAGCCGGCATAGAACGGCAGGCCGAAACAGCGCACCGGCAGCCCGCGGATCAGGGCCTCGAAGCCGGTCAGGCTGCTGACCGTATAGACCGCGTCGACCCGCTCCAGAAGGTCGGCGACGCGGCAGTCCTGGTCCAGGACTAGGGTCCCGGCCAGGACCTCGCCCGTCAGGCAACCGCGCTTAAGGCCGACGGCGACGGCCGGGTGGCGGCGCACCACGATCTGGGCGTCACCCTCGTCGCGCCTAGCTGCCTCGATCATGCGGCCGAAGGTGGCCGCATCGGCCAGTCCACCGGCGATCGAGGCGTCTCCCGCCGTCTGGTCGATGACGAGCACCCGCCGTCGGCCCGTTCGCTCCAGGGCGCCGGCGCGAAGGGGCGGCGCGGCATTGGTCTTGGAAAGGCCGGTCTCGATCAGGCGCGCCATGACCGAGCGAGCGCGGGCGAGCAGGGCCTCGCTCTCCCAGCCAGAGGACTCCAGCAGGGCCTCCAGCCGCGAGGGCGCGTGGGCGTCGTAATAGATTCCCAGGTCGTCGGCGACCAGGCTGACCGGCGGCGCGCCCGCCTCGCCCAGGCCCACCGAACGGATAAATCCGTCCTCCAGGGCGAGGTAGGGCCAGCCGCGATCGGCGGCGAGGCGGCGGGCGTAGCGCGCCGTAGGCTTGAATCCCCAGCCAGCCACGCTGTCGATGTCAGCGCCGGGCCGCATCGAGCGGACCAGGCGGGCGCATTCGGGAAGAAACGATTCAAGGTGGGGCAGGGCGGCAACGCCGGGAGCGGGAACCAGGGTCGCGGCGAACCGCCCGATGGGGTACGGGCCGTCAAAATCACCTCGCGACATGCCGCTCCCCGGTTGAAAACGCCGGCGCGTTACATGCCGCCGTTGCCCAGTCCACGCAAGGGCGGCGCGGCCAAGCTCATTGGTTGACATGACGCGGTGTTGGGCCTGGAAAGAGCGCCGCTCTTCTACTCGCCAAGGGGGACCATGACCGATCGCGTCGCGCAAATGGCCGCCGCCCTGGACCGTGTCGCCGCGCCGGTCGGCCTCGATAGGCTGGAGACCTTGGGTCTGGATATCTCGGGGGCTTACGAATACTACGCGGTCCGCTTGCGGCGCGGGACCATCTTCGCTCCCTATGAGCTCGATCTGGCGCGGGCCCTGCTGGCGTGGCCCGGCGCGCCGGCCATCGCCCACGAAATCGGCGGGGGATACGGCGGCCTCTCCATCTTGCTCGCCGCCCTCGGATTCAAGGCGACCAGCCTGGAGTTCGACGTGCGGCGCCACGCCGGCGCCATGGCGCTGCTCGAGAGCCTGCATGGCGAATTTCCCGGCCTTCGCGACGACTGCCGCATGATCAACGCGCGGTTTCCGCTGCCTCCGGGGGAATTGCCGACCGCCGACGCGATGGCGGTGATCACCAACTTGGTCAGCACCACCACGCCCCGCGCCAAGGCCGAAATCGTCGCCGCCCTGACGACCTACCGGTGGGCCGTCATCGATGTCGACCGGTTTCTAGTCCAATGCCACTCGGCCGCCGAGCGGGCCGCGCGCCTCGCCGAATTCGCGTCGGCCGGCCTGACCGGCGAGCCGTTCCTCGACCTGGGCGCGAACGCCTGCCTCTACCGTTTCACCACCAACTGAGCGGCGGCGTCAGGCGACGGCGCGAGCGGCCGCGGGCTTTTGCGTCCTCACCTGACCGGCGAAGTCGACTATCGCCTGCGCGACGGTGGGCAGGAATTCATCCTTGTAGTGGCGCAGGTCGTCCTTGAGGGTGGCGGCCACGCCATACTGCTCGACCAATTTCCAAGGCTCGAACACCGGCAGGTTCAGGTGGGTGGCGGCGGCCAGCACGTCGTCGCGAAAACCCGCCGGCCAGCTCACCGGCCGCCCGTCCGGCAGATACTGAAAGATGAAGGTGAGCACCCCCATCGGCCGGTCGATCATGGCCCTCAGCGTCCCCATGCCCTCGGCTACGTCGCGCTGGATAGCCCGCGCCTCGATGAGCACCGCGCGCGCGGCGCGTTCCAGGGGCGTGTCGCCGGTGACCAGCGCGGCGAGTTCGCCGCCCAGGCTCTCCTGGACCGCGACATCGCCGGCGTAGAGGCCCTTGGTCATCCAATAGTTGGTCATCCGCGCATACTTAGGCTCCGGGTTGGCGTCGCGAATGGGCTGGACGATCCGCGCGATGATCGCGGTGCGGTTGAGCAGATAGTCGCCAAACACGATGTCGACCGGCGTGCTGGGCTCAAGCAGAACCACATCGACGCCGGCGAAGTCGCCGATGCCCGGCAGCGGCTCGAACCGGGCGTCCATGCCGGCCAGTTCCTTGATTTCCGGAGGCAGGACGATCTCCCCGCGAAGCATCCGGACGAACTGGATCATTTCGCTGAAGGAATAATTCTCCCGGACCTGGCCGCCGGTTCCCACCCTCGCTCTGACATTGTAGTTCAGCTTGCCAAAATCGCCCAAAGGGCGATGCAACAGGCAGCCCCCCAGGGGCAATATTCTTATCTGTTGCACAGGAAGCTCCAATCTCGGCGGAGTCGGGTGCGATCTGAAGATTGCGGGCTTGGCGTTAAGCCACAAGCCGCCGCGGCTGGCAATTCGCGAAGCGGCGGCGCGCCGTGGCCGGACGCGGCGACTCTGGGCGCATGGGCGGGCGCGTGCTAGGCCGGGCGGGTGATCCGCCGCCTGAAACACTGGGTGAACACCCGGCTCCGAAGGGCCGCCGCGGCGCTCCGGCGCCCGGCCCGATTGCGCCAAGGCCCGGCGCCGCGCGTCGGCGTGACCGGAGAACCTCGCGCGATCGATGGAGCCTCCCTGGCCGAGCTCGTGAAGATCGAGTCCACCGGGCGGTGGAATTTCCCCTCGGGCGACGTCGGGGTGCGGCCTTTTCCCTTTCCGTTCGTCGCCGGTTTCGCCCTGGCCAACGAAAACACCTATGCGAGCGCGGACCTGTTCGAGGAGGCGCACGCCTTCGTCAGCGGCCGGGGGGCGACGCCTTATGGTGAGGGGCTGGGCCTGGAAGTGGGCGACAGCGTCGTGGCGGGGCCGGACGGCGCACCTGGGCTGGCGGCGGGCGGCGAGGGCCCCGCCGACGCGGCGAGACTGGATGAGCTCGCCCAGGCCGGCTGGCTCGACTGCCTGTTCTGCCCGGAGGCGGCGGCGCGGCCGGCCATGACGCGGGCCTTCGCGTCATGGCCGCCGGCTTGGCGGCCGATCGTCTTTCTCGGCTCGACCAGCCCGGCGGAGACGGCCGTTCTGGCCGGGGCCGGCGTGCGGTTCTTCGGCGACGACGGGCTGGTGGAAATCGACAAGTTCGGCGATCATCTAGACTATCGGACCATCGAGCGTTTCGCCCTGGCGGCGCGGGAGTACGACTGGAGCCGGTGGGGCCGCCCCCCGAGCTCGATGGACGCCGGCGCCGAGATCTTGGCCGGTTTTATGAACCTGACCTTGCAGGTCCGGGAGAGCAGCCGCGGCCGGCATTGGGGGTTCAAGCGCTACGGCGGCCCGTGGCGCCCCTCGATGCCGACCTTCAGCGGCCAAGTGACCGGCGTGCTCCTGGATCAGCTGACCAATCTCGCCGGAGCGGTCATCGTCCAGCAGCGGTTCGGCCTTTGGTCTTTGGTCGGCGCCGCGCCGGACAGGGACGAGGCCCGCGCGAACAGCTCGCCGGCTCTCGACCGGCACGCCGTCGCCGCTTGGCGCGACATCGCCGAGCGCGCCGCCGCCGGCCAGCTGTGGGTGGTGACCGCCGGCCGGCTGCTCGATCACCTCTGGCGTCGCCAGTCCCTGAAGTTCACCGTCGACAAGTCGCACGAGCGGTGGGTCGTGCGGCTGGAGGGCCTGATCTGCCCCATCCTGGGCGACCGCGCCATTGAGCCAGGCGACCTGAACGGGCTGAGTTTCACCGTGCCGGAAGGCGCGCCGGAGGTTATCGTCATCGTCGGAGGCGATCGCGACCCTCTCGCCATGCGGCGGGCCACTGATTCGGCCTATCGGGGCCGCGACGCGGTCTATCGGCCCTGGGCTTTTCTGGAATGGCCCGAAGCCAATGGACGCCAGCATCCTGAAACGGATGATCCCGGACCATGATCTCGCCGCCCAAGCTCCTGGCCAATCTGGCCACCGACGAAAGCGGCGCCCGCCCGGCCTGTCAGGCGCCGGTGACGGTGCGCCCCTACCCCTATCCCTTCATCGCCGCCCTGGCCCTCAGCAACGATGTCGACGGGATGAACCGGGCGGCCTTCGAGGACTGGCACCGCTACGTCAACGGAACCGGCGACACGGCCTACGGTCCCGGCCTCGGCCTGGAGGTCGGCGACAGTTTCTGGGTGTGGAGCGGCACGGGCAATAAGGCTCTGGCCATCCACCGCCAGTATCCCGACGAACTCGACCGCGAGGAATCGCCGGATGTGCCGCGCATCGTCGAACTGGCGCGGGCCGGATGGCTCGACACCCTGCACAGCTTCGGCAACTGGCGCGCCCCGGCGGACGGCGATCGCGAGGGTCTCGGCCATCGGGTGGAAGCCGAGTACGCGCTGGAGACCCTCGACCGGCTGGGCGTGAAGCCGAAGGCCTTCGTCAATCACTCTTCCTCGCCAAGCAACGTCGGTGGCATCTGGGGAACCTATCAGAAATCTGACGATCCAGATCACCCGATGTATTGCCTGGATCTGCTGAAGGCGGCGGGCCTGCGCTATTTCTGGATCGACGCCTGCCTGAACATCAACAAGTTTGGCGACCATCTTCGCTATGAGACAGAGGCTTGGCTCCACGACGCGGTGGCGGTCTATCCGTGGAACGACTGGCTGCGCCGGCCCGGCAAACGCGCCGACCAGGATCCGCCGAACTTCCCCCGCGACAAGGATGCGCTGCGCCGCCTGCTCATCGGCATGTTCAACGAGACCCTGTTGCCGATCGCCGCCCGGGACGGCGCGCCCATCCTCGCCTTCAAGCGCTATCGCAGCCCCTATCTGCCCACCGCAAGCACTTTTCCGATCCAGGTCACGGCGCGCAAGCTCGACCTTCTGGAGGCGCGGGGCGGCGTTGTGATCGTCTATCAGCACTTCGGCGTAACCTCCCTGCGCGGCAGGGGGAAATCCAACGCGCCGGGAGCGAAAGGGCGGTCGGCGCCCCCGGTTCTCGACGCCCACGAGGCGGCTTGCTGGCGGGACATCGCCGAGCGATGGCGTGCGGGGCGGCTGTTCGTCGCCACCACCAGCCGGCTGCTAGACTGGCTGTGGCTGCGCGACCGGATTGTCCTCGAAACCGAGGAGGGCGCCGATCGCTGGCGCGTCCGGCTGGCCAGCGTCCGCTGCGAGGTTCTGGGCGAGCGAGCGGTCGAGGCCGCCGACCTCAACGGCCTCAGCCTGCTGGTCCCCGAGGCCGCGCCCGAAGTGGTGGTGACCCTGGGCGACGGCCCGCCTATCCCGATGGAACGCCAGCCGGACGCGGCCCACCCCGGCCGCCACGCCCTCTACGTCCCCTGGACGGCGTTGGAGTGGCCTTGAGCTAAAAGCGGCCGGCGGCGGCTCATCACCGCGCCAGCTTGGCTATACCGCGGCGCGTCTTGCGGGCGAGGCGGCGGACGCGCTTGGCGAGCTTGGCCCAGGCCGCCTCCAGGCCGATAGCCCAGGCGCGGCGGACCTGACGGGGGCGCTCGGCCATCGCCGCCTCGGGGGCGGGCGTCGGCTTGCGCGGCGGGCCGACGCGGCGGATCAGCCCGACCAGGGTTTCACCGAGCGTCGGGTAAAAGGATTCCGCGTATTCATAGATGTCGGCCCCGCCGCCGGCCAGCGCGATCGCCCTGCCGTGTGCGTAGAGGAGCTGGGATGGATCGTAGAACAGGGCGCCGCAGCCGGCCGCCGCGACGCTCAGGGCCTCGTTGAAAGCGCGCCGGCGTTGCATGATGTCGCCCTCGTCGCCGGGAATGGCGAACGGGCCGACGATGACCCAGCGGCCGCCCATCTTGGCGGTCATGGCCGCCAGGGTCTGGGCGATCTCGGGGCCAGCGTTGCGCTCCAGCCGGATGCCTCGCAGCAGCGCGGCCATCGCCTCGTCGCTCCGTGCGCCGCCGCCCCCCAGTTTTCGCAACGCCGTCTCGACGGTGGCTTCCTGGGCCGGGCCGCCGCGGCTGATCTCGCGATACCAGTCTAGCAGGACGCCCCGGTGGGGTTGGACCAGGTTGCGCGAGACGAAATTCTGGTTGAGCCGGATGTCACCAAAGGAAAATTGCTTGTCGTCGGAGACCTCGATGAGGAAGACATCAACCCCTTCGCGCAGGGCGAGCGCCAAGCGGGCGACCGAGGGGCGGTGGTCGCTCTCGAAGACATAGGGGTGCAGCGCCTCGGGAATCGACTGTTCGCCCATGGCCACGGCGAGGCTCTGCAGCGCCTCGGCGGCGGTGTGGGTCGGCGTCGGCCCCTCGGCGCGGATCCGCAGGTCGCCGCGATCGCGCAGCACGAACAGGGGATTGCGCACCCGGCAGCTGCCCAGGGACGTGGCGCGAAGATTGGCGCCGTCGCGGCTGGCGGGCAGCTCGAAAATGACCATTCGAAATCCCTATGCCACCGTGAAGGCGCGTGCAGCCCCGGGCCGCCGGATCACGCCGCCGCGTCCGT
>JBPCMA010000023.1:0-7180 GCA_051002715.1 Caulobacteraceae bacterium
AGGAGGCGGCGGCGGGGGCGGCGGCGGCGAGGCGAAGCTGTAACGCAGACCCAGGGTCAGGGACTGATCGCGATAGCGCCCGCTCAGGACCCCCGAGACTCCGTCGGTCTGATCGACCGCCAGAAAATTGATCTTCGAGCCGCTCAGATAACGATAGGTCAGGTCGACATTGAGCCGTTCGCTGGCCCTGAAGGCGACGCCGGCGATGCCCTGATAGGCGAACTTGGTGCTCGAATCGTCCACATTGCCGTGCGCCGAGCCTACCACGCCGGTTCCCACCAGATCGCCGTCGGCGCGGACCTTGACGTGATTGGCCCCCGCCCCGCCGCCGATGAAGGGGTCCAGGCGCGCGGCGGGCAGGATGTCGATGAGGGCGTTGACCATGCCGGTCCAGGCGTTGACGTTGCCGTCCGGCTTGCCGCAGGACTCCGCCGTGCTTCCCGTGGCGCACAGGTCGACATCGCCGGTCTGATCGGCGAAATCGGTCACGGACTGCAGAGAGCCGTGGCGATAGCCGCCTTCCACCTCGATGCGGAAATTGGGGGTGAGCCGATAGCCGATTCGGGCGAATCCCGCGTAGTCGATGTCCCTGACCCGGAAGTTGAAACCTTCGGTTCCGGTGAACGCGCCGCCGCCGGCGCCCGAGACGAACTGTGATTCCAGCCCGCGCTGATGGTGGCCGCCCAGGTCGATGGCCCCATACCAGCCTGTATCCTGCGCCAGCGCCCCGGAGGCGGAGAAGGCCGAGGCGGCCAAGGCCGTGGCGACGGCCGCCCCGCTCAGGAGTGTCGACTTCATCTTTTATCCCCTTCTCGCCTTCTTCGTCGGCCAGCCGGCCGCGCGGCGTTGTCGGCGGACGCTACACAATCGATTCGCGCCGAGCAACATTTCGGCGAAGAAAGGTCGCGATCTAGGCGCATTCCCGCATCCATCGCCCCGCGACGACTCGAAAGTGACGCACAAGATTGAAAAATCGCTAAACGATTCGCAATCACTTGAGCCCGGCCAGCCCGACTCGCTGGCGGCGGAGAATCGCCCATGCCGAAGTCCATCGACCGCGCCGATGATCCGGGCCTTGACGCTTCGGGCGCGACTCCCGTCGATCTCGTGCAGGGCGCGGGGTGGGAGGCCTTCGCGGCTGCACAGGACGCGGGCCTGGAAGCCCTGGCCGGGGCCGATGGGTTCACCGGCCAGGCCGGCCGCCTGCTGAAGGTTCCCGGCCCCGATGGGCGCATGGCCCGCGTCGTCTTTGGCCTGGGCGAAGGGGCCGGCCCCGCCGCCATGGCGATTCGCGCCCTGGCCGCCGCCCTGCCCGTCGGCGACTATCGGATTGCCGCCGCGCCCGAGGGGTTGGATCCCGCCGCGATCGCCCTGGCCTGGGCTTTGGGCGCCTACCGGTTCGACCGCTACAAACAGGATCGCGGCGAGGCGGCGCCCCGCCTGATCCCGCCGGCCGGGGCGGACATGAGCGGCGCGCGCGGCCTCGCCCACGCCTGCGCCCTGGCTCGCGACATGATCAACACCCCGGCCAATGACATGGGACCGCGCCAGATCGAAACCATCGCCCGCGAGATCGCCGAGGCGCACGGGGCGACGATCGCGGTGACGGTCGGCGACGCCCTAATTGAAGCCGGCTATCCGGCGGTCCACGCCGTCGGCCGCGCCGCCGCCCCCGAGCACGCGCCCCGAATGCTCGCGATCGCCTGGGGAGAGGTCGGCCATCCCTTGATCGCCCTGGTCGGAAAGGGCGTGACGTTCGACTCCGGCGGCCTGGACATCAAGCCATCCGCCGGGATGCGGCTGATGAAGAAGGATATGGGCGGGGCGGCCCACGCCCTGGCCCTGGCGCGGATGATCATGGCCGCACGTCTGCCGGTGCGCCTCGCCGTCCTGATCCCGGCGGTGGAGAACGCCATCGGCGGCGACGCCATGCGGCCGGGCGACGTGCTGGCCTCGCGAAGCGGGCTTTCCATCGAGGTCGGCAACACCGACGCCGAGGGCCGGCTGATCCTGGCCGACGCCCTCAGCCGCGCCGCCGAGCTGTCGCCGGCGCTCACCATCGACCTGGCCACCCTGACCGGGGCGGCGCGAGTGGCCCTGGGGCCGCGGGTCGTCCCCTTCTACACCGCCGACGACGCCCTGGCCGGCGAACTGGCCGGCGCCGCCGCCGACCTCGACGACCCGCTCTGGCGCATGCCGCTGTGGCAGGGATACGCCGGCGCCCTGGCGAGTGACGTCGCGGACATCAAGAACGATCCCGACCCCTGGGCCCAGGCCGGCTCGATCGCCGCCGCCCTGTTCCTGCAACGCTTCGCCCCCAAGGGCGCCTGGGTTCATTTCGACATCTTCGCCTGGAACCCCCACGCCCGGCCGGGCTGGCCGGTGGGGGCGGAGGTCCAGGCCATCCGCGCCCTCTATGCGGTGCCGAAGGCCCGATACCGATGAGCGCCCGCGATCCGCGGGTCACCCTGGCGCGAGCCGATCTCGCCGCCGCCGACCTGGAAGGCATGGTGCGCGCCAAGCGGTTCGCCGCGCCGACCCCGACGCGGGTGACTTGGCCGATGGCGCCCCTCCGC
The DNA here is from genome assembly GCA_051002715.1 of Caulobacteraceae bacterium. Taxonomy (GTDB): domain Bacteria; phylum Pseudomonadota; class Alphaproteobacteria; order Caulobacterales; family Caulobacteraceae; genus Acaudatibacter. The sequence continues at coordinate 2,577 of JBPCMA010000023.1, forward strand.
GCCGCCCCCGATCCCGGCGCCGAGCAGGTCGACCAGCTGCTGTTCGGGGAGGGATTCGATCTCATCGAGAGCTTGGGCGGCCATGCCTGGGGCCAGGCCCGCCGTGACGGCTGCGTCGGCTACGTCGAGGTGGCCGCCCTGTCGGCCGACCTTCCCGCGCCCACCCATTGGGTAAGCGCCTTGCGCGCTTTCGCCTTCGAAGCGCCCTCGGTCAAGGCGCCGGCGAGCGGCCCGCTCAGCCTAAACGCCCTGGTCGCCATCGACGAGGAGGGCGGCGGCTTCGGCCACGCGGCGGGCCTGGGCTGGATCGCCACGGTTCATCTCGCCCCGATCGGAGCCGTCGCGGCCGACCCGGCCGAGATGGCCGGATGGTATGTGGGAATCCCTTACCTGTGGGGCGGCCGCGACAGCCTGGGCGTGGACTGCTCGGGCCTCGTCCAGCAGGCCCTCTACGCCGCCGGCCGCGCCTGCCCGCGCGACAGCGACCAGCAGGCGGCCCTGGGCGCGCCCGTCCCGTCCGATGCGCTTCGCCGCGGCGACCTGGTGTTCTGGCGCGGCCACGTGGGCATGATGCTGGACGAGGCGCGCCTGATCCACGCCAACGCCCACCACATGGCCGTCGCCATCGAGCCTCTGGCGGAAGCGGCGCCCCGCATCCGCGCCGCCGGTGCCGGCGAACCGACGGCCTGGCGGCGGCTCTAAACCTCTCCCGCCAGCACCCGCGCGAAGAGGTCCGGATCGACATTGCCGCCGGATAGGACGATGGCCGCCGTGCGGCCGGCGAGGACGATCTTGCCGGCCAGCAGGGCGGCGAGGGCGACCGCGCCGCCGGGCTCGACCACGAGCTTAAGGACGGCGAAGGCGTGGCGCATGGCGCCGGCCACTTCGGCGTCGGTCACGGTCAGCACGCCGGCGAGATGGGCTTGAAGGAGGGGAAAGGTGATCTCGCCGGGCATGGGCGCTTCGAGGGCGTCGCACAGGGAGCGGGGGGCCGGCGGGGCGGCGCGGCGCTCCCCCGCCTTTAGGGAGCGGCGGGTGTCGTCGAAACCCTCCGGTTCGACGCCGAGGATTTGCGTCGCCGGCGAGCGGGCCGCGATCGCCACCGCCGTCCCGGCCATTAGGCCGCCGCCGCCGAGCGGCCCGATGAGCAGGTCAATCGTGGCGCCGGACGCCTTGGCTTGATCGGCGATCTCCAGCCCGACCGTACCCTGGCCGGCGACGATGAACGGATCGTCGAAGGCCGGCACGACGGTCGCGCCACGCTCGGCGGCGATGGCGGCGGCGATGGCTTCGCGGCTCTCGTGCGCGCGGTCATAGAAGCGGATTTCCGCCCCGTATCCCGCCGTCGCCTCCGCCTTCACCTTCGGAGCGTCGGCGGGCATGACGATCAGCGCCGGCATGTGGAGCAGTCGCGCCGCCAGGGCCACGCCCTGGGCGTGATTGCCGGACGAAAACGCAACCACCCCGCGCGTCTTCTCTTCCGCGGTGAGGCGGGAAAGGCGGTTGTAGGCGCCGCGGAACTTGAACGCCCCGGCCCGTTGCAGGGTCTCGGCCTTGATCAGCAGCCGCCCGCCGAGGCGCTCATTGAGCGCCGGGCTCTCCAGCAGGGGGGTGACGACGGCGTGGCCGGCGATCGCCCGCGCGGCATCCTCGATATCGGCCAGGGTGACGGTCATTTGGCCAGTGGACTTATCGCAAGGCCCGCGCGCAAGGTAGCCGCTCTCTTTCGCATCGCCCTACGAGGCCCGACCATGAACGCCCTCACCCTCGACCGCGAAACCTGGACCGCCGCCGGCGAGGCCCTGCTGCCGGACGCGGTCGCCCTGCGCCGGGCCATCCACGCCGAACCCGAACTGGGCCTCGACCTTCCCAAGACCACCGCCAAGGTGAAGGCGGCCCTGGCCGGCCTGCCGCTGGAAATCCGCGAGGGGCCCTCGACCAGCGGCCTGATGGCCATCCTGCGCGGCCCGGCCAACGGCCGCACCGTCCTGTTGCGCGGCGACATGGACGCCCTGCCCCTCGTCGAGGACACCGGCGTGGCCTTCACCTCGCAAACCACCGGCGCCATGCACGCCTGCGGTCACGACACCCATGTGGCGATGCTGGCGGGGGCGGCGCGCGCCCTGTGCGAGCGGCGGGACAGCCTGGCCGGCACGGTGATGTTCATGTTCCAGCCGGGCGAGGAGGGCTGGCACGGGGCGCGGTTCATGATCGAGGACGGCCTGCTCGACCCCCTCCCTGACGCCGCCTTCGCCTTGCACATCTCGCCCAACATGCCGGCCGGGGTGTTCGCCAGCCGCGCCGGCCCTCTCCTCGCCTCCTCCGACAAGCTGCGCATCCGCGTGGTCGGGCGCGGCGGCCACGCCTCAATGCCGCACGACGCCCTCGACCCGGTGCCGGTGGCCTGCGAGATCGTCCTGGCCCTGCAGGCCTTCGTCACCCGCCGCGTCGCGGCCAGCGACCCGGCGGTGATCACCCTGCCGCGCATGGAGGCGGGGACCACCGACAATGTGATTCCCGAGGACGCCCGCCTGTGGGGCACCCTTCGCACCCTCTCCGAACATACGAGGACCCTCGCCCATGAGGGCATCCGCCGGGTCGCCGAGCATATCGCCGCCGCCCACGGGGCGACCGCCGAGGTGGAGATCGAGCAGGGCTTTCCGGTTACGGTAAACGATGGCCGGGTGGTCGATCTGGCCGAGCGGACGGCCACCGCCCTCTTCGGCGCGGGCGCCTGGACGACCATGGCCCATCCTATGATGGGGGCGGAGGACTTCTCCTATGTCCTCCAGAAGGTCCCCGGCGCCATGGCCTTCCTGGGCGCGGCGCCGGAGGGCGGCGACTACCGCACCTGCTGCGCCCTCCACTCCAACCGCATGACCCTGGACGAGACCGTCATGGCGAGGGGGATCGCGATGCACTGCGCCATGGCCGAGGCGGCGTTGGGCGGCGGGTTGGAACTTTAGGGGGTGTTAACTTGGGAGTATTGAGAATGGATCGACTTCCGGTTTCCCTGAAAAGGGGAACGGCGATGACCATGAATAGAATTTCTATTGGAGCGGAAAAACTCGTTTATGTTATATGCGCGAGCAAGATGATTAAATATGACGCAGGAAAATCGCCGATTGTATATATTGGAACGACCAAAAAGGGAGTCGAAAGAATTGCCCAGTCCGCCGCTTATCGCGCCTACGATATTTTATATACACATGGCGTAGATGCACTCTCAGTCAGAATAGTGACATGCGGCCCGCGACAGCATGTGAAAACGTGGCATAAACTTGAGCGGGCGCTCTTGCTTGTGTTCAAGGAAGAGTATGGCGAAATTCCGATGTGCAACACCCAGGGGAAAAATATCACTGAAACGAACGAGTTCGTCTATTTCGCAAAAGACCGAATCAGAGCAATATTAGCCGACCTCTCTAAGAGTGACTTAGCAGATGGTCATGTGGTTTCGAGTTGACCAATGTGGCACTCACCTGAACAATGATTGTTAGCACGGGACCACGGAGACATGCCCGGCATCCGCATAATCTCGAATCGGGCCATCTCTCGTCATGATGGGCACACTCATGTCGCGCGCGGTGGCCACCAGCAGGCGATCCGCTGGATCGCCATGCAACGAACCGGGCAGAAGTGAGGAGGCTATGGCGATCTCGGCGTTGAAGGGCGCCGGCCTCATGCCGGGGCCGGCCATGAACCGCGCGAACCACGTCGCGGGGTCGGGGAGAAACTCGAGAACGCGGCCCGGCCGGGGCCGGCTGAGCAGGCCGATTTCCCAGGCCGAAACCGGCGAGACAAAGACGGCTCCGGCCCGCGCCGCCTCGCGAATTCGCATTTCGGCGTCGGGCGCGATACGCGAGCCCTGCGCCAGCCAGATGACCGCGCAGGTATCGAGCAGGACGGCGGCCGACCGCGCCGGGGCGATCACCGGTGGAGTATGCCTTGTTCCGCGTCCAACGGCTCGTCCAGCGCCGGTGTAGTGAAGTCGTAGTCGTCCGGAGCGATGACCGAACCGCGCATGAAACCATGAAGGTTGCGAACGGCTTCGTCGGAGGTTTCGGGCGGCGTCAGGATGGCGACCACCTTGCCGCGCTTGGTCACGCTTACGCGGGTGAGTTGGTGAGCGGCCAAGCGGTCGAAGATATCCAGGCACTTGGCCTTGAATTCGGTGGCGGTGAAGGTCGGGTTCGAGAGCATGGCATTCTCACGTCGAAACAGGTCATGTGAATATGACCATAATCGCGGCATTGAATTTTTGCCAGAGGCCGCGCCGCCTTCCCGCGGCGCCCTCGACCGTCAGAGCAGCTTGTCCAACGTAATGGGAAGATCGCGCACGCGCTTGCCAGTGGCGTTGAAGACCGCGTTGGCGACGGCGGCGCCGACGCCCGTGATGCCGATCTCGCCGATGCCGCGGGCTCCCATCGGGGTGTGAGGATCGGCCTCGTCTGTCCAAGTCACCTCGATCGCCGGGACGTCCAGGTGAACGGGCACGTGATACTCGGCCAGGGAGGGGTTCATGACCCGCCCGCTGCGTTCGTCGAACTGGGTCTCCTCCATCAGCGCCAGGCCCAGGCCCATGATGATGCCGCCGCGAAACTGGC
>JBPCMA010000024.1:0-7002 GCA_051002715.1 Caulobacteraceae bacterium
AGAGGCCGTGGTTCTCGTTTCCGATGCCGGCGGTGAAGAACATCTCGCCCGACCGGGCGCCGGCCCCGAAATGCATGGCCCACAGGCCCGGAAGGACGATGTTCTTGCCGTCCTGGCGAAGGAGGCCGCGGAACTGGCCGGTGGTGGCGTCGAAGGCGGAGATGAAGCCCAGTGTGGGGCCGTCGTTGATATTGCCGACCAGCACGTTGTTGCTGAATTTGCTGAAGCCCGCCGGCGCGATGGCCAGGCCCCAGGGCGAGGACAGCGTCCCGCCGGTGGCGAACCGCCGCACGAAGGTGCCGTCGGTGTTGAACACGCTGACGAAACCCTGGCCCTTCTTCGCCGCGGAAGCGCCCGGCCCCGGCACGGCGTAGGTGATCCACAGGTGGCCGGCGTCCAGGTTCTCGATGTTGAACGGAAACAGGCCGTCGGGGTTGGGGCCGGGATCGACGAAGGCGCCGGCCAAGGCCACCTTGTTGAAATTGGCGTCAAAGACGTCGATGGCGCCGTTGATATCGTTCACGGCGTAGAGGTAGGTCGATCCGCTGGAGGTGGCGACCTCCAGGCCGGTGTAGGCCGCCAGGTTGCCGCCCGGCCCCCGTCCGGCGATGATCGTCCGCGCCTTGCTCTCGCCGTCCCAGCCGGAGATCGAGCCGTCCAGGTTGTCGAAGAGATAGAGGGCCGGCTCGCCCGTCGGCATCTTGAACCCCATGCCGATGACGTTGACCGCCCCGGTAGGCCCGGTCGGCAGGCCAGATTCCTGCGGTATCGAGACCGCCGGCCGGGCGATCACGCCCGTGCCGCCATAGACCGTGGCCGTCCCCGGCGCCCCGCCGGCCTTGCCGCCGGTATTGGCCACCACCCACCCTCCGTTCGGGGTGGCCGTGATGTCCCAGGGATTGATCAGGTCCGGATCGGTGGTCGGCGCCGGACCATACGGCAGGGTCGCCAGGACCGACTGATCGTCGGTGACCAGGGGATGGACCGTATATCCTTCGGCCGATGCCGACGTGGCGCCCAGGACGAGCGCGATCAGGCTCGCCCCGGCGATGAGGAGCGACCGTCCGCCCGCCCGTCGGGAGTTGGTTGTGATGGTGTGTTTCACGAAATCGCCCTCCAGAAACGGCGCCGCCAATCGGTGCCGGCTCGTTTGATGCCCGCTCACGAATCTCGCTTGCCCGAGTTCGGCGCGGCTATTTGGGGGCTAGGCGCAAATCGGCGACGCCGCGCGTCATTTGCGGCGTGAAAACGCGTTTACGGTCGTTTTTACGGGCCGGGGTTCAGGCGCAGGCCCAGGCCCGCCCTGGATGCCAGCAGACGTCGGGCCAGTGGTCCGAGCGGCGCCAGTAGCCCAGCAGGCCCTGGCGGGCGGCGACCTCGGGAAAGCGCGCCGCCCGGGTCATGGGACCGTTGATCGGCCGAAAGAGAATCCATGCCGGGATGGTATGGGCCGCCGCGACGTCGATCGCCCGCTGTATCCGGCCCGATTGCGCCAATCCCATTTCCAGTTGGCTCGCCAAGACCGGCGAATCGGGCGCGGCGCGCAATTGCGCGCTCCACCGCGCCTCCAGGGCTTCGGCCTCCGAGCTGTCGGGCTTTCCGGTCGCGGCAATCAGAGCGCGCGCCCAGGTGTCTACCTCGGGTTCGATCGGAACCTGCTTTTCGTCTTGGGCCAGCAGGTCGCGCGCGCCGCTCGCATCGCCGTTGCGCAGGGTCATGGAGAACCGCGTGGCCCTCAGATCCATGTCGCCGGGGTGGATGGCGACAAGAGCATCCATGGCGGCCCGCGCCTCGCGGGGCTGGTCGTCGTCGGCCATCAGTTCGGCCAGATTGGCGCGAAGCGCGGTCGAGGTCGGCTTCAAGGCCAGCGCGCGGCCGCCGGCGGCGACCGACTCGTTCAGCCGGCCCACGCCAAGAAGAAAGCCGGCCAGGTCGGAGTAGAGGTCCGGCGACCGGGGATCGAGCCTCAACCCTCGCCGAAACCGCGCCTCGGCGGCGAGGAAATCGCGCCGGTCCTCCGCCACTTGGCCGAGCGCCCCCCAGGCGGCGCCGGATTTCGGGTCGATGGCCAGGGCGGCGCGCGCTTCTCGCTCCGCCTCCCTCCGCGCCCCGGCACGCTCCGGGTCGGGCACGGTCGGCAGGCTGTCGGCGATGGCCGTGGCGAGCAAGGCGTGACCGTAGGCATCGCCGGGAACGCGGCGATTGTAGGCGCGGAAGGCCAGAACCGCGGCGTCGGCGTCGCCACCGTAAGACGCGATGGAAGCGTGGGGGGGGTCGCCGCCGAGAGACGCGGCGCAGGCGGTCATCAGGGCGGACATCGCGTCGACGTCGCGGCGTGGGCCAGGAGAACCCCCGAACGCGCAGGCGAGCTCGCCCCCCACCCGCTCTTCGAGCGTGGCGCGCAGCGTCTCGGGCGTTCCATCGGCAACCACCTCGTCGGACCACAGAAGCGCGCGGGTGCGGGCGTCCTCGACGCGTATCCGCAGGGCCGCTCCGTGGGCGGTCGGTCGCGCCCCACCGGTGGCCACGTAGTCCGCGCCCAGGGTGCGGGCGGCGGCGAAGCGATCGTTGGCAGCCTCGAGGGCGCGAACCACCACGCGCCCGGGCGGCGCGGCCGCGCGAACCCCGTCCGTGGCCAAGGTCGCGAAGGCGCCGGCGCCGGGGCCGATCGCCTCGAACGGCAATACCGCCGCGACGGGCGTGGCTGGGGCGGCGGAGCGGGGCCAAAGCCAGACCGCGACCGTCGCCGCCGCCAGGGCGAGCGCGACGGTTCCAAGGCCCCATGACGAAGGCGCGTTCGCGGCCACCTTGGGTCGTGGGGGGACTTGGGCCAAGCCGGCGGGATGGCCGGCGCCGCCGATCGCTTCGACGGTGCCCGATTCCGCCCTTTCGCGAATCAGCCAGCGGTCGAAGGAAGGATCGAGACCCTCGAGTTCGGCGCAGCGAAACGATCCGACGCGAGCCTCGCCGTTGGTCGCGCGCTCCAACCGAACCAGCGGCGCCAACCAGACCCGCTCGCCTTCGGTGGCGATCAGGCCGGGCGCGGCGATGCGCAGCTCGCTGAGGCATTGCCGCATGCTGGCGCGGCCCTGTTCGCGACCGCGATCGCTCCACAGGACGTCGATGAGCGCCTCGCGGCTCGCCTCGCGGCCGGGCGCCAGGGAAAGGTAGGCGATCAGGGCGCGCGCCTTGCGCGACCGCGGCGTGGCGTCCGCGCCGTCCGCCCCCATGAGCTGTAGGTGCTCGCCCAGCCGGACCCGCCATCCTGGCGCCCGCCGTCGCGCGTCGGCCGAAAGCTCCGCTCGCCCGACCGCGCCGGGGGAGGGTTCGGCGAAAGGAAACCTGATCGGGGCGCCCATCGGTCCCCTCCGGGGAATCCACCATCCGATTCCCAGTGTAGAGTATTTGGTCGTCGCCGGTAAATGGCGGGAAAGCCGGACCCCCGATCTTGCGTGAAGGCCCGCGGCGACCGCCGAAGGCTACAGCGTGGCCGTCAAGCCCAGGAACGCAAACCGCCCGAGGGAGTCGTAGAGCCCGGGATAGGTGTTGCCATTGGTGACCGGGAACGGACCGACCACATCAATCCCAACGACCGGCGGATCGATGTCGAACAGATTGTTGACCCCGGCGCGAAGCTCCAGCCGCCGGTTCAGCCGCCAGTTCACGCTCAAATCGAAATAACTTCGCGCCGCGAGGCCGGCGTCGCCCGGCGAGAACGGCCCGGCGAGAAACGGGTTGGAGGAGGTGGCGTCCAACCTCACCGGAGCGATGTAGCGCCAGGCGAGGGAGAGATCGAAGCGCCGGGGCGCGTTCCACGTCGTCCGCAGCACATGGCGCCACTTCGGCAGCGGGCCGCCGCAGATGAAACCATGAAAGCCGGCGCAGTCGTAGGGGAGGGCGCCGGGAACCGACTGGGCGGTGAAGCTCGCCACATAGCCGCCGTCGAGCGCGACGCTCACGTGGCCGAGCCGGGCGCCGCGCCAGGCGGGGAGCGGCAGACGCCAGAAAGCCTCCACATCGACGCCCCGCGTCCGCAGAGACGAGGTATTCTGGCCGATGTCCACCACATAGCCCTGGGGCCCGAGCCACAGCGAGCCGGTTCCGGGGGCGCGGTGGATCAGCTGGCAGGAGGTGGGATCGCCGGTCTGCAGGCACACCTGCACCGTCAGATCCGCCCCCGGCGCGCCGATGGCGCCGGACACGTCAATTTCGAAATAATCGATGGCGAGGCGGAAGTCGCCCAGGGCGGCCGGCGTGAAGACCACGCCCAAGGTGCGGGTGTCGGCGTTCTCGGGCCTCAGTTTCGGATTGCCTCCTTCGATGCTGTTGTAGCCGACCGGATTGGCCACGATGGCGCCGTATTGACCCGGCGCGACCCCGGTATGGGCGCAGTTGGCGGGCGTCGCCAGCGGATCGGCCGCGGCTGGGTCGGGCCCGGCGCAGGGGTCGGCGGACAGCCCGGTCATGGCGAGCGTCTGGGGGGTGAACAGTTCCACGACGTTGGGCGCGCGCACGGCGTGATTGAAACTGGCGCGCAGGCGAACGCCGCTGACCGGCTCCCATTCGGCGCCCGCCTTGTAGGTGTTGGCCCGTCCGGCATCGCTGTACCAGGACAGGCGATAGCCGCCCTCGAGGCCGAGGTCGCGGAGCAGCGGGCCCCCGTCCCGCACCAGAGGCGCCCTCACCTCGGCATAGAGTTCCTGGACATGGAAGGCGCCGCTCACCGCCGGCGAGGGAAACGGGTCGCCGGCCAGATCGCCGCTGGCGATCTCGGCGTCGGGCGCGTAGCTTAAGCTCTCTCGCCGATATTCGGCTCCCAGGGCGAGGCCGAAGCCGTCCCGCGACCACGGACTCTCGACGCCGTAGCCCCCGAGTTCGCCGGACAGGGTGGCGCTGGCCACGATCTCCGAGGTCGATCCGGTCGCCACGCCGGGCTCCGACAGATAGGCTATCGCCGCCGGGGTGACGCCGCCGATCTTGAACACGTCGTAGGGAACGCAGCCGGGATTTCCCGAGGCGCAGATGAGATCGCCCGATGGCCCGCGCACTACATCGAGCGCGTCGGCGGCCCGCGAGAGCGAGATATCGTTCAGGTCGGTCTTGCTGAGATTCACCGCCGAATACTGCACCGAGGCGTCATACCGCCATGGACCCGCCTCCCCCTCGGCGCCGGCCAGAAGGCGATAGTCCCGATGGCTCAGCAGGGCCTGACGGCCGCCGCCTTCGACATCACGGCGGCCAAGGAAGAGCAGCGCGTCGCCGCCGGCCGGCACGCCGGAGTCGGCGCAGAAGCGCGTCACCTCGGCGGCGGACAACAGCGGGCTGGCGCAGGAAATCGAGACCTGAGCCAGAAAGAGGCCGCTGGGAGCGATCTGGGCGACGGTCCGATCGTCCATGAACATGCCCTGGGCGTAGAGGTCGATGTCCGGAGCGATCTCATAATGGGCGAAGACGCCGGCGACATAGCGGTCGTCCGACCGCTGGAAATAGTTATAGGGCGCGAAATTGAACGCGTCGCCAAAATGGAACGGCCGCAGCGAGCCGGCCGGGCCGGCGGGATCCAGGCTCAGGTCGCCGACCACCTTTCCGGTCGCCTGATCGAAGACCACGAAGCGCCCGAGCGCGGGGCTAATGGTCGAACCCGAACATACTGGGCCGGCGTGGGTGGGTTGGAGGGGGCAGGCGCTGAAGTCGCGGGCGGATTCCGCGATCGCATCGGTCCGGCGATAACCGCCATAGGCGGTGACATTGCCCTTGGCGTTCGGCGAATTCGCCCCCGCGACAAGGGTGACCTCGGTGGTGAGGCCGTCGTTCACGATTCCAGGGGGAACCGGGTCCCCCTGATCGATGAGCAGCGCCTGGATCGCCCGTTCGCCATTGACGTGATTGTAGAAACCGCTCTGCGCATCCACCTTCAGGCCGATGAAATCCTTCTTCATGATGAAATTGACCACCCCGGCGATGGCGTCCGAGCCATAGACCGCCGAGGCGCCGCCGGTGACGATCTCGATGCGGTCCACCAGGGCGTCGGGGATGAAGTTGAGATCCGGCGCGATCTCGCCCGAAGTGGTGTCGCCGGGGAGCAGGCGTTTGCCGTCGATGAGGACCAGGGTTCGCTCCGGCCCCAGACTCCGCAGATTCACCGTCGCCGCGCCCGTGGCGCCGTTGGATACGGTGGCGCTCTGATCGGGCGTGGCCAGCGGCAGGCGGTTGATGGCGTCATCGACGCGGGTGAACCCGGCCGCCCGGATGTCGGCGGCGCCGATGGTGGTGACCGGGCTGACGCCGGCCAGGTCGCGCCGGGGTATGTGCGAGCCCGTGACGACGACCTCCGCCACGGGCGTCGCGTCGGGAGTGGCCGAGGCCGGCGCCGGTTGAGGGCGGGCCGTCGCGACGGCGAAAATCGAGGCGCAGAGTCCTACCGCGACGCCTCGCACGACCCGCCGACCGCCGCACTTCCGCATGGCCGCGCCCCCGACTTGCTGGCCGCCCTTCCGGCCGCGGTTCACCCGTGCGCGCCACGTCTTACCATAGATGGCACGACGGCGCGACCGCGTGGGGACAGGGCTTGGCCCCGATTCACGCCGCTTCGCCTCGGCCGTTGACAGGCCCCCCGCCTCGCCTATCTTCCCCCTCGCCCGCGTGACTGGCGATGAGGTGGACGAACCACCGGGGAGCGCGGCGCCGCCATCGATGACAGCCGCACGCCTGGGCGCCTTCTCTTGCCGTGGAGACCGCCATGACCGCGTCCGCCTTTCCGCCCGCCCCCGACAGGGTTCCCGCTCGCCGCGCCCTGATCTCGCTGTCCGACAAGGCCGGACTCGTCGAGACCGCCCGCGCCCTCGTCGACCTGGGGGTCGAGATCGTCTCCACCGGCGGCACCGGCGCCGCCATCGCCGCCGCCGGGTTGCCGGTCAGGGATGTCGCCGAGCTGACCGGCTACCCCGAGATGATGGACGGGCGGGTCAAGACCCTGCACCCGGCGGTGCACGGCGCCCTGCT
>JBPCMA010000025.1:0-2540 GCA_051002715.1 Caulobacteraceae bacterium
GACCCCGCCCGGCCCCCGCCGCGAGGACGCTTGGCTGATGGTCGAGCAGGCCCAGCGCTGCCGCGACATCCTGCGGCGCCTGGCCCAGGCCCCAGAGGCGGGGGACATCCTGCACGAGCGGATGAGCCTCATCGAGGTGGCGCGCGAGGCGTCGGCCGGCTGCGCCGACGGGCCGGCGGCGCGGGTGGCGTGCGCCCTCGACGGTCCGCCCGGCATGGCGGCGCCGCAGGTGTGGCGCCGGCCCGCGATCCTCCACGCGCTGACCGCCTTCGTCGAGAACGCCTGCGATTTCGCCCACGCCGAGATCGCGGTGACCGCCCGCTTCGACGCGACGACCATCGCCATCGAGGTCCGCGACGACGGGCCGGGATTCTCCGCCGACGTGATGGAGAAACTGGGCGACCCCTACCTCGCCAGCCGCCCGCGCGCCCAGGGCCCGCGCGCCGGCCACGTGGGCATGGGGCTGGGCTTCTTCATCGACAAGACCCTCATTGAGCACACCGGCGGCAAGGTGGCCTTTCGTAACGCGCCGGGCGGCGGGGCGGTCGTCACCGCCCGCTGGCCGCGCGAGCGCGTGGAAGCGCCGCACCTGGCGCCGAGGGCTTGAAATCCCGGCCGCTCGGGCGCCAGGATGAGCGCCTCAACGACCGGCGCGTCCGGAGGCAAGCTAAGATGAGCGACATGGACGCGGCCGTCGCCGCCCTGCCCGACAAGAGCCTGTTGCTGCTCGACGACGACGCGGTCCTGCGCAACCGCCTGGGCCGCGCCCTGGAGGCGCGCGGCTTCACCGCGACCCTGGTGGAAAGCGTGGCCGAGGCGACCCAGGCGGCGCGCGCCGCGCCCCCCGCCTTCGCCGTCCTCGACATGCGCCTGGAGGACGGCTCGGGCCTCGCCGTGGTCGACGTTCTGCGCCGGGCGCGGCCGACCGCGCGGGTCGTCATGCTGACCGGCTACGGCAATATCGCCACCGCCGTGGCGGCGGTGAAGGCCGGGGCGGTGGACTATCTGGCCAAGCCGGCCGACGCCGACGATGTGGTCAGAGCCCTGCTCGCCGCCGCCGCCGGGGTGGCGCCGCCCCCGCCCGACAACCCGATGAGCGCCGACCGGGTGCGCTGGGAACATATCCAGCGGGTCTATGAGCTGTGCGAGCGCAACGTCTCCGAGACGGCGCGGCGCCTGGGCATGCATCGCCGCACCCTCCAGCGCATCCTGGCCAAGCGGGCGCCGAGGTAGGAGGGAAAATCACGGCGTGTCACGCCCCCATGGCCCGCATCGCCGCCAAGCGGGCGAAGGCCACCGTCAGGGCCTTGCGCCGCGCCCCCGAGAGGGGGGTGGGGGACGCCTCGCGCAGCACCGCGCCGTCGAAGGCGTCGGCGACGATCAGGCCGGGCTCCTCGGGCAGGACGTGACGGGGAAACTCCGGCGCGACGGCGAAATAGAAGGCGTCGCAAAAGGGAAGGTATTCGCCCCACTTGCGGTCGGCGCGGAAGTCCTCGAGGCCGGACTTGACCTCGATGACCGCGATCTGGCCGCGCGGCCCCAGGGCCATGATGTCGGCCCGCCGCCCGTTGGGCAGGCACACCTCCAGGAGCGGCGCGTAGCCCAGCGCCATCATCAGCCGCGCCGCCCCGCGGGTGACCGCGCCGGTGGTCTCATGCCTCGCGAAGGTGAGGACGACGGTTTCCACCGGGCCATCTTGTTCCGCTTTCGTTCGGCGTCAAGGGTGGCGATTATATCCTTTGCAAATACGGCTCATTTCGTCCACGGGCTGTTAACTGGAGCTGCGCGAGCGTGCCCAACCGAATCGGGGGCCGTCAGTGCCAGCAGAGATCGAACCTGCGATCCGCGAACTTGCCGAGCGGGTGATCGCTGGCGGCGCTTCCAAGCGGGCCAGCGATGTTCTGAAAATCATGCTCGACAAAGGGTCGGTGAGCACCGACGAAATCAACGATCTCGGCTACAGCCATCCTCCCCGCGCCATTGGCGACGTGCGGGACGCTGGCGTTCCGGTCATAACGGGATCAGGCGCCTCGCGGTCCGGGCGACGCATGGCGATCTATTCCCTAGGCGTCGCAGCCGATATTCAAGAAGGCCGCGTAGGTGGACGATCAGCACTGCCCAAGAAATTCAAGGTCGCGCTGATCGAGCGTTATGGTTCCATCGACTGTATCACCGGCTCCAGCCTGGACGAACGCGTGTTGCAGATCGACCATCGGGTGCCCTACCGTATAGCCGGCGATGCCGGACTAAGTGACCACGACGTAGCAGCCTACATGCTGCTGGACGGCTCCAGTCAGCGCGCCAAATCGTGGTCCTGCGAGCATTGTCCGAACATGCTGCCGGCTGCGCGTGGATTACGGTGTGGATTACGGTGGATTACGGTGACACTGCACTAAACTCGTGTTATCGGGCTGCGGCGCGGGCAAGCGGCACGGCGGTGTGGAGCTATTGCCTGATGCCCAACCATGTTCATTTCATCATGGTTCCCAAGAGCCAGGACGGGCTGCGCGCCACCTTCGCCCAGGCCCACCGCCGCTACA
>JBPCMA010000026.1:0-3860 GCA_051002715.1 Caulobacteraceae bacterium
TCCAGGTGAACGGGCACGTGATACTCGGCCAGGGAGGGGTTCATGACCCGCCCGCTGCGTTCGTCGAACTGGGTCTCCTCCATCAGCGCCAGGCCCAGGCCCATGATGATGCCGCCGCGAAACTGGCTGGCGGCCGTCTTGGCGTTGATGATGCGGCCGCAGTCGAACGAGCCCAGGAAGCGGCTGACCCGGACCTCACCGGTCACGGCGTTCACCCGCGCCTCGCAGAAGAGGGCGCTGTGGCTGTGCATGGACCAGTGCCGCAGCTCCAGCGGCATGGGCGCCTCCGCCTCGACCGTGACCTCGTCGCGCCCGGCGCGGGAGAGGATGGAGGCGTAGCTTTCGCGCCGGGTCTCGTTTTCCAGGGCGCAGAGACCGCCGCTGAGGCCCCCGACCTCGTCCGGCTTCAGGCCGGCGAGCGGCGAGTCGTTGCCGGCAAGCTTCAAGAGTTCTTCCACCAGCTTGTGATGGGCCGCGATCACGGCCGCGCCGATGGCCGCCGTCTGCTGCGAGCCGCCGGCGATCACCACCCCCGGCAAATCGGTGTCGGCGTAGTTGAAGGTCACCGCGTCCATGGTCAACCCCAGGCGCTCGGCGGCGATCTGGGTCTGGGCGGTCGAGGTGCCCATGCCCATTTCGTGGGCGGCGATGCCGACGATGGCGCGGCCATCCTTGGTCAGGGTGATCCGCGCCGCCCCGCCCGGCATCCGGTAGTAGGGATAGGTGCCGCCGGCGCAGCCCAGGCCGACCATCCAGTCGCCGTCGCGCCGGGCGCCCGGCTCGCCGCGCGCCTCCCAGCCGAACCGCTCGCGGCCGGCCTTCCAGGCCTCGGCGACGGCGCGCTGCGAGAAGGGCAGCCCGGTCGTCGGGTCCTTCTCCGGCTCGTTCGCAAGGCGCAGTTCGATGGGGTCCAGGCCCATGGCGTGGGCCAGCTCGTCGACCGCGGATTCCAGACCGAAGGTGCCGACGGACTCGCCGGGCGCCCGCATGAAGGTGTTGGCCGTCATGTTCATCTTGACGGTTTCCACGTCGAGCAGGAAGCTC
This sequence comes from Caulobacteraceae bacterium, assembly GCA_051002715.1. Lineage (GTDB taxonomy): Bacteria > Pseudomonadota > Alphaproteobacteria > Caulobacterales > Caulobacteraceae > Acaudatibacter. Next base: position 1,045 of record JBPCMA010000026.1, read on the forward strand.
CGGGCGGCGTAGACGCTCCTGGCCGGCAGGATGAAGGGTTCGGGCATGTTGTTGTGCGGCGTCATCGCCACCACGCCGGTGTGGATCACCGCGTCGAAAGTCCCGTCGTCCTGGGCCCCCAGCGCCACCCGCTGTTCGGTCAAGGTGCGGCCGCCGACGATGCGGAAAACGCCCTCGCGCGACAGCATGATGCGAACCGGGCGCCCGGCCATCTTGGCCGCCGCGGCCGCCAGCACCTGGTGCTGCCACAGGGTCTTGGAGCCGAAGCCGCCGCCGACGTAGGGCGAGGTGACGCGCACCTTCTCCTCGTCGACGCCGAACACCTGGGCCAGGGTCCAAGCCTCGTGGGCCACCGCCTGCGCCGTGTCGTGGACGCGCAGCCGATCGCCCTCCCAGGCCAGGGTGACCGCGTGAAGCTCGATGGGATTGTGGTTCTGCCGAGGGGTCGTGTAGCGCGCGTCGACCGTGTGCGGCGCGGCGGCCAGCATGGCCTCGGCGTCCTTGATTTCCAGCTTCAGCGGTTCGCCCTGGAAGACGCCGGGCTCGGAACCGTTTACCTTGGCGGCTTCGAGGGACGTGACGGCGTCGCCCGCCGGCTCGTAGGCGACGGCGATCAGGGACTGGGCGTGATCGGCCTGCTCCTGCGTTTCGGCCAACACCAGGGCGACCGGCTGGCCGTTCCAGTGGATCTGGTCGTCCTGCATGACCGGCACGTCGTCGCCGCCGGCGGCCTTGGGCTGGCTCATGAACGGCGGCATGGGCTTCAGCCGCGGCGCGTTCTGGTAGGTCATAACCAGCACGACGCCGGGCGCCGCCTGGGCCCGCGCGGTGTCGATCGACGCGATGCGGCCGCGAGGAATCGTCGAATACTTGAGCGCCGCGTAGGTCAGGCCCTCCAGCGGGAACTCCGCCGCGAAAGTGGCCCGGCCGCAGACCTTGAGCGGACCGTCGATGCGGCTGATCGGCGCGCCGATGAGGCCGTGCTTGTGACGGATCAGAGGGTCGGGCTTGCCGCCGGGAATGAAGCTGTCGGGGGCCAGCGCGACGGCCTTCTTCATCACCGCCTGCAGGGCGTCCTCAAGGATGGGCATCAGTGGGTCTCCCGGAGCGCGGCGAGCCCCGCGAGCGTGTCGGCGATCACGCGGCGGCCGAGTTCGATCTTGAACGTGTTGTCGCGGAGGCCCTGGGCGCAAGCCAGTTCCGCCTGCGCCGCCGCGCCGAACGCCACCGCGGTCGCCGGGCCGCCGCGCAGCGCCGCCTCCGCCGCCCTGACGCGCCAGGGCCTGTGGGCAACGCCGCCGAGCGCAATCCTAACGTCCTTCACCGCGCCGTCCTCGACCGTCAGGGCGGCGGCGAGCGACACCAGGGCGAAGGCGTAGGAGGCGCGGTCGCGCACCTTGCGATAGGCGGAGTGGCCGGCGAAGCCTTCGGGCGGTAGGGTCACGGCGGTGATGAGCTCGCCGAACCGCAGCGTCGTCTCGATGTGCGGGGTCTCGCCCGGCAGCCGGTGGAAATCGACCATGGGGATGTCGCGGGCGCCGCCCAGCCCCTCCACCGTCACTACCGCGTCCAGCGCCGCCAGCGCCACGGCCATGTCCGAGGGATGGGTGGCGACGCAGGCCCGCGAAGCGCCGAGGATGGCGTGGTTGCGGCTGAAACCATCGATGGCGTCGCAGCCGGCGCCCGGCGCCCGCTTGTTGCAGCGCGCCGCCTCGTCGTAGAAATAGCCGCAGCGGGTGCGCTGCAACAGGTTCCCGCCCACCGTCGCCATGTTGCGGATCTGGGCCGAGGCGCCCGCCACGATCGCCTGGGCCAGCATCGGATAGCGTTCGCGCACCCGGCGGTCGGCCGCCACGGCGGTGTTGGTTACCCCGGCCCCGATGCGCAACCCGCCGTCGTCCGTATCTTCCATCCCGCGGAAGAGCCCGGTCACGTCCAACAGCAGTTCGGGACGCTCGATGGTCTCGCGCATCAGATCGACGAGGTTGGTGCCGCCGCCCAGGTATTTGGCCCCCGCCCGCGCGCCGAGCGCCAGCGCCGCCTCGCGGTCGGCGGGGCGTTCGTAGACAAAGGGGGTCATCAGGCGGCCTCGCGCTGGGCGGGCCGGGCCTCGCCCGCGCCGAAGGTTTCCCGGATCGCCTCGACGATGCCGTTGTAGGCGCCGCAGCGGCACAGGTTGCCGCTCATCCGCTCGCGCAGCTCATCGTGGGTGAGGGCGAAGCTCTCGGCGGCCACATCCTCGCTGACGAAGCTCGGCACGCCGCGCTCCAGCTCGTCGGCCATGCCGACGGCGGAGCAGATCTGGCCGGGCGTGCAATAGCCGCACTGGAATCCGTCATGTTCGACGAAGGCCGCCTGCAGGGGATGCAGCGCCCCCGGCGCGCCCAGCCCCTCGATGGTGGTGATCGCGCGACCCTGGTATTGCACCGCCAGGGCGAGGCAGCTGTTGATCCTCTCGCCATCGACCAGCACCGTGCAGGCCCCGCAGGCGCCCTGGTTGCACCCCTTCTTCGCCCCGAAAAGGTGAAGCCGCTCGCGCAGCAGATCGAGGAGCGAGGTTCTCGGATCGAGGTCCAGGTCCACCGCCGCGCCATTGACGACAAAACGCATTCGCTCGCCTCCGTGAAGTTCCGATCGAAGCCTCTAACGCGCGGGCGGCGGTTTGTTGCCACGCGATCGATCGACAGCAAGCGGTTCGCCTGAAACTCAGGACATTATCCCTGGAGCTTCCGTCCCCGCCGCGCTAAACGGCCTCGGAAAGGCCGCCCCGCCTTTCCTTTGAGCGGGAGGCTCGACCTGTCTTGGCCAATGTGACG
>JBPCMA010000027.1:0-3815 GCA_051002715.1 Caulobacteraceae bacterium
ACCAGCCGCGCTCCCAGATGCGCGGATCGCCGTTCACCTTGGCCCAGTTCGCCCCGGCGTCGTCGGAGCGGTAGAGGCCGCCGCCCTGCTTGGCGTCGACCAGGGCGTAGAGGCGGGATGGCGCGCTGATGGCCGTCGCCAGACCGATCCGACCGGGGGAATCGGGCAAGCCGCGCCCGCTGGGCGCCCAGGTGAGGCCACCGTCGCCGGATTTGTAGAGCCCGCCGCCCGGCCCGCTCGACGGCGGATAGACACTCCATGGCGGTCGCCGCGTCCGCCACAACGCGGCGTAGACCGTATTTGGATCGTCCGGCTTGAACGCCAGGTCCACCGCCCCGGTGTCGGGATTGGCGTAGAGGGTCCGGGCCCATATCTTGCCGCCGTCGGCCGAATGGAACACCCCGCGTGCGGGATTTGGTCCGTAGGGATGGCCGAGGGCGGCGACCAGAAGATTGTCGGGGCTGCGCGGATCGACGATGATCTTGGCGATCGACTGGGTGTCGGCCAAGCCGATGGCCGCCCAGTGCGCGCCGCCGTCGACCGATTTGAACATGCCCACCCCCTGGGCGATGTCCGAGCGCATGTCCGCCTCGCCGGTTCCGACGTAGAGCACCTTGGGGGCCGAGGGGGCGACGGCCAGCGCCCCGATCGAACCGACCGGGACGGAATCGAAGATCGGCGTCCAGGTGCGCCCGGCGTCGCGGGTCTCCCAAACCCCGCCGTTCACCGCCCCGAAATAGAAGTGCTGGCGATCGTCGCTCGCCCCGGCCACCGCCAGAACCCGGCCGCCGCGGAACGGCCCGATCGAGCGCCAATGCAGCGCGTCGAGGTCGGCCGAGGCGATCGTCGCCGCGCCGGCGCTCCCGGCCGCCAAGGCCGCCAGGCCGAGGGCTCCCGCCACCCATTTCATCGCCATTTTCGAGAATCCCCAATCGATTCGCAGGCCCCATCTTAGCCGGCGCCGCCGTCGCGGGCAGACTTGGCTTTGACGAAGTCTCACCGCGTGATCGCCGGCAGCAAGGCGCTGCGTTCGCGCCGGACGTCGCCCACGTCCCAGTAGCCCCTGCAGGGCGCGTCGAGCTTCGCATCCGGGGATTTGGCGATCGCGTCTTGCAGTTCGGACGCCACCTCAGCCGCCCGCCGGTCGTTCTGGCGATCGCCGAGAGTGGGCTCGCCGCCGTAGCGAAGTTCGGCCAGAAGGGCGATCACCCGCGTCTGGTCGGCCAGGGCGTCGGCGAGCCGCCCTTCCATGGCCAGGGCGCAGGCGCGCCGCGAGAACGCCCAGGCATAGTCGGGCTGGTCGGCCAGGCCGGCGGTGAATTCAGTCACGGCTTCTTCGTTTCGCCCGAGGTTGGCCAGGGTCCAGCCCCGGTGATAGTGGAACGCCATGCCCGTCTGGGCGCGAGCGGTCAGATCGTCCAAGGCCGCCAAGGCGCGGACGTTGTCCCCAATCAGCCGATAGGCGCCGCCGATCCGTATGGAGGTCCAGAAAGTCTCCTTTGGCCACATGGCGGCCATGGCGCGAAAGTTGTCCAGGGCCTCGCCATAGGCGCCAAGCTCTTGGAGAAGGCGCCCCTCGTCATAGGCGGCCGCGGTTTCATCCGGCGAGAGGGCGCGCCAGGCGCGAAAATCGGCGAGGGCCGAGATAAGCAGCCGATCGCGATCGAGACTGGGCGGGAAGCCAAGGATCGCCTCGTTCTCACTTTCCAGTCCGCGGGTCTCCAGCGCCAGCGCCCGCGGGCCGAACCCCAAGTCCGGCGCGGCGAGGGCCTCGCCAAGAGCACCCCGCGCCGCCTCGAAGTCGCCGGCGTCGCCCAGGCCCACGCCGCGCGCCAGCGCCGCCTCGGCCTTCGAAGGCGGAGGGGCCTGTGGAGGCTCCTTGGCCACCCCCGGGATGGTTTTGCCGTCGAAGACCAGGTCGCGGAAACCGAACCTCGCCTTGACGGGGTGCGCTTCGATCGCGCCGCTGCCGATATCGTAGTGGACGACGACGCTTCGTTCGCTCTCGGCCGACGCTCTCAATGCCGCGAAGATCGCATCCGGGTTCGGCAGATCGGCAACCTTGACCTGGAACCGCAGATTGGTCCGCTGCAGGGTGAACCAGACCACCCCGTTCTCGGTGGAGCTATCATCGACGATCCCGACCACGGCGGCGATGGGTGGGCTGCCCTGCGGGGGCGCGGCGGCCGCTCCGCCGGCTGTCAGGGCGGCGAGGACGAGCGTCGCCGCGCCGGCGCTTCCGGCCGCCAAGGCCGCCAGGCCGAGGGCCACCGCCACCCATTTCATCGTCATGTCACACGCCCTCGTCTCGACTCGCTGGTTGAACTCTATCCCTGGTCGAGCGCGGATGGGAGGAAAGAGCCGATATCGGGCAGATTGGCGGAAGGAAAGTCGGTTGAATGGATTTGACGATCCCCCCGGACGCCCCCTCCGTCACGCGGCAAGCGGGCCGCGCGCCACCTCCCGCGCTTTGCGGGGGAGGATTGAAAGGAGGAAAGCCGCCTCGATAATTCAATCCTCGCCCGTCCTCTTACGGGGGAGACCTTCCGCGCGGCGTTCGCTTGCCGCGTGACGGAGGGGGTGTCGAGGCCGCTTCCTACCGCTTCGGCTTGGCGAAATAGGTCTCGGCCAGGGCCGGAAAGGCGCCCGAGCGCACGTCGTCGGCGTAGGCGCGGGCGGCTCTGGCGATCTCGCCCTTGAGGTCGGCGTAGCGGCGCACGAACTTGGGCGTCCATTCGAATAGGCCCAGCATGTCGTCGGTGACCAGGATCTGGCCGTCGCAGCCGGCCGAGGCGCCGATGCCAATGGTGGGAACCGCGATCGCCGCGGTGATCTCCCGCGCCAGGGTCTCGGCCACGCCTTCGACGACCACGCAGAAGGCGCCCGCGTCCGCCGCCGCCGTGGCTTCGGCGATCACACCTGCGTGGTCGGCGCCATGACGACCCTTGGCCTTGAAGGCGCCGTCGGTGAGCACCGCCTGCGGGCGCAGGCCCACATGGCCCATCACCGGCACCCCGCGGCGGGTCAGATAGGCGATGGTGTCGGCCACCGCCGGACCGCTTTCCACCTTCACCGCCTGGGCCCCGGTCTCCTTGAGAATGCGCACGGCGTTGGCCAGCGCCGCGTCCTGGGCGCCTTCGTAAGAGCCGAATGGCATGTCCACCACCACCAGGGCCTTGTGGCTCGCTCGCATCACCGCCTGGCCGTGCAGGATCATGATCTCCAGGGTGACGCCGACGGTGTTGGGCATTCCATGAAGGACCATGCCCACCGAATCGCCGACCAGCAGCAGGTCGCACACCTCGTCGAGGATGGCGGCCACGGGGGCGGTATAGGCGGTCAGGCAGACGATGGGCTCACCGCCCTTGCGAGCCGCGATCTGGGGCGCGGTCATGCGCCGCGCGACGAGCGGATTCTGGGCGGACAACCGGCGCCTCTTTAGAACTCTCTGACGGCGCGGGTGAGGGCGAAACCCAGGGCCACGGCCGCCAAGCCCGCCGACATCCACACCACTTGGCCGTCCACCGGCAGGCCGGCCGGCAGAATATGAAGGGAGGTCAGATCGGCCACCCGCGCGGCCACGACGTCCCGCGACTGGGCGGTGACCGCGCCGAGGCGCGCGGCCAGGCCGGAACCCAGAATCTGGGCCCCCAGGATGAGGCCGCCGGCGATCCCCAGGCCGCCGATCAGCAAGCGCCGGAAGGTCCAACCGCGATCGAGCCGTTCCTCGACCCGCAGGGCGAAGAGGTCGCCGTCGGCGAACGCCGGGGCCTCGCCGAACAGGCGATCGAGCTCCATCTCGAAACTCCGGTCAG
>JBPCMA010000028.1:0-17362 GCA_051002715.1 Caulobacteraceae bacterium
GTCGCGGATCGTCACCCCGCCGGCGCCGTCGCTGGACGCCACGAAGGTCGAAGCGGTGTAGTCGCCGGCCAGCTCGATGTGGGCGGTGTGGGCGCCGTCGGTGACGGTGAGAACGCCGCCGCTGGACGTGCCGCTGAACGTGGCCTCGCCGGAACCCACGAAGGCGATGTCGCGAAGGTCGAGCGAGGTCCCGCCGCCGGTCGAGAAGCCGGTGATCGTGCCGCCATAGCTCTGGGATTGGGCCAGCTGGAGCGTCCCGGACGAGCCGGTGAAGCTCACGTTCTGGGTGAAGCTGGAATTGAAGACCAGCGCGCCGGCCGCGATCACGCCGGTCCCGGCGCCGGTCACCGCCTTGTTTACCGTCAAGATCCCGCCGGCCGCCTCCAGCTTGCCGGCGCTGTTGATGGCGCTCTGGATGATCACCCCGCCCGCCCCGACCGCCTCGATGAGGCCGGAATTGGCGATCCGGTTCGCGTCGGTGTCGATGACGAGGGCGTTCTTCCCATTGCCGTCGATGACCGACGCCGAGCGGTTGATCAGGTCCATCCGGCCGGCCCCGAGCATTCCCGCCCCCGAAATGGTGGCGCTGGCGTTGTCGAGGACGTCGGCGGCCGCCAGTCCCATGACCCGGTTGGCGGCCTTGTCGCTCAGAGCCCAGGTTCCGCCGCTCAAGACTGCGCCCGCGGCTCCAATCAGCAGGGCGGCGGTGGTGATCCCCACCGTACCGCTGTTGGCGATCGTCCCTTCCAGGGTCAGGCGCGCGCCAGTTACTGTCACTTCCTCCGCCGCCAGGGTCGCCCCGTTGAAGGTGTCGACACCGCCGACCAGGGCCACGGTCCCGGCCCCCGAGAGGGTTCCGGCGAGGACGCTACCCGCGCCGGTAAAGGTCGTGGTGACGCCGGCGGCGGTAGAGATCGTCACGCCGGCCGCCTCGTTGAGCGATCCGGCGACGGTGAGCGGCCCGTTGTCGGTCAAGCTCTGGCCGGCGGCGAGCGCATTGGCCCCGGCCAGCGTCCAGGCGCCGGTCTTGCCGATGACATAGGATCCGAACCCGGCGAACGTCCCCGAAACAGCCCCGGAGAGAACCCCCACGCCGCCCAGGCCGCTGATCGTGCCGGCGCCGCCCTGTGCCACCAGCGCCCCGCCGCCGCCGGCGATCTGGCCGACAAAAAGGCTCCCCTCATGGGCGATCAGCACATCGCCGGCCGAGGCGAACTTCACCGAGTTGGCGGCCCCGGCGATCGTCCCGTAATTGATCACCGTTGTCCCGGCGCCGCGGGCGTAGACGCCGATCCCGCCGGAGATCAAACCCTGTCCGGTGACCGGATTCCCATTGCTGAGGATGCCGCCGGCGCTCAGCAGCACCCCATCGCCCGCCGCCCCGTTCGCGCCGGCCACGCCGTTGACCCCTTTCCGTCTATAGCCCGCGCCGCCGACGTCACCCAAACCGCCCGCGCCGGCCAGAATCGTTCCGGTGTTGGTAATTCTTCCACCCGCCTCCAGATCGACCCCGTCGCCTCCGTTAGCGCCCGCGCCGCCATTGCCGCCGTTGTAGGTGGAGCTTTCGCCATAGTCACTCAGATATCCCGCGCCGCCGGCCCCGCCGTCACCGCCATTCGCGCCCGCGATCACGCCATTGTTGGAAAGTGTCCCCACCCCTCCCAGAATGACCCCGGCGCCACCCGCGCCACCGATCGTGCCCGCTCCTGGGCCAAACACGACCCTGCGCCCCAAATCGGAGCCGCCCGCTCCTCCGTCTCCGCCGCCGGCGGCTTTGATGAGGCCAGAGTTCACTAGATCGCCACCCGCCAGCAGATCGACCCCATCGCCGCCGCGACCGCCGTAACCGGGATGGTAGTAGACGGCTACGGGAGGTTCGTTGACGTATTTTTCGTAGCTCGCGCCAGCCCCGGCCCCGCCCGCGCCGGCCGAGATGGCGCCAGAGTTGGTCAACGTGCCGGCCGCCTGCAAGACCACGCCCCCGCCGCCCGCTCCGCCAACGAAGGCAATGTCGAAGAAGCCAAAGGCCACCAGGCGCTGGCCGGCCGTTCCCCCGGAAATTGTCCCGGCGTTGGCCAGCACGCCGCCGCCGGAAAGGAGTACGCCATCGCCCACCGAAGCGACGACGGTTCCGTAGTTGGTCACCGTCGCGGGCGCCGCGCCCGTGGCGTCGATGGCGATCCCGCCGCCCACCGTGGCTGTCCCGTTCGCGCTTGTCCCGTTGGTGAGATTCCCGCCAGCCGCCATCACGACGCCGGCGCCTTGGGTCGTATAGCGGGGTGGGGGCACGCCGCCCTCGATCGTCCCCAGATTGACGATCGCGCCGCCGCCCAGAAGATCGACGCCGTCACCACCGGCGCCCCCACCGCCTCCGTAGATGTTCCCTCCGCCCCCAAGGCCCGGGCGGCCTCCGGCGATCACGCCGGCGTTTGTCAAAGTCGCGACGGCGCCCAGAAGGAGGCCCGCTCCGCCAGCGCCGCCGGTTCCCCCATACGCGCCGCCGCCGCCCGTTCCGCCGGCGCCGCCCATGATCGTGCCATTGTTGGCGACGCTGCCGCCCGCCAAAAATGCGACGCCTTGGCCGCCCGCGCCGCCGAGGGCGCCATCGTAACCGGGGCCGCCCCCGCCGCCGTCGCCCCCGTAAATCGAGCCGCCGTTCGCCAGCGTGGCGATCCCTTGGACCAGAACTCCCGTTCCGCCGCTTCCACCGCCGTTGTAGCCGGCTCGGCTGCCCCCGCCGCCATCGCCGCCGACGATCGTGGCGTGGTTGACGATCGAGCTGGCCCCCGAAATCATGATCGCCACGCCGCCCGCGCCGCCCCCCCCGCCGCTCCCGTCAAGATAGAAGCCGCCGCCTCCCGCTCCGCCCGCGATGGTGCTGAAGTTAACCATCCGTCCGCCGGAGGCGAGATCGACTCCCATGCTCCCATCGTAACCGTAGTAGTGTCCCGCGCCGCCCGCCGCGCCGGCCGCCGCCATCACCCGCCCGTGGTTGGTGACGGTGGCCGCCGCGCTGGCGAAGACGCCCGCGCCTTCGACCTCGGCCGAGGCGGCGAGGATGAGCCCGGTGAATCGGGGCGAGAGCGCGTAGCCGGCGCTGTAGGTTCCGGTCAGGGTCTTGGCCGTCATCGGGCGTCTCCGCTCAAAACGCCGCGCGCGCGGCGTCGCGAAAGATGTGAGGCGACAAGTATGCCCCGGCCGCGCCGTCCTGGCTATCCAAGCGCGGCTTTTGGCCTTATAGGCGCGCCGTCACGGCGCTTGCGGCCGTGGGCGCGATAACCTCAAGGGGGTGTTTTCGTTATGAGTCTGGTGCTCGAGCTGGTGATCATCGCCGGCCTGTTGGCGGTGCTCTATGGCGTGGCGCAGACCGCGAGCTTGATGCGGGCTTCCGCGGGCAACGCGCGGATGCAGGAGATCGCCGCGGCGATCCAGGAGGGTGCCCAAGCCTATCTGCGTCGGCAGTACGCGACCATCGCGGCGGTGGGGGTGGTGATCCTGATCGCCATCTTCCTGCTGATCGGGTGGCGCGAGGCGTTGGGTTTCTTCATCGGCGCGGTGCTGTCGGGCCTCGCCGGATTCGCCGGCATGTTGATTTCGGTCAGGGCCAATGTGCGCACCGCTCAAGGTGCGTCGGAGAGCCTGGCCAGGGGTCTGTCGCTCGCCTTCCGCTCCGGGGCCGTCACCGGCATGCTGGTGGCTGGCTTCGCCCTGCTGGGGGTGGCCGGCTATTACGCGGTGCTGACCGCCGGCATGGGGCTGGAGAACACCAGTCGCGACGTGGTCGATTCCCTGGTGGCGCTGGGCTTCGGCGCCTCGCTCATTTCCATCTTCGCCCGACTGGGCGGCGGCATCTTCACCAAGGGCGCCGACGTGGGCGGCGACATGGTCGGCAAGGTCGAGGCCGGCATTCCCGAGGACGACCCGCGCAACGCCGCCACCATCGCCGACAACGTGGGCGACAACGTCGGCGACTGCGCCGGCATGGCGGCCGACCTCTTCGAGACCTACGCGGTGACCACCGTGGCCACCATGGTCCTTGCGGCGATCTTCTTTCGCGGCACGCCGGTGGTGGCCAGCATGATGCTGCTGCCGCTGGCCATCTGCGGGGTGTGCATCATCACTTCCATCATCGGCGCCTTCGCGGTGCGGCTGGGCAAGGGCGCCAACATCATGGGCGCCCTCTATCAGGGCCTCATCGTGACGGGGGTGCTGTCGGTGGGCGCGGTGTGGTGGGTGATCCACAAGCTGGTTCCCGCCGACGGAGTCACGGTGCTCGGCAAGGCGGTGAGCGTCAACGCCCTCTTCTATTGCGGCCTGGTGGGCCTGGCGGTGACGGCGGCCATCGTGGTGATCACCGAATTCTACACCGGCACCAACTTCCGGCCGGTGAAATCCATCGCCAAGGCGTCGGTCTCCGGGCACGGGACGAACGTCATCCAGGGCCTGGCCATGAGCCTGGAATCCACCGCCGGGCCGGCTCTGGTGATCATCGTCGGCATCGTCGCCACCTACCAGTTCGCCGGCTTGTTCGGCGTCGCCATCGCCACCACCACCATGTTGTCGCTCGCCGGTTTCATCGTCGCCCTGGACGCCTTCGGGCCGGTGACCGACAACGCCGGCGGCATCGCCGAGATGGCCGGCCTGCCGGGCGAGGTGCGCATCGCCACCGACGCCCTGGACGCGGTGGGCAACACCACCAAGGCGGTGACCAAGGGCTACGCCATCGGCTCGGCCGGCCTGGGCGCCCTGGTTCTCTTCGCCGCCTACACCCAGGATCTGAAGTATTTCTCCGCGAACGCCGGGCAGTTCCCGTTCTTCGCCGGGATGGGCAATGTCGCCTTCGACCTCTCCAACCCCTATGTAGTCGTCGGCCTGCTGTTCGGCGGCCTGCTGCCGTTCCTGTTCGGCGGCCTTTCCATGACCGCCGTCGGCCGCGCCGCCGAGGCGGTGGTCGCCGAGGTGCGCCGGCAGTTCAAGGAAAACCCCGGCATCATGACCTATGAGGTCAAGCCGGAATACGGCCGGGCGGTCGATATCCTCACCAAGGCGGCGATCAGGGAGATGATCGTCCCGTCTCTGCTGCCGGTGGCCTCGCCCATCGTCCTTTTCGTGGTCATCGACGCCATCGCCGGCAAGTCGCAGGCCTTCTCGGCCCTGGGCGCCATGCTGATGGGGGTGATTGTCACCGGCCTCTTCGTGGCCATCTCCATGACCTCGGGCGGCGGGGCGTGGGACAACGCCAAGAAGCTGATCGAGGAAGGCCATTACGGCGGCAAGGGGTCGGAAGCCCACAAGGCCGCCGTCACCGGCGATACGGTGGGCGATCCCTACAAGGACACCGCCGGCCCGGCCGTGAACCCGATGATCAAGATCACCAACATCGTCGCCCTGTTGCTGCTCGCGGTGCTGGCGCACGGCGTGATCAAATAGGCGTCGGGACGGCTTTCCGGCCGTCGAGATCCTGGTTTTAGATTGGGATCATGTCAGGGGAATCGTTGGAGGCCCGCCCCCTCCACCGCTTCGCGGTCCCCCACCCCCATAAACGGGGGAGGAGAGCGCTTCGGTTAAGAGCGATCCCGCTCTAATGCCCGGGGTCGTCCGGGTGGGAGCCGGGGGTCTGGTTCTCATCCTGCGGCAGGGCGCTCACCGAGCTGATGCTGCCGATGAGCTGTTCGACCACGGTCATCTCGCGGCCGCGGGTCGGCGTTTCCCGCCCGTTATAGGCGACGACCCTTCCATCCTTGAGCGTGTAGGTGTTCACCGCCGCCACCTGCTGCGTGCCCTTGTCGAAGGCGATGGCCACCACGTCGCGCTTGGCGATGCGCGGATGGTAGAAGGCGGTCTTGGTGGAGACCTGGGATATGTAGAACCAGGTGTCCTTGTCGAAGGTGCCCGTCGCGGTGGGCGAGCCCAGCTTGGCTTGCACGGTGGCGCGGGTATCCTCTCCCACCTTGACGTCCGAGGGGGCCTGCTCGACCGCCTGGAAGCCTTGGAAACTGTTCACCGGCATGCAGGCGGCCAATCCTAGAGGGACGGTCGCGAGCGCCGCGATGACGAGGGTGGTGCGTGGCATCGCTTTGAAACCTAAGGTCCCGTGGTTCCGCGTTCTTTGACCTAGAGCCGAAGGCCGCCTAGTTCAATGCGCCAGATTAACCGCAACCGCGGCGAAAGCGAGGCGAGGCCCCGTGTTTCTCCATCGCCTGCTCACCGGAAAGCCCATCAAATCCGCCGCGCGGCGGCTCTGTGACACGGCCGTGGCGCAAGGCCGCCAGCCTGCCCTCTACGCCAGAATGGGCGCGCCCGACTCGGTCGAGGGGCGATTCGAAATCCTGACCCTGCATGTGATTCTGCTTCTCGACCGCCTTCGGAGCGCCGGGCCCGAGGCGGGGGCCGTCGGGCAGGCGCTCTTCGATGTCTATTTGAGCGATCTCGACGCCGCCTTGCGCGAAATGAGCGTCGGAGACCTGGCGGTCGGCAAACGAATGAAGAAACTGGGGCAGGTTTTTTATGGCCGGGCCCGGGCCTACCGCGAAGCCTTCGCGGTGCTTCCCGACACCGCGACGCTGGAGGCGGTCGTGGCGCGGACCCTCCTCGATGGCGTGGCCGACGGCGATCCGGGGCCGCTGGCGGCCTATGTCGCGCGCGCGCGGGAAGCACTGGCGGCGAGCGCGGCCGATTCCCTGCTCGCCGGAAGCGCGGCATGGCCGACGCCCTGAGCGGCGGTGGCCGCCGCTTGCATCGCGCGCCCCCGCCTGTATCGTCCCGCCGCCTCGTTCCCCAAGGCCCGTCGGAGCCGAAAGCGCCCCCTTTGCCCGATCCGCTGGTGATCTCGATCGACGCCATGGGAGGCGACCATGGCCCCTCTGTCATCGTGCCGGGCGTTGCGCGGGCGATGAAATTCCTGCCGGCGGGGGGGCCGCGCTTCCTTCTGCACGGCGACAAGGCCAGCCTCGATCAGGCGCTGGGGCGGACGCCGTCCATCGCCGCCCTCTGCGAGGTGCGCCACACCGACCTGATGATCACCATGGACGCCAAGCCGGCGCACGCCATGCGGCGCGGCAAGGGCTCGTCGATGTGGAACGCGGTGGATTGCGTCAGGTCCGGTGAGGCGCGCGCCGCCGTGTCGGCCGGCAACACAGGCGCCCTGATGGCCATTTCCCGGCTGCTGCTGCGCATGACCGCCGATCTGGACCGGCCGGCCCTGGTGGCCAACTGGCCGACCCTGCGCGGGATCACCGCCGTGCTCGACGTGGGCGCCAACGTGGTCTGCGACGCCGAGCGGCTGGTGGAATTCGCGGTGATGGGCGCGGCCTATCACCGGGCGGTGCATCATTCGGGACGCCCGACGGTGGGATTGCTGAACGTCGGGACGGAGACCGAGAAGGGCCACGAGGATGTGCGCGGGGCCGACCGCCTGCTGCGCGCCGACGGCTTCGACTTCGACTATCGCGGATTCGTGGAGGGCGACGACATCGCCAAGGGGGCGGCGGACGTCATCGTCACCGATGGATTCACCGGCAATGTCGCCTTGAAGACGGCGGAGGGCTTGGCGCGCTTCTTCCGCGCCGAGCTGGGCAAGGCCTTCACCGCCAACGCCCTGGCCAGGATCGGCGCCCTCGTCGCCCGCCGCTCGCTCAAGAAGATGGGTGAGAGGCTCGATCCCAGCTCGATCAACGGCGGGCCGTTCCTCGGATTGAACGGCATCGTGGTCAAAAGCCACGGCAGCGCCGACGCCAGGGGATTCGCCACCGCCATCCGCCTGGCCGCCGACTTGGCGGTGAGCGATTTCGCCGCCGAGATCGACCGCAATCTCGGGCGCCTCGCCGCCGCGCCCGCCCGAGGGCCGGCGGAAAGAGCCACCGCGTGAGCTCCATCGTGCGTAGCGCCGTGACCGGCGTCGGAAGCTATCTGCCGGCCGAAGAGGTCACCAACGACGACCTGGCCAAGGTCGTCGAGACCAGCGACGCGTGGATTTTCGAGCGCACCGGCATTCATTCGCGCCGGCGCGCCGCACCTGGGCAGTTCACTTCCGATCTGGCGACCGCCGCCGCCAAGGAGGCCCTGGCCGCGGCCGGCCGGGCGCCGGCGGATGTCGATCTCATCGTGGTGGCCACCACCACCCCCGATCTCACCTTTCCGGCCACCGCGACCATCGTGCAACGCAAGCTCGGCGCGCCGGTCTGCATCGCCTTCGACGTCCAGGCGGTCTGTTCGGGCTTTGTCTACGCCCTGGCGGTCACCGACAACTTCGTGGCGCGCGGGCTGGCCAAGTGCGCCCTGGTCATCGGCGCCGAGACCATGACCCGGCTGATGGACTGGACCGATCGTGGGACCTGCGTCCTGTTCGGCGATGGCGCCGGCGCGGTCGTTCTCGAGCCCCGCGAAGGGGAGGGATCGACGAGCGACGGCGGCATTCTCGGATTTTCCCTGCGCGCCGATGGGACCAAGCAGGATCTGCTCTACGTCGATGGCGGCCCGTCGGCCACCGGAACGGTCGGCAAGCTGCGCATGCAGGGAAACCAGGTCTTCCGCCACGCGGTGGTGAATATATCCGAGGCAGTCGTCGCCGCCGCCGCGGCGGCCGGCGTGGAGATGTCGCAGGTCGACTGGTTCATCCCGCATCAGGCCAATCAGCGCATCTTGGAAGGGGTGGCGCGGCGGCTGGGGATCGACAGCGCGCGGGTGATCTCCACTGTCGAATCGCACGCCAACACCTCGGCCGCCTCGATCCCGCTGGCTCTGGCGCGGGGGGTGGCCGACGGGCGAGTGAAGCCTGGCCAATTGCTGTTGCTCGAGGCGATGGGCGGCGGCCTGACCTGGGGCGCGGTCGTCCTTCGCCTCTAGGTGGCCAAATTGAGTGGGCGCCGGAAGCCTTTGACTTGACGCGACAAACCGCCCCGTGCACCTTGCCATCCCCGCGTTGACAGGATTTGCCATGAACGACCGGACACTCACCCGCGCCGATCTCACCGACGCGCTTCATGAGGAAATCGGCCTCACCCGCCAGGAATGCGCCGGGCTGGTGAAGCGCACCCTCGACCTGCTGGCCGAGGCGCTGCGCCGCGGCGAAACGGTCAAGCTGTCCGGCTTCGGCGTCTTTGAAGTGCGCGGCAAGGGCAAGCGCATGGGGCGCAACCCGAAGACCGGCGCTCCCGCCACCATCGCGCCGCGCCGGGTGGTCAGCTTTCACGCCTCGCAGGTGATCAAGACACGCATCGATCGAGCCTTGGCCAAGCGAGGCTAGCGCGTGGCCAAGGGACCCGAAGCGTTCCGCACCATCTCCGAGGCCGCCGCCGAACTCGGGGTCGCCCAGCACGTGCTGCGCTTTTGGGAGACCAAATTCCCCTTCGTTCGCCCGATGACCCGCGCCGGCGGGCGGCGCTTCTATCGGCCGCGCGACCTGACCGTGCTGGCCGCCGTCCGCCGCCTGCTGCACAGCGAAGGCTACACCATCAAGGGGGTGCAGAAGCTGCATCGCGAGGGCGGCCTCAAGAGCCTGACCGGCGAAGAGGCCGTCGCTGCGCCGCCCGCCGTGGAAGCCGGCGCGGGCTCTCGCCCGGCGTTGGCGGCGGACGCCGGCGCTCGCGAGAAGCTGGAAGCGTGCCTTGTCGCGCTGGAGGCGGCCAAGGCGCGCCTGGACGATCGTCTCGGTCTCCGATGACCGGCGGGATTCTCGGGTTGCCGCCCGTCGGCGCCCTCACTATAAGGGCGCTCCTTCCCGTATCGGAGCGTGGCGCAGCCTGGTAGCGCACTTGACTGGGGGTCAAGGGGTCGCAGGTTCGAATCCTGTCGCTCCGACCATTCGCTTAAGGGCCGCGAGCGGGTGGGGGCGGGCGCCCGCAAGGGCGGGAACGGCCATCGTCTCGGCGAAAGGTGGTCATCCTGCCGATCTCTACGATGAGAGACGACCGATGCCGCCCCGTGGCGATCTGGCTCTTCGCCGTCGCCCTGCTGGTTCTGGCCATGGTGGTGGTGGGCGGGGCGACCCGCCTGACCGGCTCGGGCCTGTCGATCACCCAGTGGAAGCCGGTGTCGGGCGTCTTGCCGCCGCTGAGCGGGCGAGCGTGGGCCGAGATGTTCGCCCGCTATCGCGCCACGCCGCAGTACCGGCTGATCAATCCGGGCATGAGCCTTGGCGACTTCCAGTTCATCTTCTGGTGGGAGTGGGCGCACCGCCTGCTCGGCCGCCTGGCGGGCGCCGCCTTCGCCATTCCGTTCGTCGTCTTCCTTGCCACCCGCCGCCTGCCCAGGCGGCTCATCTGGCCCTGCGCGGCGTTGTTGGGCCTAGGGGCGCTGCAGGGCTTGGTGGGCTGGTGGATGGTGCAAAGCGGCCTCGAAGCGCGGGTGTCGGTGGCCCCGGAGAGGCTGGCGGCGCACCTGGGGCTGGCGCTCATCCTCTTTTCCGCCCTGATCTGGACCGGGCTCGAGGCCTGGGCGGGGAGGGCGCCGCCGGGCGGGCGCCGGCGCGACGCCTGGACGATCGCCGGCGCGCTGCTGGCGGCCGGTGTCTTCCTGCAATGCCTGCTGGGCGCCCTGGTGGCGGGAAACAAGGCCGGGCTCGTCGACAACGACTGGCCCCTGATGGGCGGTGCGCTCGTTCCCGCCGACTATTGGCAAGGATCGCCCTGGGCGACCTTCGCGCACGGGGCGGCGGCGGTGCAGTTCAATCACCGCCTTTTGGCCTACGGGCTGCTGTTGCTGAGCCTGGGTTTAGCGGTCGCGGCGGCTCGTTCGCGCCGGACCCCATGGGGGATCAAGGGGCTGTGCTTGGCGGCCGGCGCGGCGTTGCTGGCGCAGGCGATGTTCGGGATCGCCGCCCTCTGGTCGGGCGTCCCTTTGCCGCTGGCGATTCTCCATCAGGCCAATGCGGCGATTGTCCTGGCCCTGGCCGTCGCCCTGGCGTGGCGCGCGCGACGCGTCTGAGCGGTATAATATTACCATATAATAGAAGTTATTGTTTTTGAAGATATTTGGGCAATCTCCGTGACCCGGGCTTGACACTTCCTGGGGATGCCTCTAGTTCCCGCGCCTCTTTGCGGCACCGCTCGATGTCGCCGACGCCCAAACGGATCTTCGCCATGAACACCAAGACCACGACCTATCTGAAGGCGGCGCGGGTCGAGAAGGCGTGGATTCTCATCGATGCGCAAAACGCCGTGGTCGGCCGGCTGGCGTCCTTCATCGCCATGCGCCTGCGCGGCAAGCACCGGCCCGACTACACGCCCAACGTCGACTGCGGCGACACGGTGGTGGTGATCAACGCCGACAAGGTGAAGTTCACCGGCCGAAAGCTGGAGCAGAAGACCTATTACTGGCACACCGGCCACCCGGGCGGCATCAAGCAGCGCAAGGCCGGAAACATCCTGGCCGGCCGCTTTCCCGAACGGATTCTAGAAAAGGCGGTCGAGCGCATGCTGCCCAAGGAGAGCCCCCTGGCCCGCAAGCAACTGACCCATCTAAAAATCTACAACGGCGGCGATCACCCGCACGAAGCGCAGAGCCCCAAGGCCATCGATTTCGCCGCCCTCAACGCCAAGAACGCCCGGAGCCAATAGGCATGACCGACACCCACGGGCTCGAGGCTCTGCAAAGCCTCTCCTCCAATCCGGCGCCGGAGGCCGCTCCGCGCGAGCCGCAGATCGACCAGCAGGGCCGCGCCTACGCCACCGGCAAGCGCAAGAACGCCATCGCCCGGGTATGGATCAAGCCGGGCAAGGGCAAGGTCACGATCAACGGGCGCGATCAGGAAACCTATTTCGCCAGGCCCGTCCTTCGCATGATGCTGGCCCAGCCTCTGCAAATCGCCGACCGGCTCGGCCAGTTCGATGTGGTGGCCACGGTGGAGGGATCGGGCCTTTCGGGGCAGGCCGGCGCGGTCCGCCATGGAATTTCCAAGGCGCTGACCTATTATGAGCCCGGCCTGCGCGCCGTCCTCAAGCCGCATGGCTTTCTCACCCGCGACAGCCGCGTGGTGGAGCGCAAGAAGTACGGCAAGGCCAAGGCGCGGCGCAGCTTCCAGTTCTCCAAGCGCTGACGCGCCGGCCGATCGCCGCCTTGTCTGGAGCCGGCGGCCATGGTCGCGACCGTCTTCATCGACGGTGAAGCCGGGACGACCGGGCTTCGCATCCGCGAGCGCCTAGCCCCCCGCCGCGATCTCGAACTCCTCTCGATCGATCCGGCGCGGCGCAAGGACCCCCACACCCGCAGCGAGCGGCTGAACGGCGCGGACGCGGTGATCCTGTGCCTGCCGGACGAGGCGGCGCGCCAGGCGGTCGGCCTGATCGACAACCCGGCGACGCGGGTCATCGACGCCTCCAGCGCCCATCGGACGGCGCCCGGCTGGATTTATGGATTTCCCGAGATGGCCGCGGGCCAGCGCGCCGCTATCGCCGCCGCGCGGCGCGTTTCCAACCCCGGCTGCTACCCGACCGGCTTCATCGCCCTCATTCGCCCGCTCGTCGCGGCCGGCCTCCTGCCGCCGGACTGGCCGGTGAGCGTGAACGCCGTATCGGGCTATTCCGGCGGGGGCGGGGCGATGATCGCCGAGTTCGAGAATTCCTCGCCGCCCGGCCGCGCCGTCGAGCCGTTCCGCCTCTATGGCCTGGCCATGGGCCACAAGCATGTAGCGGAGATGCGGCTTCACGCCGGCCTGACCCGGCCACCCCTGTTCGCCCCGGCCGTCGGCCGTTTTCGCCAAGGGATGATCGTCGAGATTCCGTTGCCACTTCACGCCTTGCCGACGGACCCGCGGCTCGCCGACGTCCGCGGCGTGCTGGCCAGGGCCTATGCGGATGAACCCCTGGTGGACGTGGCGTCACTCGCGGAATCCGCCGGCTTGAACGCCCTGGGCTCGGAGGGGATGAACGGCTCGGATCGGATGACGCTCCACGTCTTTGGCTCGGACGAGGCGGCCCAGGCGCGTCTGGTGGCCGTTCTCGACAACCTCGGCAAGGGCGCGGCGGGGGCGGCGATCCAGAACCTCAACCTGATGCTGGGCCTGCCGGAGCTGGCCGGCCTCGTAATCGAACCGCGCGCGATGTAACCCAAAACCGGCCTTCCCGCGTATAAGGCGCATGACCCTCGCCCATCCCGATCCGGCCCGCCGAAACGTTCTGGCCGGCGCCGCCGCGCTCGCCGCTTTCGCGCCCTTCGCCCGCGCCTTCGCGGCGGTCGATCCCTATGCCGCCTCGCCGTGGCGCAAAATCACCGACGCCGAATGGAAGAAACGCCTGCCCCCGGCCTCCTTTGAGATCCTGCGTCGCGACGGCACCGAGACCGCCTTCACCAGTCCGCTCAACGACGAACATCGCGCCGGGACATTCGTGTGCTTCGGGTGCGGCCTGCCACTGTTCAAATCGCAGTGGAAATTCAACTCAGGCACCGGCTGGCCGAGCTTCTACACCTCGATCAAGGGCACGGTGGCGAAGAAGGAGGACCATCTGCTGGGTTTCCTGCGCACCGAATACCACTGCGCCCGCTGCCTCGGGCACCAAGGCCACATTTTCGACGACGGCCCCAGGCCCACCGGCCTGCGCTATTGCAACGATGGCGTGGCGCTGAAATTCGTGGTGGCGTGAGGACCAAATAGCATCTCCATGCCCGACCATCGGTGGGCACCCATGAACGAGAGCCGGGCCTGGCCGCGCCCGGCGCGACCGCCCGCCAGCCGGTGCGTATGGAACCTCGGGACTAGCGTCCAGGGGTGACGTCCCTCAAGGAGGGAGGAGTGCCCGGAATCAATGACTGGACGCCCAAGTCTCCGCCCGATCCGATCAGAGTGTTCGCTCAGCCCATGCCGGCTGCCGCGGCATATCGTTGTGCACGACAATATCAGCGTGATCGGTCGGGCGGGCCGCGTCGAGGTAGAGTTGCTGTGCCGGTAGGTAACGCTCGCGGAAGCGACGCTCGACTTCGGCGTCAGATCCGTACAACGCCAAGTCGCGGGCTCGGGCACGAACCAGCGTTTCCTCGAACGCGGCGGATACGAAGATGCGCAGGTCCCACCGGTCGATCAACTCGGGGCGCAGGAGGAACACGCCCTCAAAGACCAGCACGGCGTCGGCGGGCGCCGTCGCGACCGTTCGGAAGGTTGTGGTGTCCGTGAGTCGGTCGTAGGTCGCGAGCTGGAACCTTCGGTCCCCGCCTGGGCCCAGTGGATGGAGCAGGGTCCGGTGCAGCGCATCGTAGTCGAAGCTGTCGTGATAACAGCCTTCGCCAGAGTACACGCCGCGCCGATAGCGCCGTGATCGGGGAAAGAGGTAGTCTTCGATTGACGCGCGAACGACTTTGCGGCCCCGCGAGCGCAGGACGGCCGCCAGTTCGTCCGACAACGTGGTCTTACCGGCGGCCGGCGGCCCGTCGATGGCGACCCGCGTCGGATGCGTGATCGTCACTGATCCGACCGCTTCCGCCAGCCGGCCGAGCAACTCGTCGCGGGCGCCGCTCTCCATGTTCCGCCACCTCCCTGCGATAGAGTCGCCGGACCCTGAGCCGCCCCATTACGACCGCACCTTCACGAAACTGCCCGGCGCATCCTCGATCGGCTTTAGCGGGCCCTTGGCCGGATCGCGCGCCGGGATCTGCTTGCCGGATTTCGCCTTCAGCCATTTGGCCCAGTGCGGCCACCAGGAGCCGGGGTGCTCCTCCGCTCCGGCCAGCCACGTCTCCAGGGTGGGCGGCAGGCGGGGGTTGGTCCAGTGCTGGTATTTGTGGGCGGCCGGGGCGTTGATCACGCCGGCGATATGGCCGGAACCGGCCAGGGTGAAGGTCACCGGCCCGCCGAAGAGGCGCGCGCCCTTGTAGACCGACTTCGCCGGAGCGATGTGGTCTTCCTTCGATGATTGCGCGTAGATCGGGATCGTCACCTTGCCCAGATCCAGCCGTTGGCCGGCGAGGTCGAGTTCGCCCTTGGCCAGGGCGTTTTCGGCGTAGAATTTGCGCAGATAAAAGAGGTGCAGGGCCTTGGGCATCCGCGTCTGGTCGGAATTCCAGAACAGCAGGTCGAACGGCTTGGGCTCCTTGCCCATCAGATAGTTGCTGACGAAGAACGACCATATGAGGTCGTTGCCGCGCAGGGCGTTAAAGGTGTCGGCCATGGTCTGGCCGGCCAGCACGCCGCCGCCGGCGTCCATGCGCGCCTCGAGGTCCTCGAGCCAGGCGTCGTCGGCGAAGATCAGCAGGTCGCCGGCCTCGGAGAAGTCCTGCTGGGCGGCGAAGAAGGTGGCCGATTTCACCCGCTGGTCGCCGCGGGCGGCCATGTGGGCGAGGGCGCAGGAGAGCATGGTGCCGCCGATGCAGTAGCCCACCGCGTTGACGCTCTTGGCGCCCGTCTGACGGGTCACCGCGTCGACGGCGGCGTAGATTCCCTCGTTCAGGTAATCCTCGAAGGTCTTGGCGGCGAGCTTGGCGTCGGGATTGACCCAGGAGGTGACGAAGACGGTCAGACCCTGGCCGGTCAGCCAGCGAATCATCGAATTTTCCGGCCGCAGATCGAGAATGTAGAATTTGTTGATCCACGGCGGGAAGATCAGAAGCGGGATTTCGCACACCGTCCCGGTGGTCGGCGCGAATTGAAGAATCTGGATTATCCCGTTCTGGAAGATCACTTTTCCCGGCGCGGTGGCGACGTTCTCGCCGACCTTGAACTGGGCCAGATCGGTCTGGCTGATCGACAGTTGCCCGCCGCCGCGTTCGAGATCGGCGACGAAGTTCTCCATCCCGCGGGCGATGCTCTCGCCGTGGGTCTGCATGGCTTCGCGCAGGGCGGCGGGGTTGGAGAGCAGGAAGTTGGACGGCGAGAAAGCGTCGGTGAGCATGCGGGTGAAGAACTCCACCCGGCGCTTGGTCAGCGGCTCGACCCCTTCCACCCCGCCCACCAGGTCGTTCAGCCATCCCGCGGTGATCAGGTAGGACTGTTTGATGGTGTCGAAAATCGGATTGCTCGACCATTCCGGATCGCCGAAACGCTTGTCGCCCTTGGCCGGGGCGGCCACCGCGGGCTGGGTCTCGCCGGCGGCGCCCCGCGCGGTGGCCCGCCAGAGATCCATGTAGCGGCCAAAAAGATCGGCCTGGGCGCGCATCAGCCGGTCGGGCTGGGCGGCGAGGCGCCCCATCACCTCGCCCAGGGCCGGGCCGACATGGAAGGGGTCGGCGCTCAGGGCGGCCGGCCGGTCGGCCTGGCGCAGGGCCGCCTCGGCGATGGCGCCCTGGGCGGCCATGGCGGCGCGGGCCAGATTGATCGACAGCTTTTCGAGGCCCTCGCGCTGCTCGGCCGGGAGGAAATCGAGCGCCGCGAAGGCGGAAAGCGACGCGGTTTCCGCCGGCGCTTCGGCGGCGCGCGCCTCCGCGGGCTTGGGCGCGGGCTTCGCCGCCCCGGCCGATTTGCGGCGCGGCGCCTTGTCCTGGGTCTTCGCCTTGGCCTGGGCCTTCGCCTTGGATTGCGCCATGTTCGATTCTCCTAAAGGCGGCCGACCGCCGCGCCCTTTCTCTTAGGCGGGGCTTGGCCTATGACCCGGGATGCTATGAAGCCCCTCGCGCGCGACTTTTCAATGAAAAGGCTGATCGGGCTTTGCGCGGGCCTGCTTGGCTTGACCTCGGCGGCGGTCGGCGCCGCCGCGCCATCAGCCGTGAGTGCCCCGCTATCGACTCCCGAAGTGGCCCCGCCGACCGCCGGCGCCTATCCGACCTTCTGTTCAATTCCCCCGGCGCCGGTCGGGGTGCGCGCCGCCGCCGCCTTCAAGAGCGCGGTGATGGACACCCGGATCGCCGGCGCGCGCTTGGTCAGCCAGACGGCCCCCTCGACCTTCTCGCTGGAGGGCACCGAGGCCTATGCCGCGGCGGGGCGCGCCGAAGCGAGGCCGCCGCCACCGATGACCGCCTCCGACGCGGCCGCCGCCGAGGACTTCGCCAAGGCCGCCCGCGCCCGCGCCATGCCGCCCAAACGCAAGCGCTAGCCCACCCTCGTCGTGCGACCAGATTTCAGCGCGCTCCGCCATGAACAAGCCTGTCTGGAGCCTTGGCGTCGCCGGCCTGGGAACGGTGGGCGCGGCCCTCGTCGAGCTGCTCGCCGAGCGGCCGGAATTCGCCCCGGCCGGCGCGCGGGACATTGTCACCGGCGTCTGCGCGAGGTCGCGCCTGGCCCCCCGGCCGGCGGCCGTCTCGACCCTGCCGTGGTTCGACGACCCGGTGGAATTGGCCCGCTCGAACGCCAACAATCTTTTCGTCGAATTGATCGGCGGTTCGGAGGGGCCGGCCCGGGGGGGGGGGGGGGGGGGCAGGGGGGGGGGGGGGGAGGGGGGGGGGGAGGAAAAGAAAGGGGGGGGGGAGGAAGGGGAGAGGATGGACAGACCCGACGAAAAGGAAG
>JBPCMA010000029.1:0-2754 GCA_051002715.1 Caulobacteraceae bacterium
CGAAAACATCGCTCCCGTAGACTGATCCAATCCCCGCATCGCCGGCCCTCCCGTGGACATCGCCACCACGAAGATGAATCATGCTCCAGACAATTAAGCGAGAGGGTTTTTCCTCAGCCTGCTAGAACCCCGTGTGCTATTTATGAGTCAGACTCTGAGAGCGTTGGCAATGGCGACGATGCTTGTGGGGCAACGGTAACAGGCCAGGAGCGAGTGATCACCGCAATCCGGATGTGTATCCGGAAAAGCTCGGATGCCCTCAGGATGCGCGTATTTGAAACTGTAAATAGACTGATCATCGTCACCTACAATGCACAGCGCCCCCGACGTACTCAGCAAGTCGATAACGGCCTGCTCGGCTTTGTTCAGATCTTGGTATTCATCGACCAGCACATGTTCATAGAATGACCGTTCGGGCGCAGCCGGGTTGTTGCGTAAATAACGATAGAGCTCCGGAATGATTTCACCAATCAACATGCCTTCGTGGAAACGTAGCCACGCGACGAGCACATTCTGAAAGAGGGCGTCGGCCGGTGCCTGTGCGAAACCAGGTTGTTCATGCTGCAAACGCGCCCAGGCGGATTCGTAAGCACGGATGCGCTTTCCCCGCTCGCGTTTGTTGCCGAAGCTGGATGGAAGGTCGTAGAGTAGCGGTTCCATCTCAAACCGATTTAGCGGTCGCGCCACGCGCCCGGTGACGGTCAGGACATTTTGAAGGCTCAGCACCCGCATCCCGAGTGAGTGAAGGGTGCAACCGCGGATTCGGTCGCAGCCGGGCACTCCCATGTTGATGAGCTCACGCTGTAGATCCTCAGCCGCCACCTTAGTGAAGGTCACTGGCAGAATGCGGGCGGGCGCGACCCCGCCTTCAAGTAGGCGCGCTACACGCCGTTTGAGCGCGAAGGATTTGCCAGTGCCCGGGCCAGCTAGCACACGAATGAAGCGCGAATTGTCCGCCGCGATTCGATAAGCGGGGGAATCCGGTTTGAGATCGCTATCCCAGGCCACGTCGCCTCACCCGCTGGCAGCGACGAGTTCGCCGAAACTCGTCAGTTTGGACGACTCTCGGGATTTGCAGCGGACGCGGTCGACCCAGGATTCCCCTATTGGCCGTGCTGGACACACGGCTATGAGATTCTCATCGTAAGACCTCGTAGAAACCCAATGCTGGTCCACTTCAACGCACTCCTCGTTCCCCTGAGCGACCCTCCACCCTACCCCCTCTCCACCTTCGCATACGCCGTCCCGTCGCGCCGACGGTAATGGTCCTCGCCGGGTCTCGCGATCATGTCGATGTCGGGGTAGTCGCAGGTGTCGCGGGGGCGGTCGCTGTTGCCGACTTCCAGGACCGTCGCGGCGCGGGCCGAGCGGTTGATCAGGTGATGGCCGTCGGGGTCGCCGGCCTTGAAGGCGGCGTAGTCGCCGGCGCGCAGGATCTCCTCGCCCGCGTCGGTGACCAGGGCAACTTCGCCCTCCACCACCCACACGAACTCGTCCTCGTGGGTGTGCCAGTGACGCTGGCTGGACCAGGCGCCCGGCGGCAGGGTGAGCAGGTTCACCCCGAATTCTGTGAGGCCGCCGGCCTTGCCGAGGCGCTTGCGCGTCCGCGCCATGCAGGGCTCGTTATAGGGCGGCGGGTAGGTCGAACCGGCGCTGAGCGGCGCGGCGGCGATATCCATCTTCTTCACGAGTTGAGCCTTCCCGAAATTTGCGGCGATCTTCACGCCAGCCTAATGCAACGGCGATGGAAGACGCCATCCCCCTCGATCCCGTCGCCCTGACCCGAGCCTTGATCCGACGCCCCTCGGTCACCCCGGCCGACGCGGGGGCCATGGATATCGTCCAAGGGGCGCTGGAAGGCCTCGGCTTCGCCTGCCGGCGGATGACCTTCGGCGAGATCGAAAACCTCTATGCGCGGCGGGGAGCGGCGCGGCCCAACCTTTGTTTCGCCGGGCATACCGACGTTGTGCCGGCGGGCGATGTCGCCGCCTGGACCCACCCGCCGTTCGAGGCGGCGGCGAGGGACGGGATGCTGTACGGGCGCGGCGCGGTCGACATGAAAAGCGCCATCGCCGCCTTCATCGCCGCCGCCGCGGCCACCCTGGCCAAGGGCGAACCGGATGGCTCGATCTCCCTCCTGATCACCGGCGACGAGGAGGGGGTGGCCGAGCACGGGACCAAGGCGGTGGTCGCGGCCCTGGCCGCCGAGGGCGAGGTCATCGATCACTGCCTGGTCGGCGAACCCACCTCGAGCGCCGTCTTCGGTGACACGATCAAGATCGGCCGGCGCGGCAGCATCGGGGCGGAGATCGCCGTCGAGGGCGTGCAGGGGCATGTCGCCTACCCTCACCGCGCCGCCAACCCTGTGCCGGTGCTGATCGCCCTGTTGGCCAGGCTCCAGGCGCGGGTTCTGGACCACGGTTTCGACGGATTCCAGCCGTCCAATCTCGAGATCACCACCATCGACGTCGGCAACCCGGCCGGCAATGTGATCCCGGCCAGGGCGACGGCGCGGCTGAACATCCGCTTCAATCCGGCCCACAGCGGCGAGGCGTTGGCGGCGTGGCTCGCCGAAGAGGCGCGGGCGGCGAACCTGGGCTTCACCGGACAGGTGATCCTCACCACCCGAATCAGCGGCGAGGCGTTCTTGACCGAGCCGGGGCCTTTCACCGCCGTGGTCGCCGGCGCGGTGGAGGCGGTGACCGGCGCCCGGCCGGAGCTTTCCACCACCGGCGGCACGTCGGACGCCCGCTT
>JBPCMA010000030.1:0-4969 GCA_051002715.1 Caulobacteraceae bacterium
ACATGCCGCCGACGCCGTGGCAGACGGCGACCTTGGCGCCCGGAACCTGAGTCGGGGCGATCCCGCGCATCTGGCGCACGCTCTCCTGCAGGGCGTACATGCCGTACATCCCCGAATGCATGTAGGAGAGACCGCCGCCGCTGGTGTTGAGCGGCAGGCGCCCGCCCGGCGCGGTGTTGCGTTCGCGGATGAAGGCGGCCGCCTCTCCCGACTCGCAGAAACCCAGGTCTTCGAGGCCATAAAGCGGCAGGTGGGCGAAGGCGTCGTAGATCATCAGGTGATCCACCTCGCCATGGCCGATCCCCGCCTCCTCGAACGCCTTTCGCCCCGATACCCGGAACGCCCGTGAACTGGTGAAATCGGCCATCTGGCTGACCATCGGCGTCTCGACGCTCTCGCCGGTTCCCAGGATATAGACCGGCTTTCGCGGAAAATCCCGGGCCCGCTCGGCGCCGGTCAGCACCAGCGCCCCGCCGCCGTCGGTCACCAGGCAGCACATCAGCTTGCGGAACGGCCAGGCGATCATCTCCGATGACAGCACGTCGTCGACGGTGATCGGGTCGCGATAGCTGGCGCGCGGATTCAGGGCGGCCCATTCGCGCTGGATGACCGCCACCCAGGCCAGGTCCTCCTCGGTCACGCCATAGGTCTTCATGTAGCGCAGGGCCGGAAGGGTGAACATGGTCGGCGGCGAGGTCACCCCCGAACGGCGCCTCGAACTGGCCCATCAGGCTCGAGCCGCCGCGCGCCCCGAAGCCGCCGCCTGCCCCCACCCGCGAGCGCCCGCTCTCGCCGTGGGTGATGAGCACCGTCTGGCACAGGCCCTCGGCGATGGCCGCCGCCGCGTGGCGCGCGTGCAGCATGAATGAGCAGCCGCCGACGCTCGTCCCGTCGACCCAGGTCGGGGTGATCCCCAGATAGTGGGCGATGGCGGTGGGGCTCTCGCCGGCCGTCGCCACCCCGTCGATGTCGGACGGCTTGAGCTGCGCGTCGGCCAGGGCGTTGAGCGCCCCGTCGGCGTGCAGGGCGATGACCGACATGTCGGGAATGCGGCCCAGCCGCGTCGTCTCGGCGGCCCCGACCACGGCGACGGAGCGGGGTTTCACGTCCTCACCTCGCCGCCGGCTCGAAGAAGGGCAGGGCGATGTCGCCGAACGCCTGGAAGGTCACCCGCAGCGGCATGTCGAGGACGAGGGCGTCGGGCGTCTGCGCGCAGCCGACGATGTTGGTCATCATGCGCGGGCCCTCCTCGAGCGTCACCACGGCGATGGAGTGCGGCGCGCTCCCCATGTCGGGGCGGGGCCGATGGTTGATCACATAGCTGTAGAGGCTGGCCCGGCCGCTCGCCGCGTAGGCCTCCACCGCCCGCGAGCCGCAGGCCGGGCAGAACGAGCGGGGCGGAAAATAGCTTCCGCCGCAATCGCCGCAGCGCTGCAGCCGCAGCTCGCCGGCCTTGCAGCCGTCCCAGAAGGCCTGGGTCTCGGGGGTGGGCTGGGGAAGCACGCGGTCCATGAGCTGATCCAAAGGCGAAGCGGTGTCGGTTGTCGAAACCATTCCCGGCCGGAAGGCAAGGGGAGGCCCGCCAAACCGCCGCTTGACCGCCCAGGCGGCGATGGTGACAAACGTCGGGAGGGGATTTTTCCCAAGGGGGATCTTGGCCCGTGACGCGTGATCGATCGGCCGCCTCGCCCGCCGCCGACTGGTGGCGCGGGGCGGTGATCTATCAGATCTACCCGCGCAGCTTCGCCGATTCCGACGGCGACGGGGTGGGCGACCTGAAGGGGATCCTGAGCAAGCTCGATTACGTCGCCAGCCTCGGCGTCGACGGGATCTGGCTCTCGCCCTTCTTCGCCTCGCCGATGAAGGACTTCGGCTACGACGTGAGCGACTACCGGGCCGTCGATCCGCTGTTCGGAACCCTGGCCGACTTCGACGCCATCGTGGCCCGCGCCCATGAACTCGGCTTGAAGGTCATCATCGACCAGGTGTGGTCGCACACCTCCGACGAACACCCATGGTTCGTCGAGAGCGCCGCCTCGCGCGACAATCCCAAGGCCGACTGGTATGTGTGGGCCGACGCCAAGGCGGACGGCGCGCCGCCCAACAACTGGCAAGCCTCGTTCGGCGGCCCGTCGTGGACGTGGAATGCTCGGCGGCGGCAATATTACCTGCACAACTTCCTCCCCGAGCAACCCGACCTGAATTACTGGAATCCGGACGTCCGCGACGCCATTCTGGACGCCGGCCGGTTCTGGCTGGACCGGGGCGTCGATGGCTTCCGCCTCGACGTGATCAACTTCATCTTTCACGACAAGAGCTTGCGCGACAATCCCGGCCGGCCGCACGCCGCGCCGCCGGCCCTGCCGACGCGCTTCCAGCGCCACGTCCACGACCGCTCGCGATTGGAAGCGCTGGCCTTTCTCGGCCGGTTGCGAAGCCTGCTGGATTCATACGGCGCGATGAGCGTCGGCGAGGTGGTCGACGATCCGCCCCTGCCGCGCCAGAAGGAATATGTGGCCGGCGCCAACCGACTGCACACGGCCTATGGCTTCTACCTGCTGACGGCGAGCGCCGCGACGCCCGAGCTTTTCGCCGGCGCGCTGGAGGCGTGGACCGCCGCCGACGGCTGGCCGTCTTGGTCGCTGGGCAATCACGACGTGGCGCGCTTCGCGACCCGCCTGGCCCGGTCGGGCGATCCGGCGCAGGCGCGGGCGATCCTGGCCGCCCTGATGTGCCTGCGCGGCGCGATCTTTCTTTATCAGGGCGATGAGCTGGGACTGCCGCAGGCCGACGTGCCATTCGACCGGCTGCGCGATCCCTTCGACATCGCCGCCTGGCCCGGCGGAGCGGGGCGCGACGGCGCCCGCACTCCCATGCCGTGGGCGAGCGACGGCTCCGCCGCCGGCTTCTCGACCGCCGCCGACACCTGGCTTCCCATCGACCCGGCCCACCGCGCCCTCGCCGCGGACATCCAGGAGGCCGACCCCGGATCGATGCTGCATTTCACCCGCCGCCTGATCGCCCTGCGCCGCGCCCATCCCGCCCTGCGCCTGGGCGACGCCACCGTCCTCCCCGCCCCGCCGGGCGTCCTCGCCTTCGAGCGGCGCCTGCCCGGCGAGACGCTGCTCTGCGTCTTCGAACTCACCGGCCGCGCGGCGGATTTTCATGGTCCGGCCGATGCCCCCGTCGAAGCGCAATTCGGCTTCGACGACGAGATCGTCCACGGCGAGGTTCGCCTCCCTCCCTTCGGCGGCGTCGTCTTCAGCCTGGACCCCGCGGGAATTTAGGCTGGCGCGGTGTGATAGTCCTTGATATATGCCGAGCGAAGCGCATATTTGCCTGGAAGCACCGGGAGATCGCCGCCATGCGCTTTGGCGTGGCCAGGCGCCCGGACGCCGCGACCCTCGGCCGCGCCGTCAGCGAGTTTCTGTTGAGAGTCGATATCCTCCCCTGGGACAGCGCGGCGGCCGAGCGCTACGGCGCCCTGCGCGCCCGCCTGGAGCAAGGCGGAAAGCCGCTCGGCAACCTCGACACCCTCATCGCCGCCCACGCCCTGGCGACAGGCGCGCGGCTCGTCACCAGCGACGCGGCTTTCGGGCGGGTCCAGGACCTGACGGTGATCGACTGGGCGGCGGGCTAATCCGGCCTAATCGGTCACCCGCAGACGCCGCAGCATGGCCAAGCGCTTGTCGGCCAGGGCCTTGGCCTGGGCCTTCAGTTCGCCGAGGTTGGCGTCGGCGCCCTGCAGGACGGCCCCGTCCTTGATGATCGCCTGGTTCTGGGTGGCGAGAATGTCCCAGGCGTCCTTGGCCCAGGCGTCGGGGGTCTTGAGCCCCCGCCCCAGAGCACCCAGGAACATCTGCTCGAAGCGGCCGGCCGGCACGCCCGCCCCGATCACCGGCGAGGCCAGGCAGCTCACGTCGCCGGTGATCCTCGCCCGGTCGATCAGATAGGCGTTCAACCGCTGGCACCTGGGCGCCGCCAACGCCTGGTCGGCCTCGCTCTGGACCGGATGGGCGCGGCCCGAACCGATCAGCACCGCCAGGGCCTCGATCAGGGCGCCCCCCGGCAGGGCGGCGAGAGGCGGCCTTTTGGCCAGGTCGCCGATCCGCTTGGGGGCCGCGTCCTCGTCGGCCAGGGCGTCGACGATGGGCTGATAGATCTCCGGCTTGAGGCCGACCTTGCCCAGGCCCGCCTCCACCTCGTGGGTGATTTCGCCGGGCGGCATGGTCAGGGTCACGCAAACCGCGCCCAGCCGCTCCAGCCGCTCCAGCGGCGAGAGCCGCCGGGCGCCGCGGCTATAGATGTCGCGCCGGAACTGCTGGTTGAGCAGATAGTCGCGCACCGTCTCGCGCAGCACCGCGTAGGGGATGGCCGAGAGCGCCTCCTGCTGCGGCGCGGTCAGGTTGAAGCCGTCCATCTGGTCGAGCAGGGCGGCGGCGCATACATAGGAAAGCTTGCCGTCCGACAGCCAGGTGTGGACATCGGAGAAATACATCGGCGCCCAGTCGCGGTTGAAGTATTCGTGGGCCACATAGTTACGGTTCTGGCCGGCGATGGCCTCTAGCCGTCCCTTGGCCATGGGATTGGCGGCGAAGTAGCGCGCCCCGACCTCGGCCAGCTTGCTCCCAAAGGCGATGGAGGCGTCGATGCGCCCGACCACCCCTTGCGCGTCGCTGCCCACCGTCTCGGCGTGCAGGGTCATCATGTGGCGAAGCGGCATGGCCATCGACCAGCCCGGAAGGGTGTTGTAGCTCATATAGACCGCTCCGCCGACCTTCAGCCGCCGGCGGATGATCTCCACGATGGCCCGGCGGTTGTCGTCGCTGACCCAGCTCCACACCCCGTGCAGGACGATGTAGTCGAAGGCCGGCAGATCGTCGCGCCCCGCCATGTCGGCGAAGCTGTCGTCGAAGAAGCGGGCCTGCGAGCCGGCGTGTTCGGCCAGGGACTGGGCGTTGGCGGCGTG
>JBPCMA010000031.1:0-4014 GCA_051002715.1 Caulobacteraceae bacterium
AGCCTCCACGCGACATCCGCACGGCTCCCAGGATCGCCGCACGGCAAACGCCAGAACGCGAAACGACCCTATCAAACCCATCCCGAGAAAGAATAACCTCCCGCGTGAGAATTCTTCCTCAGCCTGCTAAGCCGACGCAAACTTCAGCCATGGTCCATCCTCCTTCGCGAAGCCGCGGAAATCGCCGTTCCCGCCGACTTCGCAACCCAAGGAGGATGGGCCTAACTCAATTACGCGATGTGACCGTAACCGGACAGATGAAAAGGCGCGCGGCTGCTGTCAACCATGTCGCCGATCTGGTGTCGTCGCGGCTTGGAAACACGAGGAGCGTGGCCTTGGCCGACCGTATCGATCCAATGGTCTTCGACGGCTCGAAGGGCCTGACGACGGACGCGGCGCGCGATCAGCGATCCGCGTTCAGGGAGTTCTACGAAAGCGTTTCTTATGGCGGCAACGTGCGGCCCCGAGCCGGCGCCCGCCGACGACGATGACGGAAACGACTGAGCCTCGCCGTGGCGGCGGACGGCGGCTCTGCATTCGCCAAGTCGGCGATCTCCAACCGCAACGGCCCGCTTCGGTTACGGCGCGTCGGCCTATTGGGGCGGCGGCCCGCTGTCGGGCGTGGTGTCGGGGCCGGGCGCGGCGCGGCTGGCGCGATCGGCGTTGGCGGCGGCGCGGTTGGCCGCCGATTCCGCCGCCGCCCGATCGGCGGCGGCGCGGGCGGCTTCGCTCTCGACCGTGGTCTGGGCCGACTGCTGGATGGCGGCCTGGGTCGACTGCATGGACGCCTGGGCGTTGGCCTGGGCGGTGGCCGCGGCGGTCTGCGCATCCGCCGCCGCCTGCTGGGCGGCGCCTTGCGCCGTGGCGGCGGCGACTCCCTGGTCGGGGGCCGGCGCGGCGTTCCGCTCATGCAGCAGCCAGGCCCCGGCCAGAATGGCGATGACCGCCACGATCAGGGCCAGCCACCAGCCGGTGTTTCCCCCGCCGGTTCGAATCTCCCGGCGCACCTCGGTGGTGGTGGCGGTGACCGGATCGTAGGTCGTGCGGACTTCGGTCACGCCCGTCCTTTCGGGATCGAGGTCTGACATTTCGGCTATTCCCTCCAGCGGTCGGCGATGGTGGAGCAGGAACGTCCCGCGAGGCGAGCGGGTTCCGGTCGCCGAAAGTCCGGGCCGACCCATTGCATCCCAACCGCGATCGGCGCGTTGCCTTGCCCGAGAGACGCCGTCAGGACGCCCGCCGTGAAACCCATCGAGATGTCTCTCCTTGCCGCCGGGGCGGTCTTGGCCTTGGTCTGCGGCGGCGCGGCGGGCCGATTGGCTCTGGGACCGCTCGACGCCGCCTATGCCAAGCAGCAGGCCATCGCCGCCGACGGCGCGGCGCCGGGCCCTTTCATCGCCGCCGTCACCACCCAGGCGGCGCCGTCCGACGGTTCCGACGCGGCCCCGCCGCCGATCGTCCCCGCCGGTGAGGAAAAGGCGCCGATCGTTCGCGTGAGCCATGCGTCGGCGGCCTCCGGGCGCGACCTTGGCGAACGGGATGGCGCGGGCGGGCGCGACCCCGGCGCGGGCGATACCGCCGGTTACGCCGAACCCGCCCCGCCCCCGCCGGCATTCGACGAGCGGCAAGACGTCCCGCCCTACCCGCCAGACGCGACGGAGCGGCCGACCGCCGATACGCCGCCGTGGGTCGACGATCCGGCGAGGGCGGGGCCCTATCCTCCCAACGAGCCGCCGCCTCCCGAACCCTATTGACCCGGCCGGCCCCGCGCCGGCGGTGCCGGCGCGGCCGACGCGACCTGGGCCAGTACCGCCGGATCGTAGAGCGACCGGCTCTCGCCCCGGCGCAGGGCGGCGGCCCAGTCTTCCGACCGCGCCAGCCAGGCGATCAGGCGAGCCGGCGCCGCGGCGTCATGGCGGCGGATGGCGGCCAGATCGGCGGCTAGGTCGAGGTCGGCCACGGCGAGGGCTCGGCGCGCGGCGGCCAGGCCGGGCGCGGCGTAGCGCTCGGCGATCGCCCCAAGCTGGGCGCGGGCGGCTTCGACCATGACCACGGCGGCCGGGGGATCGCCATGGGCCAGGGCGGCCAGGGCGGCGCGGGCGGCGCGGCGGGCGTCGGCGATGGCCCCTTCCACCCGCACCGGCTCGCTCGGCGCGGCGGGGCAGGCAGCCGGAGTCATGGCCCGCACATAGGCGGCCAGACCGGCCAGGACGGCCGGTGGCGGCTCGGCCCCGTCGAACTCCTCGGTGACGAGGCCGTGGATGAAGTGCTCGAGGGCCGGCGGCCGGCGCGCCCGCGAGACCTTCAGGGCCGCCTTTGGGCCGCCCAGATCGGGGATCGGCACGGGATCGAAGATGTCGTCGCCGCGATGGGTGCTGAACAGGGAGGCGGTGACATCCGCCGTGCCCGGCGCGCCGGAAATGCCGGGGAAATCGAAATCGCGGTTGGTCCGGCCGTTGCGGTGACAGGTCTCGCAGGCCAGGCCGGCGCGGGCGGCCTGCCCGCCCAGCAAGAGCGGATCGCGAAAGGCGGCGCGGCCGAGTTCCACCTCATAGGCCTCGGCCTTGTCGGTCGGCGCCCTCAGACACTCCACCGGGCGGCGGGTGAGCAGCCGCGCCGCGTCCGCCCCCGGGGCCAGCCAGCGCATGGCCTTCAGCGGCGGCGGGGCGGCAACCGAAGCGGCGCCGGCCAGCGCCCCCGCCGCCGCCGCGATCAGGAGGCCGGATCGCCGCCGCGCTCGATCCAACGCCGCAGATCCTCGGCCTCGGGGCAGCCGAAGGCGCACTGGGCGTCGAGGCTGGCGAGCATGGCCCGCGCCCCGGCGAGGTCGCCGCGAAGCACCTTCAGTTCGCCGTAGTATTCGGTGGCCCCGCGATGGCCCGGGGCCAGGGCCAGGGCCTGCCGGTAATAGGACTCCGCCTTGTCGAGCCGGCCGAGCTTGCGCCACGCATAGCCCTGGTAGGTGAGGATGTCCGGGTGCGCCCCGAACGATTCCTCGGCCTTGTCCAAGGAGGCGATGGCCTCGCCGTAGCGCCGTTCGTTGATCAGGCTGACCGCCCGCACATAGGCCAGGTCGCCGGCCTGGGCCGAGGCGAACATCAAGGCGGAAGGCGCCGTCAGCTGGGCGGCGGGGCCGGGGGGCGCGGGGGTCGGAGTCATGGCCTGCCGCACCGCGGCGACGGCGGCCTTGAGATCGGCCGCCTGGGGGCAGGTGTCGCCGCACGCCGCCGCCCGGCTCTTCAGCGCAGCCAGCTGAGCCGCCGCCTTGTCGGTCTGTTGCAGCCGGGTCAGGCCGACCGCGTAGTCGCGGTGGGCGTCGATCCGATCGGGGTCGAGCTTGACCGATTTCTCGTAGGCCTTGACCGCCCCCTTGTCGTCGCCGCCGGCGGCCTTCGCCATGCCTAGCAGGTACCAGCCCACGGCGGCGGCGGGCGCCGCGTCGGTGACGTGTTCGAAACAGCGAACCGCGTCCTTGTATTTGCCCGCTTCGAACGCCGCCTCCCCTTTGCGCGCCTCCTCGGCCGCGTTGTACTGCGGCCCCGAGGGCATACTGGGCGAGGCGCTGGGCATCTGCCCGCCCCCTCCCATGCCCATGCCCGAAGCCATCGCCGGCGCGAGCGGCGCCGCGCTGGCCAGAAGCGCCCAAAAGCCTATGAGATTCAGCCGCCCGGAACGCATGGTCGCAACCTCCCACAATCCCACCGCCGCCACTATGACCGCGCCCGTCCGCCTTGTCTTGCGACTTTTCGACGCCGCCGCCGGCCGCCTTGCGCGCCAGGGCGCCCCGGCGTATGAACCGCCTCCTTCAAAGGCGCCAGCCTGATCCTCGGTAGCTCAGTTGGTAGAGCAGCCGGCTGTTAACCGGCGGGTCGCAGGTTCGAGTCCTGCCCGGGGAGCCATCCGACGGCTCGGCCGATCGTCGCCCGCCAACAGCCGGGCCGGTCGCGACTCTCGAAAGGTTTCCGCGCCCATGGCCAAGATCCACGTGGTGAAACAGGCCTACGAAGCCGACGT
>JBPCMA010000032.1:0-33098 GCA_051002715.1 Caulobacteraceae bacterium
CAAGGCCGGCGCCGTCATCACCCAGAACGTCGATAACCTTCACCAAGCCTCCGGCGCGCCGACGGACAAGGTGATCGAGCTTCATGGCAACGCCAGCTATGCCACCTGTCTCGCCTGCGGCCTGCGCAATGAGTTGGCCGACCTTAAGGCGCCGTTCCTCGAGCGCGGCGAGATTCCCGCCTGCCGCGCCTGCGGCGGCCTGGTCAAGACCGCCACCATTTCCTTTGGCCAGCCGATGCCCGAGGAGGCCATGGCCCGTGCCCGCGCCGCGACGCTCGCCTGCGATCTCTTCCTGGTGCTCGGCTCCTCCCTGGTAGTCTACCCCGCCGCCGGCTCCCCGCCGCTGGCCAAGCGGAACGGCGCCAAGCTGGTCATCGTCAATCGCGAGGCGACCGACCAGGACGGCCTGGCGGACCTGGCGCTGCGCGAAGAGATCGGGGCGGCGATGGCGAAGGCGATGGCGGCCATGGCCGATTGAGGACGCGGCGACCGCGAAGCGCCTTCGCCTATTCCGCCGCCCGCCGTCCGTCGCCCACGCGGGCGGCCTTCAGCTTCTCCGCCACCAGGAAGGCCAGCTCCAGGGCCTGCTCGCCGTTGAGGCGTGGGTCGCAGTGGGTGTGATAGCGGTCGCCGAGCTGGCCCTCGACCACCGAGCGGGCCCCGCCCAGACATTCGGTGACATTCTGGCCGGTCATCTCCAGATGAACGCCGCCAGGGTGGACACCCTCGGCGTGGGCGATCTCGACGAAACTCTTCACTTCCGAGAGGATACGGTCGAAAGGCCTTGTCTTGTAACCGTTCCTGGCTTTGAGCGTATTGCCGTGCATGGGATCGATCGCCCACACCACCGGCCGGCCCTCCCGGCGGGTGGCCGCCATCAGCGTCGGCAGGCAAGCGGCGATCTTGTCGGCGCCGAAACGACCATAGAGAGTCAGGCGGCCTGCTTCACCTTGCGGATTGAGAACCTCGATCAGCCGCGGCAGTTCGTCCGCCTCCAGGGTCGGGCCGACCTTGAGGCAGATCGGATTGTTGATCCCGCGCATGAATTCCACATGCGCGCCGCCCAGCTGGCGGGTGCGCTCGCCGATCCACAGCAGGTGGGCCGAGACGTCGTACCAGTCGCAGGTGGTGGAATCGACGCGGGTCATGGCCTCCTCAAAGCCCAACAGCAGGGCTTCGTTGCCGGTGAAGAACTCCACCCGGTGCATCTCCGGATGGCTTTGCGGGGTCACCCCGATGGCGGCCATGAAGGCCAGGGCCTCGCTGATCTTGTCGGTGAGTTCGCGGTAGCGGGCGCCCTGGGGGCTGCCTTCCACGAAACCCAAGGTCCAACGGTGGATGTTGTGCAGGTCCGCGTAGCCGCCGCCGGCGAAGGCACGCAGCAGGTTGAGAGTGGCGGCCGACTGCGAATAGGCCTTCAGCAGCCGCTCGGGGTCGGCGGCGCGGGCGGCGGCGTCGAACTCCATACCGTTGATGTTGTCGCCGCGGTAGGCCGGCAGGGTGACGGCCCCGATGGTCTCGGTGGGGGACGAACGCGGCTTGGCGAACTGGCCGGCCATGCGGCCCACCTTCACCACCGGCTTGCCGCCGGCGAAGGTCAGCACCACCGCCATCTGCAGGATGAGGCGGAAGGTGTCGCGGATGTTGTCGGCCGAGAACTCCTTGAAACTCTCGGCGCAGTCGCCGCCCTGCAACAGGAACGCCTTGCCCGCCGCCACCTCGGCCAGCAGCCCCTTGAGTCGCCGCGCCTCGCCGGCGAACACCAACGGCGGCATCCGGCGCAGTTCCCCCTCCACGCGGACCAGGGCCGCGGGGTCGGGATAGTCGTCGGGCAGATGCCGCGCCGGCAGCCGCCTCCAGGACGCTGGCGTCCACGGCGGGGTCATGGGAAGGCCTCAAGTGCAGGCGCGGTTTCTAACGCGGATGGAGAGGGAGGAAAAGCTATCCTCCCTTCACCCCTCCATCGCCAACCCTGGCGAGGCAAACGGCTCGCGCATCGTCACCAGCTCTTCGGCGGCGGTGGGGTGGACGGCGCAGGTTTCGTCCCACTGGGCCTTGGTCACGCCCAGCTTGATGGCGATGGCCGCCATCTGGATCATCTCCGGGGCGTCGGGACCGACGATGTGGCAGCCGAGAATCCGGCCGGTATCCGCCGCCACCACCAGCTTCATCAGCATCCGTTCCTCGCCGCCGTAGAAGGTCGCCTTCATGGGGCGGAACACCGAGCGGTAGATGTCGATCTTGCGGCCGCCGTGACGGGCGTCGGCTTCGGAGAGGCCCACCGCGCCCACCGGCGGCTGGGAGAAGACGGCGCTGGCCACCGCCTCGTGATCGAAGCGCGTGGGCCGACGGTGAAACTCTGTCTCCGCGAAGGCCGCGCCCTCGCGGATGGCCACCGGAGTAAGATTGATGCGGTCGGTGACGTCCCCGACCGCCCAGATATTTTCGACATCGGTCTTGGAGTAGTCATCGACGACCACGGCGCCGCGCTCGTTCAGGGCCACGCCCGCTGTCTCCAGGCCGAGATGCGCCGTGTAGGGCGCCCGGCCGGTGGCGAACATCACCACATCAGTCTCCCGCGCCTGGCCCTGCGAGAGATGGCTGACCACGCCACCGACGGTTTTTTCCAGGGAATTGTGCTCGCAGCCGAGGATGATCTTGATCCCCCGCCGCTCCATCTCGCCGGCCAGGTGAGCACGCACATCGTTGTCGAAACCGCGCAGGATGTTGGCGCCCCGATAGATCAGGCAAGTGTCCACCCCCAGACCGTTGAAAATGCCGGCGAATTCCACCGCGATATAGCCACCGCCGACGATCAGGATGCGTCCGGGAAGTTCGGGCAGATGGAAGGCCTCGTTGGAAGTGACGGCGAGCTCGACGCCCGGAAGATCCTTGGGCAGGGTCGGCCAGGCCCCGGTGGCGATCAGGATTTTTTCCGCGCTGACCGCCGGCTTGCCCTCCAGCGCCACGGTGTGGGCGTCCGTGAGGCGGGCGCGGGCGTGGACTAGGTCGGCCCCGGCGTTCTGCAGGTTGGTGACATAGATTCCGGACAAGCGGGCGATCTCGATGTCCTTGGCGTCGCGGAAGGCGGTCCAGTCGAAGGCCGTCTCACCCACCGACCAGCCGAAGCCGCGCGCCGACTTGAAAGATTGCGCGAATTCGCTGGCGTAAACCATGAATTTCTTCGGGATACAGCCGCGGATGACGCAGGTGCCGCCGACCCGATCCTCCTCGGCGATGGCCACCTTGGCCCCGCTCAGCGCCGCCATCCGCGCCGCCCGCACCCCGCCCGAGCCCGCCCCGATGACGAAGAGATCGTAGTCGTATTTCGCCACGCCGGGCGCTCCTTACGCATAGAGGGTGATGACGCCGGCGTCGGTTCCGATGAGCGCGCGTTCAGCGAGGTTCAGGAACAGACCGTGTTCGACGACGCCGGTGACCGCCTTGAGTGCGATGGCCAAATCCGATGGTGCAGAAATCGCCTCGCAGGCGACATCGTAGATGACATTGCCGCTGTCGGTGACCAGAGGCGCGCCGCTCGCCAGGCGAAGAGTCGGATCGGCCTCGATGCCGGCGGCGGCAAGGGCGGCGCGGAGGCGGCGCGCCGTCGTTGCATGGCCGAACGCCACCACCTCCACAGGGAGAGGAAACTTTCCCAGGATTTTCACCGGTTTGCTCGCGTCCGCGATGACCACCCGGCGGCGCGAGGCGATCCACACCAGCTTCTCGCGCAGCAAGGCGGCCCCGGCACCCTTGATCAGGGCCAGGCCCGGCCCGATCTCGTCGGCCCCGTCGACGGTCAGGTCGATCTCGCCGGCGGCGTCCAGGTCTTCCAGGCCCAGGCCGAGCGAATGGGCCAAGGCGGCGGTCGCTTCCGAGGTCGGCACGCATCGCACCGCCAAGCGCCGCGCCGCCAGAGCCTGGACGAACCACGCCGCCGTGGTGCCGGTGCCCAGACCCACAATCATGCCGGCCTCGACCAGCGCCGCCGCCGCCTCGCCGGCCGCCCGCTTCTGTTCGTCCGGCGTCACGCGCCGCCGCCCTTTTCCCGCCGCTTGCGGTCCCGGAAAACCGCCGCCCAGCCCGGCTTTTCCACCTGCTTGCCGCGCCCCAGGGCCAGAGCGTCGGCAGTGACGTCGCGAGTGATTGTCGAGCCCGAGCCGGTATAGGCGCCCGCGCCGATGATCACCGGGGCCACTAGGGCGCTGTTGGAGCCGATGAAGGCCCCCTCGCCAACATGGGTCTCGAACTTGTCGAAGCCGTCGTAGTTGCAGAAGATGGTTCCCGCCCCGATGTTGGCCCCCGCCCCCACCGTGCCGTCGCCCAGATAGGCCAGATGATTGGCCTTGGCCCCGGGGCCGATCGTCACCTTCTTGACCTCGACGAAATTGCCGACGTGCGCGCCTTCGCCGATGTCGGCGCCCGGCCGCAGCCGCGACTGTGGGCCGATCACCGCCCCGGCCCGCACCCGCGCGCCCTCAAGGTAGCTGAACGAGCGAATCGCCGCGCCGGTCTCCACTAGGACACCGGGGCCGAACACCACGAAAGGCTCGACCTTCGCCCCGCCGGCGATCTGGGTGTCCCACGCCAGGTGGACCGTTTCCGGCGCCGTCAGGATGACGCCGTCAGCCATCAGGACGGCGCGGCGGCGGGACTGGAAGGCGGCCTCGGCGGCGGCCAACATTCCTTGCGAATCCACCCCCATCACCGCCGCCTCGTCGGCGAAGGCGACCCGCGCCTCGAGCCCGTCGGCGCGGGCCAGGGCGACGATGTCGGTCAGATAGTATTCGCCCTTGGCGTTGTCGTTGCGCACCCGTGACAGAAGATCGAAGAGGAGGGGAGCCGAGCAGACCAGAACACCGGAATTACAGCTGTTTGTCGCCAGTTCCTCGGCCGTCGCCTCCTTGGCTTCGACGATCCGCAGCAGCGATCCGCCCTCGTCCATGATAAGGCGGCCGTAGGCGCGGGCGTCGGCGGCCTCGAAGGCCAGAACCGCGATGTCGGCGCCGGCGGCGCGAAGATCAAAGAGCGGCGCGGCGGCCTCGGCCGTCAGCAGCGGCACGTCGGCGTAGGTGACGATCACCTCACCGGCGAACCCCGCCAGAGCGTCCCGCGCCGCCAGGACGGCGTGGGCGGTGCCGAGCGGCGGGTCCTGCACGGCGATGGCGCCCTCGCCCAGCCGCGCCGCGACATGGGCGCGCACCGCCGGGGCTTGGGCGCCGACCACCACCACCAGCCGCTCGCAGCCGAGCTCCAGGGCCGTGTCGATGGCGTAATCGACCATGGCCCGCCCGCCGACCGGATGCAGCACCTTGGGAGTGGGCGACTTCATCCGCTCGCCCTTGCCGGCGGCCAGGATGACGGCGGCCCTGGGGGTGGCCGAATGGGGGCGGGCGCGCTCGGCGGCCATGGGTGAATCCTCGGGTGCATCGGCATGCCTTGCCACGGGCAGGGCTTTAGCCGAAACCGCGACGCGTTTCGACTCTTGGGGATCCGCCTTGCCCGACAGCCTTGCCGACCTCGCCGGCGCGACCGTGGTGTTCGATCTGGACGGCACCCTGATCGACACCGCCCCCGATCTGGTGGGCACCCTGAACGCGCTGCTGGCCGAGGAAGGCTTGGCGCCGCTCGCCCTGGACGAGGCGCGCCCGATGATCGGCCAGGGGGCGCGCGCCATGCTGGCCAAGGGCCTCGCCGCCGCCGGAGTGGCGGCGGACTCGGCGCCGATGGGCGAGCTCTTCGAGCGCTTCATCGCCCACTATCAGGGCCGCATCGCCAAGGAGAGCCGCCCCTTTCCCGGCGCGGCGGCGGCTCTGGACGCGCTAGCGGCGGCGGGCGCGCGCCTGGCCGTGTGCACCAACAAGCGCACCGACCTTTCCGTGGCGCTGTTGCAGGTGCTGAACCTCGCCGAGCGCTTCGCCGCCATCGTCGGGGCCGACGCCGCGCCGGCCGGCAAGCCCGACCCGCGCCACCTGATCGCCGCCATCGAGCGGGCCGGCGGGCGGCGGGAGCGGGCGGCGATGGTCGGGGATTCGGCCTCCGACGCCGGGGCGGCCCGCGCCGCCGGCGTTCCCCTGGTTCTGGTGAGTTTCGGCTACACCGACGTCCCCGTCCGCGAACTCCATCCGGACGTTCTCATCGACCATTTCGAAGAGCTGCCGCCCGCCTGCGCCCGCCTCCTGCGCCCTTGTCCGCCTCCCGGCGAGCCGGTATGAACCGCTCCCCTGGACGCGTAGCTCAGCGGGAGAGCACCTCGTTCACACCGAGGGGGTCCCTGGTTCGATCCCAGGCGCGTCCACCACCCGCGTTTTTGGTTTGCCGCAAGCGACTAGGCGCGCCCGGTGACCGCATGACCTTGTTGAGGGGCCGGAAACCGCGGCCGGTGATCTTACTCATCGGCCTTAGCCCCGGCGCGCGGCCTCGATCATGGCGATATCGATCTTCTTCATCGCCATCATGACTTCCATCGCGCGCTTGGCGGCGGCGCGGTCCGGGTCTGTCGTCGCCTCGAGCAGCACGCGCGGCGTTATCTGCCAGGAGAACCCCCAGCGGTCCTTGCACCAGCCGCACTGGCTCTCCTCGCCGCCATTGCCGACGATGGCATTCCAGTAACGATCGGTGTCTTCCTGATTTTCGGTGAGGATCATGAAGCTGACCGCCAGGTTCGGCTTGAAATTTGGGCCGCCATTGAGGCCAATGAACGACTGACCCAGGACGGTGAATTCGACGGTGAGCTCCTCGCCCGCCTTCGCGGATGGATTGTCTGCGGCGGACGCGTGACCTTTCCCGACCTGGCTGTCGGGAAACACGCTCGCGTAGAACTCGGCCGCCTCGCGGGCCTTGCCGCGATCGAACCACAGGCAGGTGGTCATCTTGCTCATGTTCACTCTCCTTTCAAAGAGACTTCGCCTCCGGCAGGGCGTTCACTACCGGGGTGAACCAGGAACCCAGAGCCTTCCACGCGGCGTCGCCGTCGTCCATCAGGCCCAGGCGCACGATCACCGCCGCCTTGGAGGGGACGATCAGGGTGACCTGGCCGTTGTGGCCCTGGGCGGAGAAGGCGTCGAGCGGGCCGGCGCCGCCCATCAGCGAGGGCGGCTTGGCGCCCGCCCTGGCCTCCAGCCAGAAGCCGGCTCCGTAGGTGGGTTCCACGGTTGGAGTGCGGGCGAATCTCGCCCATCCCGCAGGCAGGATGCGCCGGCCGCGCCAGACGCCGTCCAGCCGGTAAAGCTCGCCGAAGCGGGCGAAGTCGCGGGCGCAAGCGTAGACGAAGGAGCCGCCGCCGAAGGTTCCGGCGGCGTCGAACTCAGGCAGGGCCGTGGTCATGCCGAGGGGGTCGAACAGGCTGGCCCGCATCCATCCGGCCATGGCGGCGCGCCGCGCGGTCGGGGTGCGCGCGTCGGGAAAAAGCCTCGCCTGCAGCTCGGCCGCCGCCAGCACGAAAGAACCGGTGGAATAGTTCCAGCGCGTCCTTGGTGGAAAAGCCTGGGGCCGGGCGGCGGCGTAGGCGGCGCAATCGAGGCGCCCCGGGCCGAACAACATTTTGGTCGCGTCGGAATTAGCCGGGTTGTAGTCCCCCTCGTCCCATCTGAGCCCGTCGGTGAGGGTGAGCAGGGCGCGCAACGTCAGCTTGGGGTCAGGCCGGGCGACGACGGTCAGCGACCGGTCGATGTCGACCTCGCCCTGCCCCACCGCGACGCCGACCAGGGCGTGGGTGACAGACTTGGTCATCGACCAGCCGATATGCCGCGTCGCCGGCCCGTGATCGGGGCCATAGCGTTCGAAAACCAAACGGCCGTCCTGGACGATGAGGAAGGCGTCGGTCTGGCCGATCATCTTGCCGGCCCCTTGCGCGTCCGCCCAGGCCCGCGCGGCCGGCGCGAGGTCGCCGCGCCCCGGGCCAACCGGCCAAGCGTCGCGCGCGCTCGCAACCCGCGCGAAAAACGGCGCGACACTCAAACCTATGGCGAAGTCCCGCCGCTTCATGCCACCTTGGGTCCCACGAATCCCGCGAAGGCGGAGTTTAGGAGGAACGACCCATGAGGCGCAAATGGCGAGCGGCGAGCGTGGCGGGCGCCCTTGCGTTGGCTTTTCCATTACTGACCGGGGCGGCGTCTGCGCCAGCCGCCCGCCCGGCCCCCGCGATTATCCAGATCGGGGCCGCCTATATCGCCAAGCAGATGTGCTCCTGCCTGTTCGTGGTCGGCCGCTCGGAAGCCTCCTGCCGGGCCGAGTTCAAGCCGGACATCGACCCCTTCGCCGTCGCCATCGACCGCGCCGGGCTGCCCGCCCGGGCCATGGTCAACGCCGCGGCCGGCCCGGTGGTCGGCGAGGCGACCTTCTCTCGCGGCTACGGCTGCATGGTGGCCCGATGAGCGTCGATCCCCTCGCCCTCGGGCCGGCTTTGCCCCTCCCCCTCCAGCCGGCCGCCCCGACCCCCGCCGTCAGGGTTTCCACGTCCACCAAGCTCTTCTACGGCGTCGGCTCGGTGGCGTTCGGGGTCAAGGACAACGGCTTTTCCTATCTGCTGCTGATCTTCTACAATCAGGTGGTGGGCCTTCCAGCCCTTCTGGTCGGCGCGGCGATCATGATCGCCATGACCTTCGACGCTTTCCTCGATCCCATCGTCGGCCAGATGTCGGACAACTGGCGGTCACGCTGGGGCCGGCGCCATCCCTTCATGTACGCCGCCGCCTTGCCGGTGGCGGTCTCCTACCTGGCCCTGTGGAACCCGCCCCATTGGTCGAAAGGTGAACTCTTCTGGTACCTGGTTGGCGTCGCCATCGTCATCCGCACCTTCATCACCTTCTACGAAGTGCCCAGTTCGGCCCTCGCCGCCGAACTGACTCAGGGCTACGACGAGCGGACGGTGCTGCTGAGCTATCGCTACTTCTTCGCCTGGATCGGCGGCCTGGCCCTCTACCTCATCACCTTCAGCTTTCTGCTGGTTCCCGACGCCCGCCACGCGGTCGGCCAGACCAATCCGGTTGGTTATTCCCGCTATGGCCTGCTGGCGGCGCTGATCATGTTCGCCACCATCCTGATCTCGGCGGCCGGCACCCATCGGCACATACCGACCTTCCGCGTGCCGCCGGTTCGCCACCTGGGCCTTATCGCCATGGCCCGCGAGATGATCGCCACCTGGTCGAACCGATCCTTCCTCTTCCTCACTCTGTCGGGCTTGGCGGTGTCCATGGCCGCGGGCCTGGGCGCCTCGACGAACATCTATTTCCTCACCTACTTCT
Organism: Caulobacteraceae bacterium; assembly: GCA_051002715.1. Classification (GTDB taxonomy): domain Bacteria; phylum Pseudomonadota; class Alphaproteobacteria; order Caulobacterales; family Caulobacteraceae; genus Acaudatibacter. The sequence goes on from JBPCMA010000032.1 coordinate 9,246, forward strand.
GGGAGTTTTCCTCGGCCCAGATCGGCCTGCTGGTGGTCGGGGTCTTCGCCTCGGCGATCATGGCGCTCATGGCCGCCGGGCCCCTGTCACGCCGGTTCGGCAAGCGGGGCTCGGCCATCGGCCTGATCGCCCTGTCGGTCGTGGTCGGCCTCGCGCCGATGACGATGAGGTTAGTCCATCTCGCCCCGCCCAATCACACCGCCGCCCTGTTCACTCTGGTGTTCGGCCAGTCCATCGTCTCGACCGCCCTCTATATCGCCGGGACCACCCTGATCTCGGCCATGATCGCCGATGTGGTGGAAGACGGGGAGCTGAAGACCGGCCGCCGCGCCGAGGGCTTGTTCTTCTCGGCCTCGACGCTCGTCGCAAAGGCGGTCTCGGGGATCGGCATCTTCTTGGCGGCGGCGATAATTGAGCTGATCGGCTTCCCGGCCGCCGCAACGCCCGGCCATGTGGCTCCGGCGGTCATCACCCACTTGGCCCTCGTCTACGTGCCGCTCAACCTCGCCCTCTACGGCGCGGCCCTCGCCCTGATGTTCGGTTACAAGATCACCCGCGAAAGCCACGCCGAAACCCTGCGCCTGCTTGAGGCGCGGCTGGAGGGGTGACGAGGAAGCCGAAGGTCCGGAACCAGGCCGCTCGCATCCCGCCCTTGAGGTCAAAATCGGGAAGCGCGGTTGCGCCTACTATCCGCCCTCCACCAGACGGCCGTCCTTCAGCGCCAGCACCCGATCCATGTGACGCGCCATGTCGAGATTGTGGGTGGCGACGAGGGCGGCGACGCCGGTCTGATGAACCAGATCGCGCAAATTCTGGAACACCGCCTGGGAGGTGGTCGGGTCCAGATTGCCGGTGGGCTCGTCGGCCAGAAGCAGGCGCGGGGCGTTGGTCAGAGCGCGGGCGACGGCGACCCGCTGCTGCTCGCCGCCGGAAAGCTGGGCCGGTTGATGGCTCAGGCGATCGGCGAGGCCGAGCTGTCCCAGCAGGGTCCCGGCGCGCCGGCGGGCCTGGAGGCGGCTCTTGCCCGCCATCATGGCCGGGAGGGCGACATTCTCCAGAGCGCTCAGTTCGGCCAGCAGGTGGTGGAACTGATAGACGAAGCCGATGAATTCCAGCCGGATGCGGGTGCGTATGCGATCGCTCATGACCCCGCAATCCTGGCCGCCGATGACGATGGCGCCGGCGTTGGGGCGTTCGAGCAGGCCGGCCGCATGCAGCAGGGACGACTTGCCCGAGCCCGACGGCCCGACCAATCCGACGATCTCGCCGGCCGACACCGAAAGATCGACGCCCTTGAGCACCTCCAGGGTCTTCTCGCCGGTGACGTAGGTCCGCTTCAGGCCCTTGATCGAAAGCAGGGGCCTACTCATTGCGCAGCGCCACCACCGGATCGAGGCGCGCGGCTCGGGCGGCCGGCAAGAGGGTGAAGACGAACGAGGCGCCCAGCGCCCAGACAAGCACGAGCGCCACCTCGCCCCAGTCGATCCGGGCCGGCACGTGGGCGAGGAAATAGACGTCGGCGTTGAACACCTTCGCGCCGGTCACCCATTCCACGATGTTCTGGATGGTTTCGATGTTCAGGCAGAACAGGAGGCCGAAGATCAGGCCGCTCAGCGTGCCCAGCAGGCCCAGGGTGGCGCCGGCCATGAAGAAGATGCGCAGGATCGCGCCCTGCCCCGCGCCCATGGTGCGCAGGATGGCGATGTCGCGGCCCTTGTTCTTCACCAGCATGACCAGCCCCGAGATGATGTTCAGGGCGGCCAGGGCGACGATGAACATGAAGATGAACAGCATGACGTTGTGCTCCACCTTCAGCGCGCCGAAATAGGCCTGGTTCTTCTGGGTCCAATCGGTGACCACCGCCCCAGGGCCCGCCGCCGCCGTCAGGGCGGCTTTCAGCGCCGGCGCCTTGTCGGGATCGGCGAGCTTGACCTCGATGAAGTCCACCGCCGCGTCGCGGCCGAAGAAGAGTTGGGCTTGGCTAAGCGGCATGTAGAGGAAGGTCTGGTCGTATTCGCTCATGCCCACCGAGAAGAGGCCGGCGACGGTGTAGGTCTTGCGGGTCGGCAAGGTCCCGAACGCGGTGGTCTCGCCGGTGGGCGCGATGATCGAGATCGGATCGCCGACCGCGACGCCCAGGCTCTCGGCGAGCTTCTGGCCGACCAGCACCCTGTCCCCGCCGTCCTCGCCCTGACCGAAGCCGGCAGCCGAGCCGGCCGTGATGTTGCGGGAGACGATCTTGGTGGCGCGCAGATCGGCCGGCGCCACGCCGCGCACCACCGCTCCGGCCGCCGCCGACGGCCCCTGCACGAGAGCCTGGGATTCCACCACCGGCAGGGCCTGGACGACGCCCGGAACGGCGCGCAACCGCGCCACCATGGCGGCCCGGCCGGCCGTGTCCATCGCCCCGCCGACCACATAGGTGTGGCCGTTGAAGCCGAGAATCTTGCCGGTCAGCTCGGTGCGAAAGCCGTTCATGATCGACATGGTGATGATCAGCGCCGCCACCGCCAGGGCGATGGCGGTGAACGCGATCACCGAGATCAGCGCCACCCCGCCATGCGATCGCTTGGTCAGCAGATAGCGGATCGCTAGGGTGCGCTCCCAGGCGCTGAACGGGCGCGCGGCGCTCATCGGCAAATCACCGTCAGCGCGTCGGCCAGCGGCAGGGTGCGCCGCTCGCCGGTGGCTCGGCGTTTCAATTCGACTACCCCTTCCCCCAGCCCGCGCGGACCGACGATCAACTGCCAGGGAAGGCCGATCAGATCCATGGCGGCGAACTTGCCGCCGGGACGCTCGTCGGTGTCGTCGAGCAGCGGCTCCTTGCCGGCGTCGATAAGCGCCGCGTAGGCGGTCTCGCACGCCACGTCGACCGCCGCGTCGCCGGTCCGCAGGTTCACCACGCCCACCCCGAAGGGCGCCACGGCGTCCGGCCAGACGATGCCGGCCTCGTCATGGCTGGCCTCGATGATCGCCCCGACCAGGCGTGAAACGCCGACCCCGTAGCTGCCCATCTGGACCGGCGTCTCCACACCGTCAGGACCCTGCACGTTGGCCTTCATGGGCCTGGAATATTTGTCGCCGAAGAAGAACGTCTGCCCCACCTCGATGCCGCGCGCCGTCATTCGGTCGGCTGGCGCCGTTTCGCATTCGTAACGGCCTTTATCGTGAACGTCTTCGGTGGCGGCATAGAGGCCAGTCCATTCATCGACGATGGGCGTCAAGTCGCCGCAGTAGTCAACGCGCTCGTCTGGAACGGCCAGGTCCAGCATCCGCCGGTCCAGAAACACGGCGGATTCGCCGGTCTCGGCCAGCACGATGAACTCGTGGCTGAGATCGCCGCCGATGGGACCGCTCTCGGCCTTCATGGGAATGGCCTTGAGGCCCATGCGGGCGAACGAGCGGAGATAGGCGACGAACATCTGGTTGTAGGAGGCGCGCCCCGCCGCCTCGTCGAGATCGAAGGAATAGGCGTCCTTCATCAGGAATTCGCGACCGCGCATGACGCCGAAGCGGGGGCGCAATTCGTCGCGGAATTTCCACTGGATATGGTAGAGGTTCTTGGGGAGCGCCTTGTAGGAATGGACATAGGCGCGGAAGATCTCGGTGATCATCTCCTCGTTGGTGGGGCCGAACAGCATCTCGCGCCGGTGGCGGTCCGTGATGCGCAGCATCTCGGCCCCATAGTCCTCGTAGCGGCCGCTCTCGCGCCACAGGTCGGCGAGTTGCAGGGTGGGCATGAGAAGCTCGATCGCGCCGGCCCGGTCCATCTCCTCGCGCACGATCGCCTCCACCTTCCTGAGCACCCGATGACCGAGCGGCAGCCAGGCGTAGATGCCGGCCGCCTCCTGACGCACCATGCCGGCGCGCAGCATCAGCCGGTGCGAGGCGATCTGCGCCTCGGCGGGGATCTGTTTCAGGACAGGCAGGAAATAGCGCGACAGGCGCATCGGGGTCTTTCACGAGAAGAGAAGGGCGCAGATAGCGGCCCAGGTTGCCAATTGGCAACTTGTCAGTGCGGGCCGGGGAAGCTCGGCAATTTCACCAAGTGAAAGTGCAAGGTGAGCCACAGGAGGGCGAAGACGATCGCCGCGACCCAGGTGGTGGTGATGAACTTGCGCTTGAGGTTCGGCTCCACGGGGGAGGCCGGGTCGCCGCCGCCCGGCACCGGTATGCCCGCCTCGGCGTGGCTCCTGGCGCCCAGCGGCAGGATGGCGAACAGAGCCGTCCACCAGATGACCAGATAGATGGCGATGCCGGTTTCGATGTTCATGTCAGTGCGCCGGAGGCTCCATCAATTCGACCAGCACCCCGCCCATGTCCTTGGGGTGCATGAAAATCACCGGCGCGCCATGCGCGCCGATGCGCGGCTCGCCGGTTCCCAGCACAGCGGCGCCCTTGGCGCGCAGGTCGTCGCGGGCGGCGAGGATGTCGGCGACCTCGAAGCAGACGTGATGCTGTCCCCCACGCGGGTGCTTGGCCAGAAAGTCGTGGATCGGCGAATCGTCGCCGTAAGGTTCGATCAGTTCGATCTGGGCGTTAGGCAGGTTGACGAACGATACCCAGACTCCCTGCTCGGGAAGAGCTTGCCGTTCGGTGATGTCGGCCGCGCCCAGAACATCGCGGTAGAGCTTCCATGACTCCGCGATGGAAGGCGTGGCGACGCCGACGTGATTGAGCTTTCCGATCATGGGGCGGGGTTATCATCGTTCCCGAAACCGCGAAAGGATGAGAGGCGCGCCTGTGAAAATCCGCGGCCTTTCAAACCCGCAACACCGTCGTCTCCACCACCGGGCGGCGCTTCCAGATGCGCCAGGCGGCTTTTTTGACGGTGCGCGAGAGGGCGGCTTCGACGGTGTGGTCGTCGTCGCGGTCGTCGGCGGAGAGGCGCTTCAGGGCGGCGCGCGCCTCGCCCGCCAGATCGCCCATCGCCTCGGCGAGCGGATAGTCCTCGTCGCCCGGCAGGCCGAGGGAGCGGACGAGGGGCCCCGACGCCACGCCATTGCGGCTGTCCAAAGCGACGCTGACGGTCAGGACGCCGTTGAAGGCGGCGTGGCGGCGTTCGCGCAAGGCGTCGCCGTTCTCGGGAGTGACGACGCCGGCGTCCACATAGAGACGGCCGGCGGGAACCTCGTCGACGATTTGCGCCGGGCCCGGAGCGAGACGGACCATGTCGCCGTTGCGGGGCGCGATAGTCTGGGGAACCTGCAGGTCGTGGGCCAGGGCGGCGTGTTCCAAGAGATGGCGCCGCTCGCCGTGGGTGGGGACGGCGATCTGGGGCCGCGCCCATTGGTACATCCGTTTCAGCTCGTCGCGGCAGGGATGGCCCGAGACATGGATGCCCGGATGATCGCGCTCGGTGTAGAGCCGCACCCCGCGGTCGGCGAGCTTGTTCTGCAGGGTGCGGATGGCGACTTCGTTGCCCGGGATGATCCGCGAGGAGAAGACGCAGGCGTCGCCCTGCCCCAGATTGACGTGCGGATGATGGCCTTCGGCGATGCGGGAAAGGGCGGCGCGCGGCTCGCCCTGGCTGCCGGTGCACAGATAGAGCACCTGTTCCTTCGACAGATGGCGCGCCTCCGTGTCGGTAAGGAAGGGACCGACGTCGGCCAGCAGGCCCACCGAGCGGGCCGCCTGCGACATGCGGATCATCGAGCGGCCGACCAGGCACACCCGGCGGCCGTTGGCCTGCGCGGCGCGGATGATGGTGTCCATGCGCGCCACGTTGGAGGCGAAACAGGCCGCCGCCACGCCGCCCTTGAGATCGCCGATCAGGGCGCCCAAGGTGGCGCGCACCTTGGCCTCGGAGCCCGCCTCGCCGTCCACGAAGACATTGGTGGAATCGCACACCATGGCCAGGATGCCCTCGTCCCCCAACCGGCGGATGGCGCCTTCGTCGGTGGGCGCGCCGGTCAAGGGATCGGGGTCGATCTTCCAGTCGCCGGTGTGCAGGACGGTCCCCAGAGGCGTCCTGATCGCCAGGCCGTTGGGCTCTGGGATCGAATGGGTGAGGGTGATCAAGGTCAGCTCGAATGGGCCGAGCTTGATCGTCCCGTCGAGGGGAACCTCGGTGATCGGCGCTTCGCCCAGGAGGCCGGCTTCGCGCAGCTTTTCGCGCAGGAGGAAGGCGGTGAACGGGGTGGCGTAAAGGGGCGCCTTGATGCGCGGCCACAGCCAGGCCACCGCCCCGATGTGGTCCTCGTGGGCATGGGTGAGAACGATACCCAGAATGTCTTTGACGTGCTCTTCGACGAAGGTTGGATCGGGAAGAATGATCTCGACGCCCGGTGTCGTCTGGTCGCCGAAGGTCACCCCCAGATCGACCACGATCCATTTCCGCGCGTACGGCGGGCCGTAGCCGTAGAGGTTGAAATTCATGCCGATCTCGTTCGAGCCGCCGAGCGGCAGGAACACCAGTTCGTCTTGCGCGGTTTTGCTCATCGGCCGGCGAAATGGGGATTGCGGCGGACGATTTCGAGCAGACCCAGGATGGTGAGGTCGTGGTCGAAATAATCGATGGCCGTGGTGGCGTGCTCGAAGAGGGAGGCGACGCCGCCGGTGCCCACCACCGTTAGAGGACTCCCGTATTCGGCCCGCATCCGCCCGATCAGGCCCTCGATCAGCGAGACATAGCCCCAGTATATGCCCGACTGCATGGCCTCGACGGTGTCCTTGCCGATGGCGTGGGCGGGCCGCTGAATGGCGACCCGCGGAAGGCGGGCGGCCGCGGTGTGCAAGGCCTGCATGGAGAGATTGATCCCCGGCGCGATGGCCCCGCCCTCGAACGCGCCGTCGGCGGCGACGATGTCGAAAGTGGTCGCCGTGCCGGAGTCCACCACCAGCAGGGCGCCGGGGTAGGCGACATGAGCGCCGATGGCATTGACCAGCCGGTCGGCGCCGGCCTCGGAGGGTTTGGCGATGCGGATTTCGACCCCCAGGTCAACGTTTTCGCCGACCACCATGGGTTCGACGTGGAGATAGCGACGCGCCAGATTACGCAGGTTGAAGATCGACTGCGGCACGACGCTGGAGACGATGCAGCCGTCCACCGCGGTCATCGCCAGGCCCACCATGCCCAGCAGCTGCGCCAGCCACACCGCGTATTCGTCGGCGGTGCGCGAGGCGTCGGTGGCGGCGCGCCACTGGGCGATCCAGCGCTCGCCGTCGTGGACCGCGAACAGCGTGTTGGTGTTCCCCTGCTCGATGGCCAGCAGCATCAGGCCGCTCCGAAGAACACGTCGCCGGCGGTGATCCGCCGCACCGCTCCCGCCGCCGTTCTAAGCCTGAGCGCGCCGTCCCCGTCCAGTCCCTCGGCGACGCCGTGAATTGTCTCCGACGCCAGGCGCGCGGTGCAAGGCCGGCCAAGGCCATGGGCTCTCAAGGTCCATGCCTCGGCGATGGGGGCGAAACCGGCCCGCTCCCACAGGTCGCGCCAGCCGGCGAAGGCGGCGGCCAGGATGGTCAGCGCGTCCAGGGGCGCGGGCGGCGGAGCGCGCATATATTCGGCGAAGGTGGTCGCCGGGCGGTCGGGGGCATTGGGCCGGGTCGCCAGATTGATCCCGACGCCCACCGCGACCCAAAGCCGGCCCTCGGCTCCCTGCCCGGATTCCACCAGGATTCCGCCCACCTTCTTGCCGTCGATCAAGGGATCGTTGGGCCACTTCAGGCTGACCAGGGCGGCCGGAACGAAGGCGCTGGCCAGATCGGCCACCGCCAAGGCGGCGACGAAGGATACCTGGGCCGCCTCGGCCGCCAGCCTTTGCGTGGTGAAAAGATAGGTCGCGGCCAGATTGCCCTCGCCCGTCTCCCAGGCCCGGCCCCGTCGCCCGCGCCCGGCGCTCTGGCGCGCCGCGACGATCCACAGGGGGCCGGCCCCGCCCGCCTCGGCCCGCCGCCGCGCCTCGGCGTTGGTGGAATCGAGCTCGTCGAAGGCGATGATCGGGGCGGCTTCCACGTCTCTAGCGCTGGGCCAGGGCGACGGCGGCGCTGCGCGTCAATGGGTCGAGCGCGGCCAAGGCGATCAGCACCACCGGAAAGGCGATCACCGCCATGACATAGGCCACCGCGCGGGAATCCGGGGCCGGGGTGTCCGTCGGCCCGGGCGAGGGGTCCAGCCACATCGCCTTGACCAGCCTAAGATAGAAGAAGGCGGCCACCACGCTGCCGACCAGGGCGATGACCGCCGCAATGCCCAGGCCCGGCCCCACGCCCCAGGCGGCCCTGAAGACGTAGAACTTCCCCCAGAATTCCCCCAGCGGCGGCAGGCCCAGGGCCGAGAGGGCGAACAAGGTCATGCAGAACGCCATCACCGGCCGCTCGCGCATCAGGCCGGCGAAATCGTCCATGGTCTCCAGGGGCCGGCCCTGGCGGGTCAAGCCCGACAGGCAGGCGAAGAAGCCGGTGACATCGACGACGAAGAGGACCATGTACATGAGCATCGACTGAATGCCGACGACGCCGCCGGCGGCGAGGCCGACTAGGGCGTAGCCGATGGTGGCGATCGACGAATAGGCCCACAGGCGCTTGACATTATTTTGGACCAGGCCGCCGAAGGCGCCGACGGCCACCGAGAACAGGGCCATGGCCACGAGAATCTGCCGCCACTGATCGCTGGCGCCGCCGAAGGCTTCGCTGAGGAGGCGGGCCAGGAGCACCATGGCCGCCAGCTTGGGCGCTCCGGCGAAGAAGCCCACCACCGGCGTCGCCGCGCCCTCGTAGACGTCCGGCGTCCACATGTGGAACGGCGCGGCCGACAATTTGAAGCCGAAGCCGCAGATGAGGAAGACGAGGCCGGCGAGGACGCCGAGGTTCACATGGCCCCCAAGCGCGACGGCGATCAGGTCGAACCGGGTCGAACCGGCGAACCCGTAGATGAGCGAGGCGCCGTAAAGCAGGAGCCCAGACGACAGGGCGCTCAGCACGAAATACTTCAGCCCCGCCTCCGAGGCCTTGGCGTCATGACGCAGAAAGGCGGCCAGGATATAGAGCGCCAGGGATTGCAGCTCGATGGAGACATAGAGCGAAATCAGGTCGCCGGCCGAGACCATCATCCCCATGCCGAGGGCGGCCAGGATGATCAGGACCGGGTATTCGAACTTGGCGGCGCCGCGCCGCGCGAACCAGCGGTCGCCCAGAACGATGGCCACCGCGCTGGCGGCGTAGATGACGACCTTGGCGAACACCGCCCCCTGGTCGGCGATCAGGCCGTCGGCGAAGGCCCGCCCCAGTGGGCCGAGGCAGGCGGCGACGGCGGCGGCGCCTAGGGCCACCACGGCGGCGACGGTGAAAAGGCCGCCTGGCCGGCCGCGAAAGGCCCCCCAGACGAGCAAGGCCAGCGCTGATCCGGCTAGAATCAGTTCGGGCAGGGCCAAGGCGGCGGCGTGAAGAGTCATGGCCACGCTCATCGGCCGGTAGCGGCGCGGTAGGCGTCGGTGAGGTGGGCGACCGAGGTATTGGTCATATGGAACACTATCCCCGGCTGCAGGCCGAGCCACAGGGTGGCAACGATCAGGGGAACGAAGATGAGCAGTTCCCGCCGGTCGAGATCGCCGATGGCGCCCAGAGTCGGATTGGTCATCGTTCCGAACACCACCCGTCGATACACGGTCAGGGCATACATGGCCGAAAGAACCACCCCGGTGGCCGCGACGATGGCGGGCCAGGTGGCGGCGCCGTAAGTCCCGGTCAGGCTGAGAATCTCGCCGACGAAACCGCTGGTGCCAGGCAGGCCCAGATTGCCCAGGGTGAAGACCATGAACACCGCCGCATAGAAGGGCATGCGGTTCACCAGGCCGCCATAGAAGGCGATCTCGCGGGTGTGCATGCGGTCATAGACCACGCCGACGCACAGGAAGAGGGCCCCGGAGATCACCCCGTGGCTGAGCATCTGAAAGAGCGCGCCCTGTTCGCCCAGCAGGGTTCCCGAGAAGATGCCCAGGGTCACGAGCCCCATGTGGGCCACCGACGTATAGGCGATCAGCCGTTTGAAGTCGGTCTGCCGGAACGCTACCAGCGAGGTATAGACGATGGCGATGACCGACAGGGCGAAGATCAGCGGGGTGAATTGCACACTGGCGTCGGGAAATAGCGGCAACGAAAACCGCATGAAGCCATAGCCGCCCATCTTCAGAAGGATGCCCGCCAGGATCACCGAGCCGGCCGTGGGCGCCTCGACGTGGGCGTCGGGCAGCCAGGTGTGGAACGGCCACATGGGCATCTTCACCGCGAAGGACGAGAAAAAGGCCAGCCAAAGCCAGGTCTGCACGCCAGGAGTGAAGTGATAGGTCATCAAGGCGGGAATGCTGGTCGTATGAGCGATGACGATCATGGCCAGGATCGCGGCCAGCATCAATACCGAACCAAGCAAAGTATAGAGAAAGAACTTGAACGCCGCGTAGACGCGGTTCTTGCCGCCCCAGATGCCGATGATCATGAACATCGGAAACAGCTGGAATTCGAAAAAGAGATAGAAGACCATCAGATCCAGGGCGCAGAAGACGCCGATCACCAGGCTCTCCAACACCAGGAAAGCGACCATATATTCGAGCACTCGCGTGGTGATCGATTTCCAGCTTGCAACGATGCACAGGGGTAGGAGGAAGGCGGTCAGCAGCACGAACAGAATTGAGATTCCGTCCACGCCTAGGCGATAGTGGAGACCGGAGAACCAGACTGCGTTTTCGTTGAATTGAAAGCCGTTCAGGGCCGGATCGAACCGGGCGACCATCAGGACCGAAAGCGCTAGGGTCGCCAGGGTCGTCGCCAGGGCGATCCAGCGGGCGGCGGCGGCGGTGCGCGGGTCGCCCGGCGCCGCGAAGGCGCGCAGCAGCAGAATCGCCGCGATGCCGATCAGCGGCGAAAAGACGGTGACGGAAAGGATGCCGGTCATCTAGGAGAAGGCCCACAGGGCGTAGGAGAGCAGGCCGGCGACGCCGAGCAGCATGACGAAGGCGTAGTGATAGACGTAGCCGGTCTGCAGCCGGCCGGCCCCTTTGCCGATCAGATACGAAACCGCCGACACCCCGTCGGGGCCGAGGCCGTCGATGAGCGCCTTGTCGCCGCCCTTCCAGAAAAGGTCGCCCAGCCATTTGGCCGGTCGCACAAAAAGCGCGTCGTAGATCTCGTCGAAATACCATTTGTTGTAGAGGAACCGCCACAACAGGCCGCCCTGGGCCGCGATCCGCGCCCCCATGCCCTCATGGCGGACGTAGGCATACCAAGCGGCAAAGAGGCCGATGGCGGTAACCGTCAATGGGCCCCAGAGCACCCATGGCGGCACGCTGGCCGCCTCGCTTGTCACGGCGCGGCCGGGCAGGCGGAAAAGCGCGCCGCGCCAGAAATCGGCGTGTTCGCCGCCGATGAAGAGGTCGGCGAATACACCCCCCGCCGCCACCGCCCCCACCGACAGCAGCAGCAGGGGAACCAGCATCACCCACGGGCTTTCGTGGGGCTCGAGTTCGTGGCCGTGGCCGTGCCCGCCGCCGGCGGCGAGAGGCTCGTCGGGGGTCTCGATCTGGGCCCCGCTCGCATGGCCCTCGCCGGGGGGCCGCTCGCCCCACTTGGCGTGGCCATGGAAGGTCATGAAGATCAGCCGCCAAGAATAGAAGGACGTGAGCCCCGCACCGAGGAGACCGGCGACAAAGGCGAAGTAGGCGATCGGGTTGGCGTGGCCGGCGGCGAAGGCGGCGTTGATGATGGCGTCCTTGGAATAGAAGCCGGAAAAGCCCAAGTCGAGGCGCGGCAGGCCGACCCCTGTGATCGACAGGGTGCCGATCAGCATCACCGCATAGGTAACCGGCAACAGCTTCCACAGGCCGCCCATTTTGCGCATGTCCTGCTCATGGTGCATGGCCTCGATCACCGCGCCGGCCCCCAGAAACAGCAGAGCCTTGAAGAAGGCGTGGGTGAAAAGGTGGAACATGGCGGCCGGATAGGCGCCCACGCCGGCGGCGAAGAACATGTAGCCGAGCTGTGAACAGGTCGAATAGGCGATCACCCGCTTGATGTCGTTCTGGGCCAGGCCGACGGTGGCGGCGAACAGGCAGGTGATCGCGCCGACCAGGGTGACCAGATCCTTGGCGATAGGGGCGTATTCGAACATCGGCGAGAGCAGGCAGACCATATAGACGCCGGCCGTCACCATGGTGGCGGCGTGGATCAGGGCGGAAACCGGGGTCGGCCCCTCCATGGCGTCCGGCAGCCAGGTGTGCAGCAGGAACTGCGCCGACTTGCCCATGGCGCCGATGAACAGCAGCACGCAGGCCAGGTCCATCAGGCCCCAGTACTGGCCGGCGAAGCTCCAGGTCAGATGGGCGTGAGCGGGAACTTGCGGGAAGATTTCAGCGAAGCGGATGGTGCCGAACGACCAGAAGACGGTCATGATCCCCAGCGCGAATCCCACGTCGCCGATCCGGTTGACTACGAAAGCCTTGACGGCGGCGGCGTTGGCGGATGGCTTGTGATACCAAAAGCCGATCAGCAGATAGCTGGCCAGGCCCACGCCTTCCCAACCGAAGAAAAGCTGCATGAAGTCGGCGGCGGTCACCAAGGCCAGCATGGCGAAGGTGAAGAAGGAGAGGTAGGCGAAAAAGCGCGGCTTGTGCCCGTCCGCCGCCATATAGCCCCAGCTGTAGAGGTGGACGAGGGCCGAGACGGTGGTCACCACCACCAGCATCACCGCCGACAGTGAATCCACCCGCACCGACCATTCCGAACGGAAGGCGCCCACGTCGATGAAGGGCGCCAGATGAACAATAAAATGGGCCGGCCACTCGCCCCAGATCACCTGGACGAACGTGAGCCAGCCGAGCGCCGCCGACACGAATAGAAGGCCGGTCGTCACCGCCATCGAGGCGACATCGCCGATCCGCCGTCCGACGAGGCCGGCGATCGCCGCGCCCAGCAGCGGCAGGAAGACCAGGATCGCGACGATCGGGTGCGAGGGCATCCGCGTCGCTCAGCCCTTCATCACCGAGGCGTCGTCCACGGCGATATCGCCGCGGTTGCGGAAGAAGGTGACCAGAATGGCCAGGCCCACCGCCGCTTCGGCGGCGGCGACGGTGAGCACGATGAGGGCGTATATCTGGCCGACCACATCGTGGAGAAAGACTGAAAAGGCCACCAGATTGATGTTCACCGCCAGAAGGATCAGCTCGATCGACATCAGGATGACGATGACGTTCTTGCGATTCACGAAGATTCCCAGAACGCCGATGGTGAACAAGATCGCCGCCACGGCGAGATAGTGCCCAAGGCCGACGATCATGGCTCGAGCCCTTCGCCCGGCTTGATCTGGACGGTGCGCATGCCCTTGGCCGGGGTGCGCGCCACCTGATCGGCGATGATTTGGCGCTTGATGCCCGGGCGGTGCTTGAGCGTCAGGACGATCGCCCCGATCATCGCCACCAGCAGCACCAGACCCGCCGCCTGAAAGACATAGACGTAATCGGTGTAGAGAACCCGACCGATGGCCTGGGCGTTGGTGACCCCGCCGGTTCGCGCCATCGGACCGAAGGAGCCGGCCGCCGCGCCATGGGCGGCCACACTGACGGCGACGATCACCATCTCCACGGTGAGGACGCCAGCCACGATCCCACCAATGGGCAGGTAGCGCGCGAAGCCTTGCCGCAGCGCGGTGAAATCGACATCCAGCATCATCACCACGAACAGGAACAGGACCGCGACCGCGCCGACGTAGACCACGACCAGGATCATGGCCAGGAATTCGGCTCCGAGCAGGACGAAGAGGCCGGCCGACGCGAAGAAGGCGGTGATCAGGAACAGCACCGAATGCACCGGATTCCTCGCCGAGATCACGGCGAGCCCCGCCCCGATCGTCGTGGCGGCGAGCAGATAGAAGGCGATCGCCTGCGGGATCATCGCGCCGTCGAAACTCCGTCCTCATCCTTGCCAAGGGCGGGCGCCTCGCGGCGCGCCGACAGGCCCTTTTCGTTTCGCGCCCGTCTCTTAGCGATAGGCCGCGTCCAATTCCAGATTCTTCGCGATCTCCCGCTCCCAGCGATCGCCGTTTTCGAGCAGGCGTTCCTTGTCGTAGTAGAGTTCCTCGCGCGTTTCGACGGCGAATTCGCTGTTGGGGCCTTCCACGATGGCGTCGACCGGGCAGGCCTCCTGGCACAGGCCGCAATAAATGCATTTCACCATGTCGATGTCATAGCGGGTGGCGCGGCGCGCGCCGTCGTCGCGCGCCTCGGCCTCGATGGTGATCGCCTGGGCCGGGCAGATCGCCTCGCACAGCTTGCAGGCGATGCAGCGTTCCTCGCCGCTGGGATAGCGGCGCAGGGCGTGCTCGCCGCGGAAACGTGGCGACTGCGGTCCGCGCTCGTTGGGATAGAGCACGGTGGCCTTGGGGCGAACCATGTATTTCATGCCAAGGCCGAAGGCGCCGGCGAAGTCCATGAGGGCGGCGCCCCTGATCGCCTGGGTGATGCGCTGGAACATGCTGTTTTTCCTACCTGTCTCGACCTACGCCCAGGGTCATCCGCCCGGCCCGAATTCGCGCCAGGCGGCGATCAAAACCACGGCGGCGATGGAGAGCGGCAGGAACACCTTCCAGCCGAGCCGCATGAGCTGATCGTAGCGGTAGCGGGGCACGATGGCCTTGGCCATGGCGACCAGAAAGAAAAAGAAAATCGTCTTCAAAAAGAACCACATGAAGCTGAAGAAGCTGGCGACGGTGGGATTCCACGACGCGGTGAACGGGGTCGGGAACGGGGCCTGCCAGCCGCCGAAGAAAAGTACGCTGATCAGGGCGCACATCAGGACGATATTGGCGTATTCGCCGATCATGAACAGCAGGTAGGGCGTGGAGGAATATTCCACCTGATAGCCGGCCACCAGTTCGGATTCGGCCTCGGGCAGGTCGAAGGGCGGGCGGTTCGTTTCGGCCAGGGCTGAGACGAAGAAGATCACCGACATGGGAATCATCACCATGGCGGCGGGAAGATTTCGCCAGCCCCCGCCGCCCAACACATTCCAATTCCAAAATCCGCCCGCCTGTTTCTCCACGATGGTCTGTAGATTAAGCGATCCGGACAGCAGGATGACGGTGATGATCACGAACCCGATGGAAACCTCGTAGCTCACCATCTGCGCCGCCGACCGCAGAGCGCCCAGGAACGGATACTTCGAATTGGACGCCCAGCCGCCCATGATGATGCCATAGACGCCCAAGGAGGAAATGGCGAAAAGGTAGAGAACGCCGACGTTTATGTTCGACACCACCCAGCCGGGAGCGAGCGGCATGACCGCCCAGGCGCCAAAGGCGAGGGTGAAGCTGACGAGGGGCGCCAACAGGAAGACGACCTTGTCCGCGCCGGCCGGAACCACGATTTCCTTCAACACGAACTTCAGGAAGTCGGCGAACGACTGAAGAAGGCCGAACGGACCCACCACATTAGGGCCCTTGCGCATCTGCACGCCGGCCCAGATCTTGCGGTCGGCCAGAAGCAGAAAGGCCAGGGAGAGAAGTATCCACACCAGGACGGCGAGGATCTGCAGGACGGTCAGTACGGTCCAGCCGAAAGGAGACGCCCAGAAGCCGAGAGGTTCCATCGCCTATTCCGCCGCCATCTTCACGCCGGCCGCCAGGGCGGCGCACTCGGCCATGGTGACGCTGGCCCGGGCGATGGGGTTGGTGAGGTGGAAAGCTTTGATTGGACTGACGAAAGGTGCGTCGGCGATGTCGCCGGCGTCGCCGAGGCCCGCTAGATCGAAGGCGCGCGGCGAAGAGCCCGGCGCATAGCCGATCTGGCCGAAAGTAGGGTGATCGGCGAACAGTTTCGCTCGGAGCTGGTCGAGCGTGTCGTAGGGGAGCTTGACGTCAAGATGTTCGGAGAGGGCGCGCAGTATTGACCAGTCTTCCTTGGCTTCCCCCTTGGGAAAGACGGCGCGCTCGCCGCGTTGGACCCGTCCTTCGGTGTTGACGTAGAGGCCGGCTTTTTCGGTATAAGCGGCGGCGGGCAGGATGATGTCGGCGCGGTTCGCCCCGGCGTCGCCGTGGGTTCCCAGGTAGATGACGAAGGCGTCCGTCCGGCCGACATCCGCCTCGTCCGCGGCCATCAGCAGGACTACATCCAGCGCGCCCTTGGACAGCATCTGGACAGCATCCAGACCGCCCTCGCGCGGCAGGAAGCCGAGGTCGAGGCCGCCGACCCGCGCGGCGGCCGTGTGCAGCACGTTCCAGCCGTTCCAACCCTCGCGGACGAACCCGAACGCCCCGGCGAGCGAGGCCGCCGCGCGAAGCACCGCCGCGCCGTCGGGTCTGGCCAAGGCGCCTTGGCCAAGAATGATGGCGGGGCGTTCGGCGCCTTTCAGGGCCTTGGCGAAATCGGAGCCGCCGTCGGCCAGGGCCGTCAGCGTGGCGCCGCCGACGCCCAGATGGTCGTAGCCGTAGGTCAGGTCGGCGGCGGCCCCGATCAGGCCGATGCGCGTCTTTTCCGCCAGCCACAGCTTGCGCAGGCGGGCGTTGAGCACCGGCGCCTCAAGACGCGGGTTGGTCCCGATCAGGAGGACGGCGTCGGCCCGCTCGAGGCCGGCGATGGTGGTGTTGAACAGCCAGCTTTCGCGCGGACCAGGGCCGAGCGGGGCGCCGCCCTGGCGGCAATCGAGGTTCCTGACGCCCAGGGCGGTGAAGAGGTCCAGAGCCGCCTTCATGCTCTCGGCGTCCTGCAGGTCGCCGGCGATCACGCCGATTCGCTCTGGCGAGGCCGCCTTGATTTTGGCGGCCACGGCGGCCAGGGCGTCGGGCCAGGAGGCAGGTTGGAGTCGGCCAGCGACGCGGATCATCGGCCTATCCAGCCGCTGGCGCGAGAGCCCGTCGCAGGCGTAGCGGGTCTTGTCGCTGATCCACTCCTCGTTGATCTGGTCGTTGACCCTGGGCAGGACGCGCAGAACCGCGGGGCCGCGCGCGTCCACCCGGATGGCGCTGCCGAGGGCGTCCATGACATCCACGCTCTGGGTCTTGGTCAATTCCCACGGCCGGGCGTTGAACGCATAGGGCTTGGAAGTGAGGGCGCCGACCGGGCAGAGGTCGATGACGTTGGCCGACAGCTCGCTCGCCACGGCCTGGTCGAGGTAGGTGGTGATCTCCACGTCCTCGCCGCGCGAGATCAGGCCGAGGTCGGAAACGCCCGCCACCTCGGTGATGAACCGAACGCAGCGGGTGCACTGGATGCAGCGGGTCATCACCGTCTTGATCAGCGGACCCATGTACTTCTCTTCGACGGCCCGCTTGTTCTCGGCGTAGCGGGTCGCGTCACGGCCATAGCCCATCGACTGGTCCTGCAGATCGCACTCGCCGCCCTGGTCGCAGATCGGGCAGTCCAGGGGATGGTTGATGAGCAGGAACTCCATCACCCCCTTGCGGGCCTTTTCGACCATGGGCGAATTGGTGATGATCTCCTGGCCGTCGGCGGCCGGCAGGGCGCAGGAGGCCTGCGGCTTGGGCGGCCCGGGCTTAACCTCGACCAGGCACATGCGGCAGTTGCCGGCGATGGACAGGCGCTCATGGTAGCAGAAGCGCGGAATCTCCTCGCCCGCCAGCTCGGCGACCTGCAGGACGGTCATGCCGGGCTCGAACTCGATCTCGACGCCGTTTACCTTGGCTGTGGGCATTGGCGTGGGCTCAGAGCGGCGCGTCGACGAGCTCGAGACGCCTTTCGATTCGGTCCAGCCGTTGTTCGAAACGATCCATTCGACGGTTGAGCAGCACCAGCCCCTCCTCGACGGCGGTCATGCGAACTTTCAGATCCTTCACGTCCTGATCACCCGGTCGAGCTTGGCGTCGATCCGACGCAGGTATTGGAGGACAATGTTGTCGGGCTCGTCGGCCATGCGCGAGGCGATAGCCTCCTACTCCGCCGCGATCAAGGTGGCGCCCGGCACGTTGGCCCTTCGCGAGCGGTAGCGGGCGATGCGGGCCTCGATCTCGGGTCGGAAGTGGCGGAAGAGGCCTTGGATCGGCCAGGCGGCGGCGTCGCCCAGTCCGCAGATGGTGTGGCCCTCCACCTGACTGGCCACATCGAGGAGCATGTCGATCTCCCTGGGTTCGGCCTCGCCGGTGACCATGCGTTCCATGATCCGCCACATCCAGCCGGTGCCTTCGCGGCAGGGGGTGCACTGGCCGCAGCTCTCGTGCTTGTAGAAATAGGAAAGGCGGGCGATGGCGGCGACGATGTCGCATTCCTTGTCCATGACGATCATGCCGGCGGTGCCCAGGCCGGACTTGCGCGCCGCAAGGTCGTCGAAGTCCATCAGGGCTTCGGCGGCCTCTTCGGCCGGGATCAGGCGCACCGAGGCGCCGCCGGGGATCACCGCCTTGAGGTTGCCCCAGCCGCCGCGCACCCCGCCGAAATGGTCGTCGATCAGCTGGCGCATGGGGATGGACATGGCCTCCTCGACAACCGCCGGCTTGTTCACGTGGCCGGACGCGCTCATCAGCTTGGTGCCGGTGTTCTTGGGCCGGCCGAAGCTGGAGAACCAGTCGGCGCCGCGGCGCAGGATCTCCGGGACCACGGCGATGCTCTCGACATTGTTGACCGTGGTCGGACAGCCGTAGACGCCCGAGCCGGCCGGGAACGGCGGCTTGAGGCGCGGCTGGCCCTTCTTGCCTTCCAGGCTTTCCAGCAAGGCCATTTCGTCGCCGCAGATATAGGCCCCGCCGCCATGGGTCAGGCGGATGTCGCAGTCCCAGCCGTTCACGTTACCGGCGCCGATCAGGCGGGCCTCGCGCGCCTCGGCCAGCGCCGTCTCCATATGCTCGCGCTCGCGCACATATTCGCCGCGGATATAGATGAACCAGTCGTGGGCGCGGATGGCGCGGCAGGCGACGAGGCAGCCCTCGATCAGGCGGTGGGGGTCGAACCGCATGATCTCGCGGTCCTTGCAGGTTCCCGGCTCCGATTCGTCGGCATTGAGGACCAGATAGTGCGGCCGCTCGCCCTCCTCTTTGGGCATGAAGGTCCATTTGAGGCCGGTGGCAAAGCCGGCGCCGCCGCGCCCGCGCAGGCCCGAGGCTTTGATCTGGTCGCACAGCCACTCCGGGCCCTGGGCGATCATCTCGGCGGTGGCGTTCCACACCCCGCGCTGTTTCGCGCCTTCCAAGCGCCAGTCGTGCAGCCCGTAGAGGTTGGTGAAGATGCGGTCCTTGTCCTGGAGAATGCCGGGCATGGGTTTACCGGCTCCTCGAACGCAGACTGGTGACGATGTACCAGCCGAACAGGCCCCAGCCGAGGAAGATCACCACGACGCCGACGTAGGTGAGCCAGGTCGGAGCGCCCGCGACGAACCGGCCGCTGACCATGGTCAGCAGGCCGACCAGACAGGCGACGACGCCGGCGGTGCGGATCGGGCGGGCGGAAAGGCTCATGCCTCCCTCCCCTTCATGGGGAGGGTGGATGCGAGCGCGTGCGAGCAGACGGGTGGGGCCGCGCCGTTGCAACGGGCGTGGCTCACCGTCACCCCACCCCGCTCGGCTTCGCCGAGTCGCCCTCCCCATCGAGGGGAGGGAGGACGGAGGTTTGACAACGTCACGCCGCCACTCTCTGCAACGCCATCTTCTCCGCCCGCGATCCATCGTAGAGCGCCGGGTCGGTGAGGGTGAGCGGGTCGCCTTCGGGGGCGCAGCCTTGACGGCCGATATAGGAACCGGGCTCGGGATGCTTGCCGGCGGCGAGGTCGTCCAGGATGCCGCCGAGGGTCTCCGCCGTCAGATCCTCATAGTAATAGTCGTGGATGGCGACCATGGGGGCGTTGGCGCAGGCGCCCATGCACTCCACCTCTTCCCAGGAAAAGCGGCCGTCGGCCGAGCAATGGTCGCGCGGGCCGATCCGGGACTTCAGCACGCTTTTCAGTTCGCGCGCCCCGCGCAGCATGCAGGGCGTGGTGCCGCACACCTGGACATGAGCCGCGCTTCCCACCGGCTCGAGCTGGAACATGGTGTAGAAGGTGACGTTCTCGAACACCCGGATGACCGGCATGGCGAGCATCTCGGCGACCACCCGCAGGGCCGGTTCGGGCACCCAGCCCTCCTGTTTCTGGACCAGCCACAACAAGGGGATCACCGCCGACTGCTGGCGCCCTTCCGGGAACCTGGCCATCCACCCGCGCGCCTCTTCCAGCTTCTCTGGGGCGAAGGCGAACGACGCCGGCTGTTCCTTGGCGAGACGGCGGACGCTCACCGGTCGATCTCGCCGAACACGATATCCAGGGATCCCAAGATGGCGGAGACGTCGGCGAGCATGTGGCCGCGGTTCATCCAGTCCATGGCCGCCAGATGGGGGAAGCCGGGGGCGCGAATCTTGCAGCGGTAGGGTTTGTTGGTCCCGTCGGCGATCAGATAGACGCCGAACTCGCCCTTGGGCGCCTCGACGCAGGCGTACACCTCGCCGGCCGGCACATGGTAGCCTTCGCTGTAGAGCTTGAAGTGGTGGATCAGGGCTTCCATCGACCGCTTCATCTCGGCCCGCCTGGGCGGCGTCGCCTTGTGGTCGTCGGCGAGCACCAAGCCAGGCGTTTTGCGCAGGACATCAATGCACTGGCGCATGATCTTCACCGACTGGCGCATTTCCTCCACCCGGCACAGATAGCGGTCGTAGCAGTCCCCGTGGACGCCGAGCGGAATGTCGAAGTCGAATTCGTCGTAGCATTCGTAGGGCTGGTTGCGACGCAGGTCCCAGGCGACGCCCGAGCCGCGCAGCATCACCCCGGTGAAGGCCCAGGCCAGGGCCTGATCGCGGCTCACCACTCCGATATTCACGTTGCGCTGCTTGAAGATGCGGTTGCCGGTGATCAGCACCTCGATGTCGTCGAGCCTTTTGGGAAAGGCGGCGGCCCAGCCGTCGATGTCTTCGACGAGGGCCGGCGGCAAATCCTGCCGCACTCCGCCGGGGCGGTAATAGTTGGCGTGCATCCGCGCCCCCGACGCCCGCTCGTAGAAGACCATGAGCTTTTCGCGCTCCTCGAAGCCCCAGAGAGGCGGGGTCAGGGCGCCCACGTCCATGGCCTGGGTGGTCACATTCAGCAGGTGGCTCAATATGCGGCCGATCTCGTCGTAGAGAACGCGGATGAGTTGGGCGCGGCGGGGAACCTCCAGGCCCATCAGCCGCTCGATGGCCAGGACGAAGGCGTGCTCCTGGTTCATCGGCGCGACGTAGTCGAGGCGGTCGAAATAGGGGGTGTTCTGGGTGTAGGGCCGCGCCTCGATCAGCTTTTCGGTGCCGCGATGCAGCAGGCCGATGTGCGGATCGACCCGCTCCACCAGTTCGCCGTCCAGCTCCAGCACGAGACGAAGAACCCCATGGGCGGCGGGATGTTGCGGCCCGAAGTTGAGGTTGAACTTGCGAGGCGGCTCGTCGGGCGTCGGGCCGGTCTCGGGGATGTAGAGGGTGTCGCCGGCCGGCGCGTTGTCGCCGGTCATGACGCGCCGCCTTCTTTTTCCTTGTCCGCCAGTTCGTAGGGATAGCCCTGGCCCGGCTTGGCGTAGGGGGCGCCTTCCCACGGGGAGAGGAAGTCCCAGTCGCGGAACTCCACTGACTTCACCGGCTCATAGACCACCCGTTTCAATTCGTCGTCGTAGCGGACCTCGACATAGCCGGTCATCGGGAAATCCTTGCGCATCGGATGACCCTGGAAGCCGTAGTCGGTGAGCAGGCGGCGCAGGTCCGGGTGGCCGGAGAAGAAGATGCCGTACATGTCGAAGGCTTCGCGCTCGAACCAGTCGGCGACCGGGAAGACACCGGTGACCGAGGGGACGGCTGTGGCCTCGCCGGTTTCCACCTTGACCCGGACGCGGCGGTTACGGGTCATGGAGAGCAGGTGATAGACCACGTCGAAGCGCGCCGGGCGCTGCGGGTAATCGGCGCCGCACAGGTCGATGAGCTGGGAAAATTTCAGGTCGGCGTGGTCGCGCAGGAAGATGAGAACCTCGACGATGCGGTGAGCCGCCGCGGTGACGGTGAGTTCGCCGAAGGCCACGGCGCAGCTGCCGATCGCGCCGGCGGAATCGGCCGTCATGCGCTCGCCCAGCGCCGTCAGGTCTTCGTCGGACACCCGCCAGGTCATCGCCCCCCCTCACCGCTCTATGGTCCCGGTGCGGCGGATTTTCTTCTGGAGCTGGAGCACCCCATAGACCAGGGCTTCGGCGGTGGGCGGGCAGCCGGGAACGTAGATATCCACCGGCACGATGCGGTCACAGCCGCGGACCACCGAATAGCTGAAATAGTAGTAGCCGCCGCCGTTGGCGCAGCTTCCCATGGAGATGACGTAGCGCGGCTCGGGCATCTGGTCGTAGACCTTGCGCAGGGCCGGGGCCATCTTGTTGGTGAGGGTGCCGGCGACGATCATCACGTCCGATTGGCGGGGGCTGCCGCGCGGCGCGAAGCCGAAGCGCTCCATGTCGTAGCGCGGCATGGAGGCCTGCATCATCTCGATGGCGCAGCAGGCCAGGCCGAAGGTCATCCACATCAGCGACCCGGTTCGCGCCCAGTTGATCAGATCGTCGGCGGCGGCGACGATGAAGCCCTTGTCGGCCAGCGATGGCGCCATCCCGTCGAAATACGGATCGTGGGCGCGCGGATCGTAGCCCTCGACGCCGGCGCGGCCGCCCGCCAGCGCGTGGGGTCTTTCCGGAACGATCACTCCCATTCCAGGGCGCCCTTCTTCCATTCATAGACGAAGCCGACGGTGAGGACGAAGAGGAAGCTCATCATGCTCCAGAAGGCGAACTGCCCCGTGGCGTGCGGCAGCTTCATCAGGGCCACCGCCCAGGGAAAGAGGAAGGCGACTTCCAGGTCGAAGATGATGAACAGAATGGCGACCAGATAGAAGCGCACGTCGAACTTCATCCGCGCGTCGTCGAAGGCGTTGAAGCCGCACTCGTAGGACGAGGTCTTCTCCGGGTCGGGGGCGCGCGGCGCCACGACGGCGGCGGCCAGAATGAAGGCGGCGCCCAGGGCGCCGGCGATGGCGAAGAAGATCACGATCGGCAGATACTGAAGCAGGAAGGCGTTCATGGAAGGCCCTGAATGTGGGGTGGCGTGCGGCGGTCTTCTAGACCATGGAGGCGGGGGGTTCAAACGGGGATGGGGCGCTTTTCAGCGGACCGTTTGGACCGCGGAGAGGATAGGAGTCGAACCGTGAACACCATGAACCACAGGGGCTATCGCGCCGCGGTCCAATTCGACGACGAGGACGGTATTTTCTTCGGCCGTCTCGCCGGCATTCGCGACGGCGTGGGCTTCCACGCCGAAACGGTGAGCGACCTGCGCCGCGCCTTCCGCGAGGCCGTCGAAGACTATATCGAGACGTGCGCCAAGGTGGGCAAGGAGCCCCGGCGGCCCTATTCAGGGCAGATCATGGCGCGGGTCGATCCGGCGGTGCACGCGATGGCGGCGCTGGCGGCGGAACTGGCGGGAAAGAGCCTCGCGAAGTGGACAGAGGAGCGGCTGAGGGAGGACGCCGAGCGGGAGATCGCGCGGGCGTGAAAACGGGCCTCCTTGGGAAGGCCGGTTCGCGAACCTCACGGACAACGCAAAAGCCCTGGCGCGAAGCGCGGGCGCGGGGAACGGCGCCCCGGCCGTCGCCGGGCGGCTAAATCGCGGCAAGCCGCATCGAACCCATGACGGCGGCCTTTGGACGTGACATGGTGCGACTCGCATCCCAAGGCCAAGCCATTGCCGCATCCGCGTTTCAAGGCGTCGCGATCTTCCGCCGAGTGGGGACTCGCCCCGTGGGAGCGGCGCGGCGCGGCATGGCGAACCGCCGGGTTGGCCGCCGTCGCCGCCGTCACCCTCGCCGCCTGCGGCCAGCGCGAACGGCCGCCCGCGCCGGCCCCCGCCC
>JBPCMA010000033.1:0-6693 GCA_051002715.1 Caulobacteraceae bacterium
AACCTGGAGATCGGCATCGTCACCCAGGCGAGATTCATCCGCGAGACGGTGGCGCTGCTGGATGCGCCGGCGGCCAGGTCCGCGCCCTCGGAAGCGCCACCCAGGGCCGCCGGCCCGTTCACCACCGACTCGGCGGCGAAGGGGCCGTAGAGCCAAACGCCCCAGCCGGAAGACGACCCCAAAGGCGGCGCGCGCTCCGCCGCGTTCAGGCCGGATGCAGGACGGCGACGAACAGCAACACCAACCCCACGACAGAGACCGCCCAGGCGAGGGTTCTCAGCACGGGAACACCGGCGGCATAGAGCGGCAGATAGACGATGCGCGCGCCGAGAAAGAGTTCGGCGCCCAACCGGGTCAGTGCGTTCTCGCGGCCCGCCACATGGGCGATCAGAATCGCGGCGGCGAACAGCGGCAGGGTCTCGAACAGATTGGCCTGGGCGCGACGGAGCCGACCGCCGAGCACGGACACGGGCGGCGGCGGCGCGTCACGGGCGCTCATATTATATTTGAGGCCAAAATCCTTGTTCAGAACAGCGACCGTCAAAAAAATCTGCGCCAGAGCTAGAACCAGAGTCCAGCACAGCAGGGTCAATTCAAGGCTCATCGATCATCTTTCCTATTCACCGGCGCCATCGAAGGCGCGGTTGATATGTTCACCGGGCGTGGCCGCGATCCCCGCTCCTACCCGCTGTAAAGCAGGCCGATGGTCTCGGCGACGCAGGCCGGGCGGTCCTCGCCCTCGATCTCGACGGCGCACAGGCTCTTGATCTGGAGGCCGCCGGCCCGGGGCTCGACGGAGAGCAGCTTCTGGCGCAGGCGCACCCGCTTGCCGACCCGCACCATGTTGGTGAAGCGCACCTTGTCCGAGCCGTAGTTGATGCCGCGGGTGACGCCCTTCACCGCCAGAAGCCCGGAGGCGAGGCGCGGAATAAGGGAAAGGGTCAGATAGCCGTGGGCGATGGGGCCGCCGATCTCACGGGTGGCGCGCTCCACATCGACGTGAATCCACTGGTGATCGCCGGTGGCGTCGGCGAACTGGTTGACCCGCTCCTGGGTGATCTCCAGCCAGTCCGAGACCCCCACGTCCTGGCCGACCAGGCCGGCCAGATCCTTCAATTCGACCGCCTTCATCTCTGTCGCCCCCCGCTCGCTTGGTTTCGAATCCGACTCTCGTCTCACACGAGTTTCCTCAGGCCCGCAAGGCATTCAGACGATCGTCCCGCCGGCCTTTCCCCAGTAGGCGTCGCGGATCAGGCGTTTGTAGAGCTTGCCGGTGGCGTGGCGGGGCAGTTCGGCCATGAAGTCGATCCGTCGCGGCGCCTTGATGTGGGATAGGTTGGCGCGGGCGAAGGCGGAAAGCTCGGCGGCCAAAGCCTCGCCGGCCTCGGCGCCGTCCATGGGCTGGACGACGGCCCCCACCTCCCCGCCCACCCCCTCCTGCGGCGCGCCGACCACCGCCACGTCGGCGACCTTGGGGTGGGTGATCAGCAGGTTCTCGATCTCCTGGGGATAGATGTTCACCCCGCCGGAAGTGATCATGAAACTCTTGCGGTCGGTGAGGAAGAGATAGCCGTCCTCGTCCAGCCAGCCCACGTCGCCCAGGGTGGTCCAGCCGTGCCGGTTGCGGCTCTCGGCGGTCTTGCCTGGATCGTTGTGGTATTCGAAATCGCCGCCGCCGGCGAAATAGACGCCCCCCTCGGTTCGGGCGGGAAGTTCCTCGCCGGCCTCGTCGCAGATCTTGACCTGGGCGGTCAGCCCCTTGCCCACCGAACCCTTCTTGTTCAGCCATTCGGCCGCCGAGATGGCGCAAAAGCCGTTGCCCTCGGTGCCGGCGTAATATTCGTGGACGATCGGCCCCCACCACTCGATCATCGCCTCCTTGATCGGGACCGGGCAGGGCGCGGCGGCGTGGAAAGCGCATTCGAGCGAGGAGAGGTCGTGGCGGGCGCGGACCTCGGGCGGCAATTTCAGCATGCGAACGAAATGGGTCGGCACCCATTGGGCGCAGGTGACCTGATAGGTCTCGATATGGGCCAGGGCGGCTTCCGGATCGAACCGCTCCATCAGCACAACCGTGCCGCCGAGGGCCTGGACGGCCATCGACCAGCCGAGCGGCGCGGCGTGATAGAGGGGGGCGGGGGAGAGATAGACGGTGTCGGCGTCCATGCCGTAGAGGGCCGCCCCGACCATGGCCAGCGGACTCATCGCTTCGATCGCCGGGTCGGCCAGCGCCCCGCTCAGGCGCTTGACGCCCTTGGGCCGGCCGGTGGTGCCCGACGAATAGAGCAGGGCCGAGCCGGCGCTCTCGCCCGAGATCGGCGTCGTGGGAAAAGCGGCGCGGGCTGTTTCGAAGCTCGCGAAGGGCGCCAAACCGGCGTCGGGGACGCCATCGACCATGAACAGTTTCACGCCCGGGACCAGGGGGACGACCTGACGGGCGGTCTCGGCCACCCCCGCCGAGGCGACGAGCACCTTGGAGTTGCTGTCGCGGACGATGTATTCGACCTCGCCGGCGGTGAGCTTCGAGGAAATGCAGGTGAAACGCACCCCGCTGCGCTGCGCCGCCCACAGCGCCTCGTAATAGCGCGGGCTGTTGTCCATGAAGAAGGCGACGCCGTCGCCGGTCCGCACTCCGATCGACCGCAGAAGATGCGCCCCCTGGTTCGAACGCGCCTCGAGTTCGCCATAGGTCACGCTCTCGCCCGAGGCGGCCATGATGTAGGCCGCCTTTTCGGGGTTCGCCTTGGCGTGGATCGATGGATGCATCTCAGGCGGCCAACGACCTCGCCGGCGCGCGCCCCAGGATGAGGTCGGCGGCCTTCTCGGCGATCATGATCGTCGGGGCGTTGGCGTTGCCCGAGACGAGCCTCGGCATGACCGAGGCGTCGATCACCCGCAGACCCTCCACGCCGATCACCCGCAGCTCGGGATCGACCACGGCGGCGGGCCCATGGCCCATCTGGCAGGTTCCCACTGGGTGATAGATGGTGGTGCCGGCCGCCCGCGCGTATTCCAGCAGCATGGCGTCGGAGTCGAAGCCGGGCCCGGGCATCATCTCATGATCGATATAGGGGCTGAGGGCCGGCTGGCCGGCGATGGCGCGGGCCCATTTCAGCGACGCCACCGCGACCTCCTGATCCAACGGATCGCTGAGATAGTTGGGCGAAATGGCCGGATGGACCGTCGCGTCGGGCGAGACGATGCCGATGTAGCCACGGCTCTCCGGGCGAAGCTGGCAGGGGGCGATGGTTAGGCCCGGCTCCTTCTCCAGCTCCATCTTGCCCTCCTTGGTGAATTTTTCCATGTCACTGGTGGCCGGCAGGATGTGGAACTGGATGTCAGGGCCGGCAAGATCGGGCCGCGACTTGCAGAAGGCGGCGATGTGGGCGGCCGACAGGGTCAGCAGGCCCTTGCGCTGGAAGAGGTATTTCAGCGTCTCGCCGAAGAATCGAGCGCCGCGGGTGAGCTCGTTCACCGACACCACCCCGGCCTTGAGCCGCCAGGTAGCCAGGATGACGTAGTGATCTTGCAGGTTCTCGCCGACGCCCGGCCGGTCGGCGACCACCGGCACGCCATGGTCGGCGAGCAGGGCGGCCGGCCCGACCCCCGAGAGCTGCAGAAGCTGCGGCGAATTGACCGCGCCGCCGGCCAGAATCACCTCCCGCGCCGCCATCGCCGTCTTGCGCTCCCCGCCCTGAAGGAATTCCACGCCCACCGCCCGCCGGCCCTCGAACACCACGCGCGCGGCGAGCGCACGGGTCTCCACCCGCAGATTGGCTCGCTTCATGGCCGGATGCAGATAGGCCACCGCCGCCGAACAGCGCTGGCCGTTCTTCACGGTGAGCTGGTACCAGGTCACCCCTTCCTGGTCGGCGCCGTTGACGTCGGAGTTGCGCGGGATGCCGGCCTCGACGCAGGCCTCGATCACCGCGTCCGACACCGGGTGCCCCTCGGTGACGTCGGAGACGTTCAGCGGCCCGCCCACGGCGTGGTGCTCGCCCGCCCCGCGCTCCTGGTGCTGGGCGCGCAGAAAATAGGGCCGCACGTCGTCCCAGCCCCAGCCCTCGCAGCCCAGTTGACGCCAGCCGTCGTAGTCGGCGTGCTGGCCGCGAATGTAAAGCAGACCGTTGATCGACGACGAGCCGCCCAGCACCTTGCCGCGCGGCCAAACGTGCGAGCGCCCGCCGGTGCCCGGATCGGGCTCGGTGGCATAGAGCCAGTTGACCTTGGGGTCCTTGAGCGTCCGCGAATAGCCCACCGGCACATGGATCATCAGGTTGGACATGAACTGCGAAGGTTCCCGCGTCGGCCGATCGTCGCCCCCCGCCTCCAGCAGCAGCACCCGCGTCTTGCCGTCGGCGGTCAGCCGATTGGCCAGCACGCACCCCGCCGACCCGGCCCCGACGACGATGTAGTCCGCCATTATCGGTTTGGACATGGGCGTTTCCTCGAAAGCCGGCTTGTCGCCGGTGGGACGTTATGGCGCGTCGCGGGCGGCGGCGTAAAGGCGTGGGGCGCGGGTGCGATGGTCGGGTCGCCCTCTGCAGAACAAGAAGCTTCACAACCGTCGCGCCCGCCGCCACGATGCCGGCCGATCGAAATCACGCGCGCAAACGCCATGGCGGACCAGGCGAAGGTCGGAACAGTTTGGGGCGACGACGAACTCGACGCCATCGTCGCCGACTATTTCGCCATGCTCGCCGCTGAACGCGAGGGTCGAGGCTTTGTCAAATCGCACCACAGCGCCGCTTTGATGGAGCGCATCGGCCGGACCCATCGCTCGGTCGAGTTCAAGCACATGAATATTTCGGCGGTGCTGGAAGACATCGGTCTTCCGGGAATCAGAGGCTACAAACCCAAGTTTAACGTTCAGAACGCCATATACGACGCCATCGAGCGCCACCTCTCAGCAAACCCCGGCTTGCCCGATCTGAGCGCGGTAGCTCCGATGGGCTTTGCGGAACCGCAGAGCCTTTTCGAAGAGCCGCCGCCCGCCCCCAACTTCGATATCGCTCCCAAGCCCGAGCGGCTGGAGCGACTAATTCGCAAGTTCGATCCCACCGAGCGCGACTTTAAGAATAGGGCTCTGGGCAAGGCGGGAGAGGCGCTGATCATTGATTTCGAACGCCGCCGCCTCGCCGAGGCCGAGCGCCGGGACCTCGCCGGCAAAGTCCGCTGGGTCTCTCAGGAGGATGGGGACGGCGCGGGCTACGACATTCTCTCATTTGACCCGGCAGGGCGGGAACGCCTGATCGAGGTCAAGACGACGTGTGGCACCCGAAAGACGCCATTCTTCCTCACCAGCAATGAGCGTTCTTTCGCAGATGAAAGGCCAGACGCGTTTCGCCTCTATCGCGTCTACGAATTCGGAGAGGCGCCAAGGTTCTTCAAACTGCGACCGCCGCTGGAACAGGCTGTCGTGCTCGAGCCGGCCACCTATAGGGCGTCGTTCGGATAGGTTATAAAAATGGGCAACTCAAAGGAGGAGCGACAGTGCCCAACGAAAACCATACGCCAAGTGACGCGAAACATGTGAAGACGCGTCTGCCTTGGTTCGTTACAGTTTCGCCCGAGTTCTACGATGACGCCTGCGACACGGGCTTTCGCTGGGAAGGCTGGGCCGCCGATGAAGACGACGCCGTGGCCCAGGCGCTGGCGGAATGCCACCTCATCAACGATCGCGATCCTGAAAATCGCGAGGATGACGTCGATCGGGAGCGCGCCAAGGTTCACGTCGCCGAAATCGACTTCCGCCGCTTCGCCGGCCCACTCGTCCACTGGGCTCGGTCGGTGGCCGCTTGCAAGACGCCGTTGTGGAAAGCAATGGAGGCAGCCGTTGTCGAGGCCGGCCTGCCGGTACTACCCTTGGAGTTGAGCGAGCCCGGTTAGGGTCGGTCAGCGGCAGCGCGAATCCCCTGACGCCGAGAGCGCACTGACCGATCGCGAAAATGCTTGCCAATCGGCCAGCCGTCTTCGATGGACCGTTGAAGGAGCTTGCGATCTCCTAGGATGATTTCAAGTCCCGATAGTCGGCGAGCGCATCGGCATCAACAGCTATCGAGATGTTTTCCGCCCAGCGGGCATTCGAACCGCGTTTCTTGACGCCCGAAACCCAATACTCATCGCGGTTTGCCACATCGATGAAGTTGCCTCGGACGCCGCCGCCCCTGATTTTCGCCAGTTCCCTGCCCCGATAATAGACGGTCTGCCCAGTCTTGGAAAAACTTATCCAGCCGACGCGACGGTTGGCTCCGTCTATCTCGCCATCCTTGTTCTCGATGTACATTAGCCGGCGCTTCAATCCGCGATTGAGTTGTGTTTCCACAGGCATTGCCCTGTTTCCGCGATTCGCATCCAGCCGTCAACGTCGATGAGCGATAGGACACGACCCGAAATCAGGTTTCATCGGCTGGTACGCTCGCTGATAGCCCTTGACTGTCGCCACGTCAGGACCATGCGATGCGGCCAAGATTTCGCGGAGCCACCCCATGCCCCCGCCCACCTTCGAAACCCTCCTCTATTCCGTCGAGGAAGGTATCGCCACCATCACCCTCAACCGGCCCGAGCGCCTCAACGCCTTCACCACGGCGATGATGGTCGAGATGATCGCCGCCTTCGACTTGACTGACGCCGACGACGGCGTGGGGGCGGTGATCGTCACCGGGGCGGGGCGGGCCTTCTGCGCCGGGGCGG
>JBPCMA010000034.1:0-7890 GCA_051002715.1 Caulobacteraceae bacterium
GGGCTGGCTCTCCACCGCGGGCGCCGGCGCGGACGGCGCCGGGACCGGAGTCGGAGCCGGAGCCGGAGCGGTCTCGGCCGACGAAGCTGGCGGAGGCGCCGCCGGGGCCGGCTGGAGGCGATCGGAATAGCGCGGCTGGATCGGCGGCGGCGGGGTGTAGCCGGCCTTGACCGGATAGGTGGGCGTGGCGCAGGCGGCCAAGCTGCCGGCGAAAACAGCGATCGCGCCGGCCTTCATCGAACTGATCCGCGTCATCGCCGCTCCGCATCCTATACGCCGGCGCCAGTGAGGCGCCGAAGGGTAAATCATCGGTCAAGGGCGGGGGCGAATCACCTGTGCGTCGTCGCCGCGGCCAGGCCCTCTCAGAGTTCGCGCGCCACCCCTTCCAGCAGCGGCACGAAACGCACTTCGCAGAGGATGTCCATCGCGAAGCCGCCGGCGCCGTCACCGGCATAACGGCAGAGCCTCTGAATTGGCCCCTTGCCGATCGGCGCGACGAGCACTCCGGAAGACTTCAACTGTCCGAGCAGCACGGTGGGCTCGCCAGGCGCCGCCGCCGTGACCAGAATGCGGTCAAAAGGCGCCTGCTCGGGCCAGCCCAACATCCCGTCGCCGAATTTCGTGATGACATTGGTGAGCTGAAGGGCCTGGAAACGGGTCTCGGCCTCACGCAGCAAAGTGCGGTAACGCTCGATGGTGTAGACGAGGCGGGCCAGGCGGGCCAGAACCGCCGTCTGATAGCCCGAGCCGGCCCCGATCTCCAGCACCCGCGCCCGGGGCTCCAGGGTCAGGGCCTGGGTCATCAGGCCGACGATGTAAGGCTGGCTGATGGTCTGGCCGCAGGCGATGGGCAGGGCCGAATCCTCCCAGGCCCGATCCTTGAACAGCTCGGGGGTGAATAGGTCGCGGGGCGTGCGCT
The DNA here is from genome assembly GCA_051002715.1 of Caulobacteraceae bacterium. Lineage (GTDB taxonomy): Bacteria > Pseudomonadota > Alphaproteobacteria > Caulobacterales > Caulobacteraceae > Acaudatibacter. The sequence continues at coordinate 920 of JBPCMA010000034.1, forward strand.
CGATGGCGGCCAGCACGGCCGGGTCGGTGACCCCCTGCGAGCGCAGGGCCAGCACCAGGCGGGCGAGCCGGGTGTCCTTCTCGGCCGGCTCCTTGCCGCGCCGGGTCATGGCCTCTCCGCCAGTTTGGGCGGGGCGCCGCCCACCGCCGCCTTCAGGGCATGAACGGTCTCCATGTGGGTCAGATCGATATGCAGCGGCGTGACCGAAATGCGGCCGTCGTAGGCGGCGCGCAGGTCGGTGCCGGGGGGCGGCTGGGACGGTTCGTTGCGGTAGCCCAGCCAATAGTAATCGCGCCCGCGAAGGTCTGTGCGCTGTTCGGCGAACCTCGTGCGGATATTGCGAAATCCCTGGCGCGTCACCTCGACCTCGCTCACCTGCGAAGCCGCTGTCGCCGGGAAATTGATGTTGAGGATCACGTCGCCCGGCCAGCCCAGGCCGACCAGCCGCGCCACCAGGCCCGGGCCGAAGACGGCCGCCGTCTCGAAGGGGGCGCGCTCATCCTCCCGCGAATAGCGCATCATCTGCGACAAGGCGATGGCCGGGACGCCCAGCGCCATGCCCTCGATGGCGCCCGCCACCGTGCCCGACATGCTGACGTCCTCGCCGGCGTTGAGGCCGCGGTTGACCCCCGAAAGGACCAGATCGGGCCGCTCGCCTTCGATCAGATGCTGAATGGCCAGCATCACGCAGTCGGTCGGGGTGCCGAGGACCGCGAACCGCCGCTCGTCCAGGCGGCGCACGCGCAGCGGCTCGGTGAGAGTGAGCGAGCGCGATGCTCCCGATTGTTCGGCCTCCGGCGCGCACACCCAGACGTCGTCCGACAGGGCGCGGGCGATGGCCTCCAGCACCGCCAGGCCTTCGGCGCGGACGCCGTCGTCGTTGGTGACCAGGATCCTCACGCCGCCCCGCCGATGTGGGTCAGGCCCGCCATATAGGGGTGCAGCGCCTGGGGGATGGCGATGCGCCCACCCTCGTCCTGATAGGTCTCCATGACCGCCACCAGGGCGCGTCCCGCCGCTAGCCCAGAGCCGTTGAGGGTATGGACGAAACGGGTTCCCTTCTCGCCCGCCCGCTTGAAACGCGCATCCATGCGGCGGGCCTGAAAGTCGCCGCAGTCGGAGCAGGAACTGATCTCGCGAAACATCCTTTGCGAGGGCAGCCACGCCTCCAGGTCATAGGTCTTGCGGGCCGAAAAGCCCATGTCGCCGGCGCACAGCAGCACGGTGCGGAAGGGCAGCTCCAGGCGCCTCAGCACCGCCTCGGCGCATTCCACCATGCGCTCGTGTTCGGCGCCCGCCTGTTCGGGCGTGGTGATCGACACCAGTTCCACCTTATTGAACTGATGCAGGCGGATCATACCCCGCGTGTCCTTGCCCGACGCCCCGGCTTCGGAGCGAAAACATGGAGTGAGGGCGGCGAGGCGCATCGGCAGGTCGCCCTCGTCGAGAATCCGCTGGCGGACAAGGTTCGCGAGCGAGACCTCGGCGGTGGGAATGAGCCAGCGCCCGTCGGTTGTCCGAAACAAATCCTCGGCGAATTTGGGCAGTTGGCCGGTCCCGAACACCGCCTCGTCCCTGACCAGAAGCGGGGGCGAAATCTCGAGATAGCCATGCTCGCGGGTCTGCATGTCGAGCATGAATTGGCCGAGCGCCCGCTCCAGCCGCGCCAGGTCGCCCTCGAGCACCACGAAACGCGCGCCGGACATGCGGGCGGCCGCCTCGAAGTCCATCTGGCCCAGCGCCGCGCCCAGATCGACGTGATCCTTGGCGCCTTCCATCGTCGACGGTTCGCCCCAGCGGCGGATTTCGACATTGCCGGTTTCATTCGTTCCCGGAGGCACATCGGGGGCCGGCAGGTTGGGGAGCGCCGCCAGCAGATCGTCGAGTTGGATGCGCCTCTCCGCCTCGTCCCTCGCGTTTTGACCGATCAGCGTTTTTTGGAGATCCACCCGCGCCATCAGCGCCTGGGCTTCGACCTCGGCGCCAGCCACCTTGGCGCGGCCAATTTGTTTCGAGAGTTCGTTGCGCGATGACTGCAGCGACTGCAGCCCAGTCTGAATCACGCGCAACCTCTCATCGAATTCCAGAATCGCCGGTGTCTGCGGTCCCAGGCCCCTGGCCGCCCAGGCGCGGTCGTACGCCCCTGGATCGTCGCGAATGGCCCGGATATCGTGCATGAAAGGAGGTGCCGAACGGTGAAAAGCGCCCTCCCCTTAAGGCGCGTCGGCGGGCGCGCCAAGGGCGCGGGTCAGCCTGACGCCCCCTCGGGCGCGGTGGCCTCGTCTTCGCGCCGGCGCCGCAGCTCCATCAGCGACACGCACCATATGGAGATCTCGTAGAGAAGGGTGATGGGCAGGGCCAGCGAGATCATGCTGATCGGGTCGGGCGGGGTGAGGACGGCGGCGACCACGAACACCCCGACGATGGCGTAGCGCCGCGCGGACCGCAGCATCTTGGCGCTCACCAGCCCCGCTAGGCCCAGCAAGGAGAGAACCACCGGAAGCTGGAAGCACAGGCCGAAAGCCAGGAGCAAGGTGGTCACCAGCGACAGATAGTCCGACACCTTGGGCAGCAGCTGGACCGAAATATTGCCCGCGTCGACGATCTGCTGGTTGAGCGAAAACCACAGCACGAAGGGCAGCATGACGAAATAGACCAGGGCGCCTCCCAGCGCGAACAGCACCGGAGAGGCGATCAGGAAAGGCAGAAAAGCGTAGCGCTCGCGCCGATAAAGGCCCGGCGCCACGAACCGGTAAAGCTGCCAGGCCAAGACCGGAAAGGTCACGACGATGGCCCCGAACACCGCCAGCTTCACCTTGGTGAAGAAGAATTCCAGCGGCGCGGTGAAGACCAGCTTCAACTGTTCGGTGGCGTGGGGAGCGGACTTCAGGCCCACCAGGGTGAGCAGCAGGTCGAACGGGCCGTGATGGGCTCCGTGCGCCTTCTGGGCCGCCAGCAAGCCCGCCCCCACCTCGAAGGGGTGGAGCAGCAGGATGTAGATCTGGCGCGAAAAGGTGAAGCAGACCAGGAAGCCGACGATCAGGGCCGCGGCGCACACGATCAGGCGGCGGCGCAACTCGATGAGATGGTCGAGAAGGGGCGCCCGCGAGGCCTCGATCTCGATGTCGTCCGCCGGCAGACTCAAGACGGCGCCTCGGGCGTGGCCGGTTCAGGCGCCGGCGCGGCGGGCGCGGAGGCCTCGGGCGCGGCCGGCGCGACGCTCGCCGGATATTGGTGATCCATGGGCGAATGGGGTTGCGCCGCGCCGGCGCGCAGGCCGGTGTCGATTTCGTCGAACACCTGCCCGGCCTCCGATTCCTTGCCCAAGCCGACAGCGTTCTTCAAAGGAGCCCCCGAGCGCATGGCCTCGACCTCGCGGCGCAGATCGTCCAATTCCGATTGCCGGGCCATCTCGTCGAAGCTGGCGCGGAATTCGGCGGCCATGGCGCGCATCTTGGCGACGAACTGGCCCACCTTGCGCATGAGGACCGGCAGATCCTTCGGGCCCACCACGATGAGGGCGATCACGCCGACGATCAGGAAATCGAGAATCCGGCCTTCGGGGAACATCGGTGTCGGGTTCTCTTGATTTCAGGCCCGTCCCTCGCGGAGGGAGCGCATGGCGCGACGACTATCCTAGCGGACGATCGTGTCCTTGTCGGCTTCGGCGCTCGGCAGGGGTTGCGGCGGCGGCGCGGGCGGCGGCGTCTCGTCGCCTTTCAACCCGTCCCGGAAAGCGCGAACGCCTTTGGCGGCGTCACCCATCAGGCCCGACAGCTTGCCGCGACCGCCGAACACCAGCAGCACCACGATGGCGAGCAGGATGATGTGCCACGGAGCCAGTCCACCCATGATCTTCATTCTCCTCTCGCACGATCGGTAGAGCCTGGAACCCTCTTTGGTTCCGGCACCCGTCGCTCGCGAGGATCATCGACGGCCGCCGCGTGGGATCACGCCACGCCAATATAGTCAGTTACCCGGCGCAACGCCACGGACGAGACTGCCGGGATTCAACCAGCCGGCGCCGGCGGATCCTCCTTACCCAGAAAGTCGCGATGGAACTCGGGGGCGTCGCCACCTTCCAGCGGGTCTTCGTCGATGACTCGGGCGCCGGGATCGGGCAGGTGGAAATCGGCGGGCAGATCGAGGTCGAGCAGGCCGGCCGCCTTCATCTCCGCCGCGCCCGGCAGATCGGCGAGGCTGGCCAGGCCGAAGTGTTCGAGAAACCGGTCCGTGGTTCCATAGGTGATCGGCCGGCCGGGCGAGCGGCGGCGGCCGCGCATCCGCGCCAGGCCGAGCTCCAGCAGGACCTCCAGTGTCCCGCGGCTGTCGTGAACGCCACGCACCGCCTCGATGTCGGCGCGGGTGACCGGCTGATGATAGGCGACGATGGCCAGGGTTTCCTGGGCGGCGCGGGAGAGGCGGCGCGGCTCGTCGCGCTCGCGGCTCATCAGAAAGGCCAGGTCTGCCGCCGTCTGAAAGCGCCAGCGGCCGGCTACCTGGGCGAGCTGGACACCGCGATCGGCGTAGTGGATTTTCAGCGCCTCCACGCCTGCGGCGATGTCGACGCCTTGCGGCAAGCGGCCGGCCAGATCGGCCCCGCTCAGCGGCTCGGCGGCGGCGAACAGCAGCGCCTCGATCATGCGTTCGACGGCGGCGATATCCCTCACGCCGCCGCCTTGCGCGCCCGCAGATAGACCTCGGCGAACTGGGCGAGCTGGCGCGCCTCCAGGTCGCCCTCGCGAACCAGCTCCAAACCGGCCGAGAGCGTGGAAGCCAGATAGGAGGCGCGGTTCGGCCCGGCGGCTCGGTCTTCCGACGGCGCGACGGCGGTGAGCGGGGTCCAGCGGCCGAGCTTCGGCAGCAGCCCGCGCAGGCGTTCGCGGGCGTCGTCGAGGCGGTAGGCCTGGGCCGGCGCGGGCCGATAGCGGCGGTCGCGATCGCGCCGCTTCTGGTCGACATAGGCGACCATCAGGCCATGAAGATCGCCCTCCAGGCGGTTGTGGGAGACGATCCGTAGCGCCTGAGGGTCGCCGCGGGCGAACACCTCGCGGCCCAGAATTGGCAACCTGTCGAGAGCGGCGGCGGCGTCCCGCAGGGCGGCCAGCTTGGCCAGACGGAACGCCAAGCGGGCCGCCACCGCCTCGGCCGGCCCATCCGCCTCCGCCGCCGGCGTGGGCTTGGGCAGCAGCAGGCGCGATTTCAGGTAGGCGAGCCACGCGGCCATGACCAAGTAGTCGGCGGCCAGGGCGAAGCGGCGCGTCCGCGCTTCACGGACGAAGGCGAGGAACTGGTCGGCCAGAAGGGTCACCGACAGCTTCAGCAGATCGACCTTTTGGCGCCGCGCCAGGGTGAGGAGAAGGTCCAGCGGCCCCTCGTAGCCGTCGAGATCGATGATCAGGGCTTCACCATCCAAGGCCGCCCCATCGGCCGCCTCGAAGTCGATGTGGAGTTGGAGGGCCTCGCTCACGCCGCCCACCGATCGTCGAGCGCGGCGTCGAACCGCCGCCGCGCCTCCCGCGCGTCGAACGGTTCGGGCGTCTGGGGCAGACGCGCCAGGGCGGCGGCGGCCCGCTCGGCGGCGCGCGTGGTCATCGGGCCGGCTTGCGCGGCGACCGCCTTCATCTCGGCCATGTCGCCGTTGCAGTGGAGGGCGACATCGCAGCCGGCGGAGAGGCAATCGCCGGCGCGACGGCCGAGGTCGCCGCTGAGCGCCCGCATGGACAGATCGTCGCTGATCAGCAGGCCGTCGAAACCGATCGCGCCGCGGATCACGCGTTCGATGACGGCCGGCGACGTGGTGGCCGGCCGGCGCGCGTCCACCGCGGCGTAGACGACGTGCGCGGTCATCGCCATGGGCAGGTCGGCGAGGGCCTTGAAGGGCGCGAAATCGCGCGCCTCGAGTTCGGCGAGGGAGGCCTCCACGACCGGCAGATCGTGGTGGCTGTCGGCCGTGGCGCGACCGTGGCCGGGGATGTGCTTGATCACCGGTAGCACGGCGCCGGTCATCAGCCCTTCCGCCGCGGCGCGCCCCAGGGCGGCGATCTCGGCGGTGTCATCGCCATAGGCCCGATCGCCGATGACGTCATGGCCGCCCGGCCCCGGCGCGTCGAGCACCGGCAGGCAATCGACATTGATTCCAACCGCTTCCAGGTCGTGGGCGATCAGCCGCGCGCCGAGCCAAGCCATCTCGCCCCGCAGATGCGGATCGGCGAGGCCTGCATAGGCGCGGGCGGGCGGGTAGCGGGGCCAATGCGGCGGCCCCAGCCGCTGCACCCGGCCGCCTTCCTGGTCGACCAGCACTGGCGCGTCGGCGCGCCCGACCGCGGCGCGCAGGGCGTCGGTGAGGGCGCGAACCTGAGTCGGCGTCTCGACATTGCGGGCGAACAGAATGAACCCCCAGGGATCAACATCGCGAAAGAACGCCGCCTCTTCGCCGAGCAGAACCGGGCCGGCGCAACCGAGGATGCAGGCGGCGCTCACCTGACGAAACAGCTCTGCCCGGCGGCCTTGAGCTTGGCGCACAGGGCCTGGGCCTCCTCGCGCGAGGAAAAGCCGGTAATGGCGGCGCGGTAGAGGGTGGACCCGTCCGCCTTGCTCACCGCCGTGACCCGCTTGTTCTTGCCGGCCATGTCGCCCGGCGCGAGGCCGGCGGCGTCGTTCCAGCCGGCGTCGGCCAGGTCCTTGGACGAAAAGGCGCCGATCTGCACCGAGGCCGGGCCGGTTTTGGCCAAATCGGGCTTGGCTGGGCCGGGCTTGGCCGGCGAAGCGTCGGCGTCGGCCAGCATGGTCCCGATCGGGTCGGCTTTGGCAGGCGGCGACGTCTTGGCGACGGATTTCGCCGCGGCGGGTTTCGCGGCGGCCGGTTTGGCGGCGGCGGCCAGCTTGGGCGGCTTGGCCGCCTCGATCGGCTTGGCCGGCGCGGCGGCGGCGGCGGCGACGGGAGGGGGCGCGGCGGCCGAGGCGGCGAC
>JBPCMA010000035.1:0-2955 GCA_051002715.1 Caulobacteraceae bacterium
CGCCCGGGTCGCCGTCGGCGAGCGGCCGGGCAGCTCGACGCCGATGAGGCCCGCCGCGCTCCACGCCACGCCGCACGCCCCGATGGCGGTGTCGAAGAAGGTGAAGCCTTGGCCGCGCATGATGGCCGCCATTCTAGCACGACCCTCCCTCCGTTGGCGGATGGGGAGGGCGACTCGCCATCCGGCGAGCGGGGTTGGGGTGACGGTTACGGGCGGGCTATCTGGAAAGAGCCCCACCCGTCCGGCGCTTCGCGCCGATCCACCCTCCCCATGAAGAGGAGGGAGGAAAACGCTAAGTCGCGTGGCCTTTTGCCGGCCGCCGTCTTGTGCTTTGAGGGGGCGGGCGCCCGCCCATGGGGAGACAAATCTTGACCGAACCTCGCGCGCCGCGTCGGTCCAATGCGCTCAGCCTGCGCATTCCCGAGCCCAGGGCGCGGCCGGGCCAGGCGGCGGACTTCGGCAACCTGCGCCTCTCGCCCGCCGGGGCGGTGGAGCGGCCGCCGGTCGACGCCGGGGCCGAGGCGATGCGCGACCTCGCCTATGGGCTGATCCGGGTGCTGGACGAGACGGGCGCCGCCGTCGGCCCCTGGGCGCCGGGGCTGGACGCCGAGACGCTGCGCTCCGGCCTGCGCGCCATGATGCTGACCCGCGCCTTCGACGAGCGGATGTACCGCGCCCAGCGCCAGGGCAAGACCTCCTTCTACATGAAGTGCGCCGGCGAGGAGGCGGTGGCCGTGGCCCAAGCGTTGGCCCTGCGCCCCGACGACATGTGCTTTCCCACCTACCGCCAGCAGGGCCTGCTGATCGCCCGCGGCTGCCCGCTGCTCGAAATGATGAACCAGATCCTCTCCAATGCCGACGACCCGCTCAAGGGGCGGCAGTTGCCGGTGCTCTATTCGAGCCGGGAGTATGGCTTCTTCTCGATCTCCGGCAACCTCGGCACCCAGTACAGCCAGGCGGTGGGCTGGGCCATGGCCTCGGCCTACAAGCACGACACCCGACTCGCGGCGGCGTGGATCGGCGACGGGTCCACCGCCGAGGGGGACTTTCATCACGCCCTGACCTTCGCCTCGGTCTATCGCGCCCCGGTGGTGCTGACCGTGGTCAACAACCAGTGGGCCATCTCCTCCTTCCGCGGCATCGCCGGCGACGTGGACTGCCCCTTCGCCTCGCGGGCCATCGGCTATGGGCTGCCGGGGCTGAGGGTCGACGGCAACGACTTCCTGGCGGTCTATGCGGCGACCGCCTGGGCGGCCGAGCGGGCCAGGGCCAATCTCGGCTCGACCCTCATCGAGCTGGTCACCTACCGGGCCGAGGGCCATTCGACGAGCGACGACCCCAGCCAGTATCGGCCGAAGGACGAAGCCGCCGGCTGGCCGCTGGGCGACCCCATCGCCCGGCTCAAGGATCATCTGGTCGCGCTCGGCGAATGGTCGGAGGAACGCCACGACGCGCTGCACAAGGAGCTGGTCGAGACGGTGCGGGCGGCGGCCCGGCGGGCCGAGGCGGTCGGCACCCTTTCCGCCGGCTCCAAGCCCAGCGTCCGCGAGATGTTCGAGGAGGTCTATGCGGAAACGCCCTGGCACATCCGCGAGCAGCGCCAGGAACTGGGGGTCTAAGGCCATGGCGACCATGAACATGATCCAGGCCCTCAATTCGGCCATGGACGTGATGCTAGAGCGCGACCCGGACGTGCTGATCTTCGGCGAGGACGTGGGCTTTTTCGGCGGGGTGTTCCGCGCCACCGAGGGGCTGCAGAAGAAGTACGGCCTGGAGCGCTGCTTCGACACCCCCATCGCCGAGAGCGGTTTGATCGGCGTGGCGGTGGGTATGGGGGCCTATGGCCTGCGCCCCGTGGTGGAGATCCAGTTCGCCGACTACATCTATCCGGCCTATGACCAGATCGTCTCGGAGGTGGCGCGCCTGCGCTATCGCTCGGCCGGCCAATTCATCGCGCCCATGACCATACGAACGCCCTACGGCGGCGGCATCTTCGGCGGCCAGACCCACAGCCAGAGCGTCGAGGCCCTGTTCACCCATGTGGCGGGCCTGAAGGTGGTCGTCCCCTCCAATCCCCACGACGCCAAGGGCCTGCTCATCGCCGCCATTGAGGCGGACGACCCGGTGATCTTCCTGGAGCCCAAGCGCATCTACAACGGCCCCTTCGACGGCCACCACGATCGGCCGGTCTCGCCATGGGCCAAGCACCCGGCCAGCGCCGTGCCGGAGGGGCATTACGTCACGCCGCTGGGCGAAGCGGCGATCGCGCGGGCCGGCGCGGCGGTGACCGTGCTGGCCTACGGGACCATGGTCCACGTCGCCCTGGCGGCGGCCGAGGAGAGCGGCGTCGACGCCGAGGTGATCGATCTGCGGACCCTGTGGCCGGTGGACATCGCCGCCATCGTCGCCTCGGTAAGGAAGACCGGGCGCTGCGTGGTGGTCCACGAGGCGACCAAGACCTCCGGCTTCGGGGCGGAGCTCTCCGCCCTGGTGCAGGAGCGCTGCTTCTATCATCTGGAGGCGCCGATCGAGCGGGTGGCCGGCTGGGATACGCCCTATCCCCACGCCTTCGAGTGGGAATATTTTCCGGGACCCGAACGAGTGGCCGCCGCCCTGAAGCGAACCGTGGAGGCTTGAGACCATGGGCCAGTTCACCTTCAAGCTCCCCGATGTCGGCGAGGGGACGGCCGAGGCGGAGATCGTCGCCTGGCATGTGGCCGTGGGCGACCGCATCGAGGAGGATCAGCCCCTCGTCGATGTGATGACCGACAAGGCGACGGTGGAAATGACCACCCCGGTCACCGGGCGAATTGTGGCGCTGAACGGCGAACTGGGCGAAATGGCCGCCGTGGGTTCGGCCCTGGCGGTGATCGAGGTCGAGGCAGAGGGGGAGGCCGATCAAACGCCGGCGCACGCCCCAGAGCCCCCTCCACCGCTTCGCGGTCCCCCTCCCCC